>DGQO01000161.1:27131-33226 GCA_002400445.1 Chitinophagaceae bacterium UBA4412
GGCAAAGGAAACAAAGAGAGATTGGTGCCTATCGGCAGCGATGCCATCAAATACCTGAACATTTACCGGAATACTGTGCGCAACCAACTCACGATCAAGCCCGGTGAAGAAGACATTGTATTTTTAAACCGCCGGGGAAAGCGGTTAAGCCGGGTAATGATTTTTCTCATCATTAAAGCACTGGCAAAGCAGGCGGGCATCACCAAAAATATATCACCACATACTTTCAGACATTCTTTTGCAACGCATTTGGTAGAAGGTGGTGCAGACCTGCGGGCTGTGCAGGAAATGCTTGGGCATGAAAGCATTACCACCACCGAAATATATACGCACCTGGACAGGGAATTTCTGCGCAGTACGCTACAGCTTTACCATCCAGCATTTAAGTAAATATTATTGGGAATATACGGCAGTACCGGCAGCATTCTCACCCCTGGAAACCCGCTTGCGGTAGTTTTTAAACATGCTTTGCCAGCGAAGTTTTAATACGCCAAGGATGCCTTCTTTTACGATGCCTTTGTTCATTTTGCTTGCACCAAGTTCACGATCAATAAAAGTGATGGGCACTTCTACGATCTTAAAACCCAATTTCCATGCAGCAAATTTCATCTCAATCTGGAAAGCATAACCGGTAAAACTGATAGCGCCAAAGTGCAGTGTTTCCAGTACTTCCCGGCGATAACATACGAATCCCGCCGTGGGATCTTTAATGGGCATCCAGGTAATTATGCGGGTGTATAAGGATGCGCCTTTAGAAAGAAATATGCGATTGGCTGGCCAGTTTTCCACCGCTCCTCCCGGCACATACCGGGAACCCACAGCTACATCTGCACCTGCGGCACAGGCATCGTATAGCCTGTTGAGGTCTTTTGGATTATGAGAAAAGTCTGCATCCATTTCAAAGATGTAGCGATAGCCTCTGCTCAAAGCCCATTTAAAACCGTGGATATAAGCTGTACCAAGGCCTAGTTTGCCTCTGCGCTCTTCCAGAAAAAGCTGACCGGGATAATTTGGAAACAGGTTGCGCACAATATTAGCTGTCCCATCTGGCGATCCATCGTCTATCACCAGCACATGAAAGCCGGTATTTAATGCTACTACCGCATCTATAATAGCTGCGATATTCTCCTTTTCATTAAATGTGGGTATAATAACAATCTTTTCCAATAGAACAACAGCGCTGTTTATCTTAAAATTAAGTTTTTAATTCTTGAATTTGAAAGGGGGGTAAAACTTATCCTGGTATTCAGGATTTTTTTAACAAAGCCCGGTTAAAAATCTCTGTAAGTTTCTGTTTTGTATGCCTTGGAAACTCACTTTTCATCATCCAGTCATAATACTGAGGCTCAGAACGCAAAACATCTGCAACACATTTGCCTTTGTATTTGCCAAAGTTGAATACCTCTACCCCTTTGTCGTCAAATACAAAACGGCGTGCATAGTCCACAATCTTGTCTTCCCCTATTACGCCAAGTATAGAATCGATGGTATTGCCCAGTTTTTCGTATCGGCCAATCTGTGAATGCAGTACTTCAATCGTGGCCTGGATATCAATTTCAGCGCTGTGTGCATTTTCCAGGTCCTTATTGCAGAAAAACCGGTATGCTGCAGAAAGGGTACGAGGCTCCATTTGGTAAAAAATATGCTGCACATCTACCATTCGCCGATCACTGAGGTCTACCTCAATCTCAGCCCGAAGAAATTCTTCCATCAGCATGGGTATATCAAAGCGGTTGCTGTTGTACCCGCCGAGGTCACAATTTTCAAGAAACTGCTTGATTTCATTTGCCGCCTGTTTAAAAGTAGGGGCGTCTTTTACCATTTCATCGGTGATGCCATGAATTTCTGTGACTACAGCCGGAATGGGCATGCCTGGATTGAGCAGTTTGCGTTTTACCTGCCTGGACTCATCGGGCATAAGTTTTACGATAGCAATTTCGACAATGCGGTCTAAGGAAAGATTTACACCTGTGGTTTCGAGATCAATAAAGGCAATTGGGCGGGTTAGTTTTAACATAGTACTGTTTTGGTATTTTGAAAAGTGTATTATCTAAGTTTAAAAAAAGACAACCAGCATTGTAATAGAAAGCAACAAAATTACGGGTTCGGCGTTTTAACTTTTAAAAGATTTTAAATAATTTACATTTGCCTTGCAAAAAGCAAAACAATCCAGAAAAACATCCTTTATGAAAAAGATTTTTGTCGCTTCAGCGCTTCTTTTTTCTCTCGTAGCTCTTGCTAGTTGTGGTACCAGTAAAAAATATGGCTGCCCTTCTACGGCTAAAACATCCACCCAAATCTCTGTAAAAGTATAATGAACTGGAATATTCTCAACAGTGCTGACCAACTCACTCAAATACGGGAAGCCTCATTTCAAAAGCACCAGGTAATTTTTAAGCATAGTACACGCTGTTCTATCAGCAGTATGGCTAAAAGCCGCTTAGACAAAAGTACCGAAGACAGCAGTGCTGCCGATTTTTATTACCTGGATCTTATTGCTTTCAGGAATATTTCTAACCTGCTTGCAGAAACTTTTAAAGTGCATCACGAATCGCCCCAGGTACTACTCATTCGTAATGGAGAATGTACCTATGATGAAAGCCACAATGGCATTCGCATGGCAAGCATCATGGAGCAGGTGGTTTAAACTTCTATTCACTTTCCTGCGCTTCCAGGTTTTGCAGCATGTCTTTTGTCATGCTGGCAATATCGTATTCTGGTTTCCAGCCCCAGTCCTGCCGGGCAAATTGATCGTTAATACTCTGCGGCCAGCTATCAGCTATCTGCTGCCGGTAGTCGGGGGCATAAGTGGTATGCAATTCGGGTATATGCTTTTGAATTTCGGAATTTATTTCCTTGGGAGAAAAACTCATTCCACTGATATTATAAGAAGTGCGGATAGAAATATTTTCTACAGGTGCTTCCATTAACTCAATAGTAGCCCTGATGGCATCCGGCATATACATCATGGGCAAATAAGTGTCTTCCTTTAAAAAGCATTTATACTTTTTGTGTTCTAATGCTTCCAGGAATATTTCCACAGCGTAATCGGTAGTGCCTCCGCCCGGTGCCGACTTATAACTAATTAACCCCGGATAGCGCAAACTCCTTACATCTACACCATATTTGTGGTGATAATAATTGCACCAAAACTCCCCGGCATACTTTGAAATTCCATAAACGGTAGTGGGTTCTATAATTGTTTTTTGCGGGCAATCTATCCGTGGCGAAGTGGGGCCAAATACAGCAATAGACGATGGCCAGTAAATCTTATGCAGCTTCTCTTCTTTGGCAATATCCAGAACGTTCAACAAGCTTTGCATATTTAAATGCCAGGCCAATGCGGGATTTTTTTCTCCCGTGGCAGAGAGGATAGCAGCCAGTAAATAAATTTGTGTGATGTTTTGCCTGATCACCTGCACATGGAGCATTTCTTTATTCATCACATCCAATGAAACATAGGGCCCGGTGCCATGGAGCAAGGGGTTTTCTTCCCGCAGGTCTGATGCAACCACATTTGCATTGCCATACATTTTGCGAAGGGCCAGCGTGAGTTCTACGCCAATTTGCCCTGAAGCGCCAATTACTAAAATTTTTTCTTTTACCATAAAACTAAAGTAGAAATCAATGTTTTAAGATGCTATCAATCTGCGTGAGCAAATCTTCTGAAAATTCAATATTGTTAAGGCACTTGAGTGAATCTACCAACTGCTCTGGCCGGCTTGCTCCCACAAGCACAGAAGTGATCCGGATATCTTTGAGCAACCAGGCCAGCGCCATTTGAGCAAGCGTTTGATTTCTTTCTACCGCAATCTCATTTAACTGCTTTAGTTTTTCTACAAGCGCTGGGGTTACCTGGTCACGCTTTAGAAATCCGTGTTCTTTTGCTGCTCTGGAATCTTCAGGAATGCCATTCAAATATTTATTAGTGAGCAGGCCCTGGGCTAAGGGAGAAAAGGCAATACAACCCACACCTTTATCTTCAAGTAAATACAACAAATCATCTTCTACCCACCGCTCCAGCATAGAATATTTTGGCTGCTGAATGAGACAGGGCGTACCCAGTTTTTTCAAAATCTTCATCGCTTTGCGGGCTTCATCACCACGGTAGTTTGAAAGGCCAGCATACAATGCCTTCCCGCTACGAACGATGCCATCCAGGGCTTGCATCGTTTCTTCCAATGGCGTAAGGGGGTCTGGCCGGTGATGATAAAATATATCTACATAGTCAAGTTGCAGCCGGCTGAGACTTTGATCAAGGCTGCTCACCAGATTCTTTTTAGAACCCCATTCTCCATATGGACCGGGCCACATATAATACCCGGCTTTACTGGATATCACCAGTTCATCCCGCAGGTGACCGGTAAAATTTTCTTTTAAAATCCGGCCAAAATTTTCTTCTGCCGAGCCCGGTGGAGGGCCATAATTATTGGCAAGGTCAAAATGAGTAATACCATGATCAAAAGCCGTAAATACAATTTGCTTACTATTTTCAAAATCATCTACATGGCCGAAGTTGTGCCATAGACCCAGTGAGATTGCGGGTAACAACAGACCACTGTTTCCGCAGCGGCGGTAGGGCATTTCCTGGTAACGGGTGGCAGCAGGCGTATAAGGCATATAAAAAGTTTTAAGTGTGCAAGTTGATCGTTCTTCGGCGAATTATTTCATTACTGCAAAAATTGTTTAGAGAGGCTGTCGTACTTTAAAAGCAAGGGGTTTGATTTACCATCCCGATCAAACACAGATTCCCAGGTATTTAGTGGCTCCCATATACATGTGCCTTTACCATGCCCACCGGGCAGGTTGAAAGCAATTCTGTTTACCTCTTCTTTAAGTGCTGAATATTCTACCACAATAACATCTTTATTATAGCGCCGTATCAGATCTGATAAGTTATCCCGGAGGTTGTCTAAAGTGCCGTGCCATTTGGGATAGTAAGATTCCCCAATGACATCAAAATGCACATTGCGTTTTAGCATTTCATCTACAAAAAATACCGACTCATGATTTTGCCCGCCCAGCGCAACATGCAGCATCATCACTACATTTTCATCTACAGATTTCACCGCTTTTGTACCGGCGTTTAGCAATTGCGCCAGCCCATCAGGATTGGCTACATTACCGTCGGGCCACACAATACCGTGGTTGATTTCATTGCCCACCTGCACCATATCCGGTGTAGTGCCCTGGCCTTTTAATTGCAGCATCACATCCCGGGTATAATCATACAAGGTTTTTTTCAAAGCAGCAAAGTCAAGGCTTTTCCAGGCTTCGGGTTTAAATTGCTTGCCTGGATCAGCCCAGTAATCACTGTAATGAAAATCCAGCAGCAATTTCATTCCGGCTGCTTTCACTCTTTTGGCCATTGCAAGCGTATGTGGCAAATCGCAAAAGCCTTTCCCCGGCGAATAGCCAGCGGGCAATGAAGGATTTTGAAAAACCCTGAGGCGCACATAGTTGAAACCATGATCTTTCAATATTTCAATGGCGTCTTTCTCTACGCCCTTGTCTGAAAATTTTATGCCTCTCGCTTCAAGTTCCGGTAAAAATGAAATATCTGCACCCAGCATTTTGTCTACAGGCCTTGGCTTTGCCTGAGATGGAGTGAGACGATAGGTTTGATCGATGGTTACTTGCTGCAAATGTGCAGGAGGCACCGTTACGATATCCGTTGAGCCTTTCCAAAGACCGGCGGCTGTAGCTTCAAAACTGATCATACCTGCAGCAGTATCGCTTTGCACCAGCACCTGGCAATGGCCATTAAACAAGCTCCGCTGCCAGGCACCGTCTCCACATTTATCCTGTTCATGACTGCTGGGATCTCCATTGCCAACACCTATAATTTTGCCTGGCCCCTTGATGTTAAAGCGGATCATATTATTGGCATCTGGAATGGTTCTGCCTTCCCGGTCTATTACACTAATGTTGATCACACTCACATCTTTTCCATCTGCCATCATGGTTGTTTTATAGGGCGTCATTACAACTTCGGCAGGAGTTCCTGTGGTTTCCTGTACCGCATAAATCAGTTTATCCTTTTTATTGCCCACAGCAGTAAGTTTACCAGGCATATAAGCTACATCCCAGCGCAG
>DGQO01000161.1:33248-34928 GCA_002400445.1 Chitinophagaceae bacterium UBA4412
ATCTTTATCTGTCCACCAGCTTTGGTAGTAGTAATAGATATTTTTTGGAAAGCCACAGATATCCATGATACCAAAATGAGAACTGATATTTGGCCACTGAAATGGAGTTGGTTCGCCGCGGTAATCAAAGCCCGTCCATACAAAGCCGCCCAGCCAGAAATCATTGGACGCAGCCAAAGTCCACCAATCTTCTGCCCTGCTGGCCCACCATGGTGCGGTAATATCCTGGTCTGGCAAATAGCCGCGGATAGAATCTTTCTCATACTCTCCACGGGTGGTTACGGTACTGCCCATTTCTGTTCCAATGATGGGTTGGTTAGGATGATCTCTATGATAGTCTGCCACGGCAAACTGCCTGTAATTAAAACTGCGAACGGGTATCACTTCATTTACGCCGTTAAAAACATTTCCCAGGTCTGCAGCGTATGTGCATGTGCGGTAGGGATCTAACTTTTTTTGCAAGGCCACAAAAGTTTGCGCAATCCGCTTTCCATTGCTATTGGTTTGAATCCAGCCTTCTTCGTTGCCGATGCTCCACATAAACAAGCAAGTGCGGCTACGGTCTCGTGTTACAAGCCTTGTAAACTGGTCAAGGTATTCAGGACTACTGTTCAGTAAGCGTTGCTCACTCATTACCAGCATACCCAGGCTGTCACATGCATCCAGCAATTCAGGTGTAGGTGCATTGTGGCTGGTTCTGTACGCATTAACACCCAAATCTTTTAATAAACCGATACGATAGTACTGCATGTAATCTGGTAGTGCACTACCAAGGCCGGCATGGTCCTGATGATTATTTGTGCCGAATAGTTTGAGATGTTTTCCGTTTAAGAAAACGCCATTGCTTTTTATAGCAATATCTCTAACACCAAAACGTAAAGTCCGTTGGTCAACCAATGTAGTGCCGTTTTGCACTTCCACTACAATCCGGTATAGATAGGGATCTTCCAGGTTCCAAAGCCGTGGATCATTCAAACGGATCTTTTGCGTAACTACGGCTTGGTCGCCTTCGGCCACCGTAAATTTTGTCGTTGCTGAAGAAGCAACTTTTATCCCTTCCCGGGTAAATAAATGTGTTGTCAATGTTGCGCCTGAGCGAACCAAACCATTGTTTTGCAGGGTGGTTTCCACATCAATTTCGGCTGAGTTATTTTTAATAGAAGCATGTGCAAAAACCCCGTCTGTACCAATGTGTAGGTTATCATACTGATTTAACCATACATGCCGGTAAATACCTGCACCTTCATAAAACCATCCTTCAAATTGAGAAGCATCTGCCCGCACTACCAGCACGTTCTCTGCATTGTATCGCACAAAATCGGTAACATCATAGTATGCGCCAACATAGCCACTTTTATTATTGCCAACAAAAAAACCATTGAGCCAGATATTGGCATCCCGGTAAATTCCATCAAACTGCAATTGGAAGCGCCGCCCTGAATCCGAGGCTGCAATGTGAAAACGCTTTCGATACCAGCCAATACTTGTTTCAGGAAAAAGACCACCTACAGGCTTATAACCATGCCACATTACCTCTGCGTTGTCCACCTTTACGAAGGGCAGTTCTACGGCCCAATCATGCGGTAGGTTAAGACTGCGCCAGGCTTGATCATCAAAAGCCGGATCTATAGCTGTACCCCTGGCTGCACCCGATTTTGAAAAGATATTAACGATGCCATA
>DGQO01000161.1:34946-43280 GCA_002400445.1 Chitinophagaceae bacterium UBA4412
TCAGGACATTAATGCTGGTGGAAACAAATGGTTGCAATAGCAAATTTAAGTAAAGGTGCTGAGGCAGGAAGATTTGGTTCAAAGATTAAGGATGCTAGTCATAAATTATATTGAGCAGTAAAAAAATGATGATACCGTACTGATTTTGGCAAGTGTGAAGCCAGGAAACAGGTAAAAAGAAAAAGCTGTATCAGAATAGTGATACAGCTTTTTTCTTCCGGCAGGAACACTCAGCAGCTTATTAAAAATTTGGCGTAAGCCCCATGTTATAAAAAATAAAAGAATAAATATCTGCCGTGGTTTCCAGGCCTTTTTTAAGATTGCTTGCGCCGTGGCCACTATTGGTATCTATGCGAATCATCACAGGATTCTTGCCTTTGTAATGTTCTTGCAGCGTAGCGATATATTTAAAGGAATGCGCCGGCACCACACGGTCGTCATGATCGGCTGTAGTAACAAGGATGGCCGGGTATGCCTGGTTTTTAATATTATGTATGGGTGAAAAACGGTAGAGGTTTTTAAATGAAGCCAGGTCAGCTTCTGCACTACCATATTCAGCAATCCAATTAAAACCGATCGTGAATTTTTGGAAGCGCAGCATATCCATCACACCCACAGCAGGTATGGCCACTTTTACCAGGTCTGGCCGCTGATTAGCCACAGCTCCCACAAGCAAGCCACCATTAGATCCGCCATAAATAGCCAGGTAATTTGGTGTTGTATATTTTTGTTTTACCAGGTACTCTCCTGCGGCAATGAAATCATCAAACACATTTTGCTTTTTCAACTGCATCCCTGCTTCATGCCATTGCTCTCCATACTCGCTTCCNNGGACTGAAACCGGGTTCTATACTAATGTTGAATCCGCCGTAAGCATATAACATCGTTGGGTTTTTGCCATTTTTCTTCAAGCCCTTTTTATATACAATGAACATGGGCACTTTTGTACCATCCTTGCTGGGATAAAATACCTGCTCAGTTACATAGTCTTCAGGATTAAACTTTACTTCAGGCTTGCGAAAAACTTCACTTTTGCCGGAAGCAATTTCATACCTGTAAATCGTGGGTGGAAATGTGAAAGAAGTGAAAGTATAAAAAACAAACGTGTCCGATTTCTCTCCACCAAAACCAGCCGCTGTGCCTAAAGCTGGTAATACAATTTCCTTTTCCAATTGCCCGGCGTAACTGTATACAAATACCCGGCTGGTTACGTCTTTAGTGTAAGTGATAATCACTTTACCACCTACGGCGGATACCCCGGAAATATTTTCCTTTTTCTCGGGAATAACAGTTACCCATTTTTCTTTAGACAGATTCTTAGGATCAACCCAAACCAGCCTCCCATTCTTTGCAGCATCATTAGTGCGCAGTAAAAATTTACCTTTGTCTTCTTCAACAAAACTATAATTGAATTCGCCGGGATTAGCTACAATAGGTTTAAATGTTTTGTCAGAACTATTATTGTCATAATACCAGAGGGCGTTGCCATCTGCTTTGGTTCTGTCAGAAATATTCAGGAAAACAAAGCGTTCATCTTCTGAAGTAAACACACCATGAAATCGCAATGGATTAGCGGCATCCTCATACACCAGTTTATCCTGAGCCTGTGCAGTGTTTAGTTTATGATAATATACCTGGTGGTTTTCGTTTTTGCCACTTAATACTTTTCCATCAGCGCTTACCGGATAACGGCTGTAAAAAAAACCATCGCCCAGCCAGGCGGCGCCAGATACTTTTACCCAGGCAATAGAATCAGGCAGGTAAGTGAGTGTGCGCATGTCCATCACTTCGTAAGTCTGCCAGTCGCTGCCTCCCCTGCTTTTTCCCACCACTGCATAGTCGCCATTTTTCGACAATGAAAAAGCGGCAAGGCTTGTGGTGCCTTCACTACTAAACTTATTTGGATCAATGACAAGTTCGGCTGTGCCGGTAAGACCTTTTTGCCGGTAAAGCACCGATTGATTTTGCAGGCCGTCATTTTTGCTGAAATAAAAATACTCCCCCTTACGTGAGGGCGAGGAATACTTTGGATAATTATTTACTTCTTCCAGCCGCTGAAACCATTTGTTCCTAAACGGGATTTGCTCTAAGTAACCGAAAGTCACCTTATTTTGGGCAGTAACCCAATCCTTTGTTTCCGTACTGTTATCATCCTCCAGCCAGCGGTAGGGGTCTGCTACCGTTGTTCCAAAATATGCATCTACCTGGTCCGATTTCCGGGTTTCAGGGTATTTGTGCTGCGCCATACTCATGCTAAGAATTGAAATAAAAATTGTAGTGCAAACAATATGTTTCATATAGAAATATTTTACGAAAGATATATATTAATGAACTAATTATGCAGCTTGAAAGAAATCCAAAATTAGTGTGTAATTTTGACACATTTTGAAAGCTGCCATACGTAAAATCTGGAACGATTTTATCAAATAAACCATGATTCAATAGCATGAAAAAGAAAATTACAAGAATTGGCGTTTTAAGCAGTGGTGGTGATAGTCCTGGCATGAATGCCGCTATCAGGGCCGTTGTAAGGACAGGCATCTACCACGGATTGGAAGTATTTGGCATCATGAGAGGTTACAGCGGTATCGTAGAAGATGATATCATAAAAATGGAGAGCCGAAGCGTAGCCAATATCATCCAGCGGGGTGGTACCATTTTAAAAACAGCAAGGTGTAAAGAGTTTTATACCCCTGAAGGCAGAAAAAAGGGATACCTCAACTTAAAGAGAAGAGGAATTGATGGCCTGGTGGTTTTAGGCGGCGATGGAAGTTTCCGTGGCGCTCAAATTTTCAGTAGCGAATTTGATATCCCTTGCGTGGGCTTGCCAGGCACCATAGATAAAGACATAGCAGGCACAGACTTTACCATTGGATTTGATACTGCGGTGAATACCGCTGTGCAAGCAATCGACAAAATAAGAGACACCGCCGATGCGCATGATCGCTTGTTTGTAATTGAAGTAATGGGCCGTGATGCAGGATATATTGCCTTGCATAGTGGTATTGCCACAGGTGCAGAAAATATCCTGATACCGGAGCGCAAAACGATTATGCACGATATCCTGGAAAGCCTGGAAGAAAAAGAAAAACGCTCAAAATTAGTAAACCTGATTATCGTAGCAGAAGGTGATGAATTTGGTGGTGGTGAAGAAGTGGCAAAAATCATCCAGGAAAGAATGCCAAATATAGAAGTGCGACTGGCTATACTAGGTCATATTCAAAGAGGAGGTTCTCCTACCTGCCAGGATAGGGTACTGGCCAGCCGAATGGGTTACCATGCTGTAGAGTGCCTCATAGAAGGAAGGCATAATGTTTTTGTAGGTATTGTAAATAACCGCATGCATTATACTCCATTGGATGAAGCCGTAAAAAAGAAACAAAGCATCAGCCAGGAATGGATGAAAATTGTAAAAATCCTTTCAGCATAATAAAAAAACAGTATTGCAAGATGCGTTACTGCACGTGGTATAATGTGTATTCAATCGTTATTGAATTGCATGTATCCTATTTATCAAAAAATAAAACACATGAGCAAACACTCCGAGAAATATTTACACCAGCACATGAATAAAAAGCAGGGTCTTATACATTCACTAAAAAGGACTAAGATTATCGCCACGGTGGGGCCTGCCTGCGATACTTATGAGAAACTCTTATCTCTTGTGCAGGCAGGTGTAAATGTTTTCCGTCTTAACTTTTCTCATGGCACTCATGAAGACAAACTTGATGTAATCGGTAAGATCAGGGAGATCATCAAGAATGAGCCTTACAATATTGCTATCCTGGGAGATCTGCAAGGGCCCAAGCTCAGGGTGGGCGATCTGGAAGATGGCAAAGTATTTTTGAAAGAAGGCGATGAGATTATTTTCACTACGCAAAAGATGGTAGGTACTAAAGACAAAGTTTATGTGTCTTATCCAAACCTAACCACAGATGTGCAAGTGGGCGAACGCATTTTCCTGGATGATGGAAAAATGGAGTTGAAAGTATTGCAAATATTAAACGATACCGAAATAAAACTGAGTGTGACACTGGGTGGTATGCTGTTTCCCAAGAAGGGTGTGAATCTGCCAGACAGTGCGCTCACTATGCCTTCTCTTACGGAAAAAGATATCATAGATTTAGATTTCATCATTGAGAATAAGCTGGATTGGGTTGCCCTTTCCTTTGTGCGCAAAACGCAGGATATCAAAGATCTGAAGCGACGTATCACTGAAAAACACAGTAAGATAAAAGCCATTGCAAAAATTGAAATGCCGGAGGCGCTTAGAAATCTTCGGGATATTATTGTAGAAAGTGATGGTATTATGGTGGCTCGTGGAGACCTCGGTGTGGAAATTCCTATTGAGCAGGTACCGGTAATTCAGAAAGATATCATTCGCAAATGTATGCACCGGGCTAAACCGGTAATCGTAGCTACGCAGATGATGGAGAGTATGCTGGACCGTACAAAACCAAACCGCAGCGAAGTAAGTGACGTAGCCAATGCCGTGCTGGAAGGCGCTGATGCAGTAATGCTAAGCGGAGAGACTGCAACGGGCTCCTATCCTACCCTCGTGGTAGAAACCATGAGCAAAATTATTATGGAAGTAGAGCGTACATTATATGAATACGACAGGGATGATATCCTTACGCCACAACCACATTCTCCATCGTTCCTGAGCGATGCCATCTGTTACAGTGCATGTAACCTGGCTAAAGATTCAAGAGCAAACGCTCTGATTGGTATGACACAAAGTGGCTATACCGCATTCATGCTAAGCAGCTACCGGCCAAGGTCTCCCTTGTTTATTTTCAGCAAAGAAAAAACACTGATCAGCCAGTTGAGTTTGAGTTGGGGTGTGCGTCCATTTTATTATGCTGAAGAAGAAAGCCTGGACGATATTATTTCAGACCAGATTGAAATTTTAAAACAGCGGGGCTTTGTACAAAGCGGAGACATCATTGTAAATACCTGCAGTACACCTGTACACTTACACCTGCCCACGAATACCATCAAAATTACCAGGGTAGAATAAATCTATTAAACAAATTTATAAGAGCGCCATTTCTTTAAACCAGATGGCGCTTTTTTATATCCAGTAGTAAACGTAGTTGAATTTTCAACAGAGAAATGTTACAATTGCTTCATGTACTTCAACAAACTCCTGCGGGCTTTATTTTTTATTTTTCGTTGAAAAAAACTATTCCAGCCAAGTAACCAGCCGCTAAAACCGAGCGCCTGCCGGCTCCATTTGTGCAGGCTAAAGGCATCACTGTGTTCAATGATTACTCCGTCAATTATTTTCATATTGGCAGTAATATAATTGTGCACCGGCCGGCCCGACCTGGAATATTTGTATTGCGCATTCCAGGCACAAGTATAATAATCATCTCCAAGCGATTTGATTTCGCCATGCGATAAAGTAAGTTCAACCGCACTACCACAAAGCATTTCCCACATACTACGCACTTCATCGCCTCTCAGCAATTCAAACATGGGATCATAAAACACAATATCATCGCTATAGCAAGCATTCATCTTCGCCGCATCTTTACGGGCAAAGGCATTGTAAAATTTGTCTATAACCATTTCATTGCTATCCATAGCATCTGGGTTTGTTTCGGTAAATTTACCGTTCTAAATTTTACTTTCCTATGCTAAGAAAGTTTTTTACACTCCTGCTGCTTGTCGGGAGTATTACGGTGGCTGCGCAGAATACAGACAACCAGTGGTTTTTAGATAACTACAGCAAAAAGGAAGTTTATATTCCCATGCGGGATGGCGTAAAGCTTTTTACAACTTTTTATATACCAAATGATGTAACAGAAAAGCATCCTTTTTTAATGACCAGGACACCTTATTCCTGCTCCCCTTACGGTGCTCAGTTCTCGCCAATATGGAACTCTTATAAAATGGCTTACGCTAAAGAGCACTACATATTTGTAATGCAGGATGTGCGGGGCCGTTACATGAGTGAAGGAGAATTTGTAGATGTACGACCGTTTATTGCCAATAAAAAAGGAAAACAATTTGATGAAGCCAGTGACAGTTATGATGCTATTGACTGGATGGTAAAAAACATTCCGAATAACAATGGTAAGGTAGGTGTAACAGGAACTTCCTATCCTGGCTTTTACAGCACCGAGGCGGCACTAAGTGGTCATCCTGCACTAAAAGCTGTAAGCCCGCAGGCACCCGTAACAGACTGGTTTATGGGAGATGATTTTCACCATAACGGTGCATTTTTCCAGATGGATGCTTTTTCATTTTATCCCAGCTTTGGCAAGTCCAGGCCTATCCCTATAAAAGATTATGGGTCGGGTTTCAAATTTCCCATCAAAGATAATTATGCCTTTTACCTGCAGGCAGGCACTTTGCAAAAAATGAGTCAGATGATAGGCGACAGCATAAAGTTTTGGCATGAAATGATGAGTCATCCCAATTACGATGCCTGGTGGCAGGCCCGTAATGCAAGAGTGGGTTTATACAATGTAAAGCCCGCCATGCTTTGGGTGGGAGGCTTGTTTGATGCAGAAGATTGCTGGGGCGCCTGGAATTCTTTTAAAGCCACAGAAAAACAAAGTCCGCTTACGAATAACAAGATCGTAATGGGCCCCTGGTACCATGGGCAGTGGAGCCGGGAAGGAAGTTTCCTGGGCAATGTGAGATTTGGCAGCAACACATCAGAGTATTTCCAAAATAATATAGAGATCCCTTTCTTTAATTATTACCTCAAAGGAAAAGGCACGGTGGCCGATCTGCAGAAAGCCAGCATCTTTTTTACCGGAGAAAATACCTGGAAAACTTTTGATGCATGGCCACCAAAAGACCAGCGCCCCGAAAAATTGTGGATCAGTGAAAACAATACCCTAAGCTTTTCCAATGCTACAAATGTGCTGTATGAATACACGAGCGATCCTGCCCATCCCGTACCTTATACAGAAGACGTTCACCAGCAGCGCACGAGAGAATACATGACAGATGATCAGCGCTTTGCTTCCCGCCGGCCAGATGTGCTCACACTTTCAATGCCCGTTACAGAAGATATCACGCTGGCGGGCCCTGTTATTGCAGATCTGCTCACTACAATATCTACCACCGATGCCGACTTTATCGTAAAACTGATTGATGTATTTCCGGAAGACTACAGTTTTCCTGCAGGCAGCAAAGGCAACAAAGAATTTTACCTTATGCCCGGTTATCAAATGCTGGTGCGGGGAGAAGTAATGCGGGGAAGATTTAGAAACAGCTTTACACTCCCTGAAGCTTTTGTACCAGGGCAGGCCACAAGGGTAAAATTTGAGCTGCCGGATGTAGCCCATACTTTTAAAAAAGGACACCAGCTTATGATTCAGATTCAAAGCACCTGGTTTCCGCTTGTGAGCCGCAACCCGCAAACTTTTACAGATGTGTACCATGCCGCAGCATCTGATTTTCAAAAATCCACTATCCAGATTATGGGTGGTGCCAATGGAACCTATTTTCTCTTACCAATACTTAAATCATGATGAAAGTAATTTTAGTTGCCCTCGCCCTTAGTGGCGGATGTTTTTTTGCAAGTGCACAAACCCAGGTAGCCATTANNCAGGCAAAAGGATATATCGCAAGCGCAACGGCAACTCCGCAAGGCCAGGTGTTTTTAAAACTTTTGCCTGGTAAAAACAGCCAGGCTGGTTACTATGAATTGGAAACTTCTGCAAAGGGAATAAGTATTTCTGCCAGGAACGCCGAAGGCATTTTCTATGGCATTCAAACATTGCTTCAGCTACTGCCGCAGGCACCAGGAGAAGAGATGGCGCATGTGTGGATTAAAGATTATCCCCGTTTTGATTATAGAGGCCTCCACCTTGATGTGGGTCGGCATTTTTTTCCGGTGGCCATGATAAAGAAATACATTGATTACATGGCAACTTATAAACTCAATCGCTTTCATTGGCACCTTACAGAAGATCAGGGCTGGCGTATTGAAATTAAAAAGTACCCGAGACTTACAAGCGTGGGTGGCTACAGAAACGGCACCATCATCGGCCGCTTTCCAGGCACAGGTAACGACGGCATTCGGTACGGAGGATTTTATACCCAGAATGAAGTGAAGGAAATTGTGCGCTATGCTACTGCACGCCATATAGAAGTGATTCCGGAAATTGAAATGCCTGGCCATGCTTCTGCCGCAATCGCTGCATACCCACAATTAAGCTGCTTTCCTAATGAAGATACGCAGGCACCTAAAGGTACCACCTGGGCAGGTAGCCAAAAAGGCAAACAAGTTCAGCAAACCTGGGGAGTGTTTGAAGACGTATTCAGCCCCAGCGAATACACTTTTAAATTTCTCGAAAACGTGCTGGATGA
>DGQO01000123.1 GCA_002400445.1 Chitinophagaceae bacterium UBA4412
GTAATAACTGCTCATGAGAGTGGACTGGTGAGTAAAGTGCCCGTGCAGGAAGGACAATACTTGCAGGCGGGCCAGCAATTATTTAGCATTGTATTGAATGATGACAAATGGGTTGTGGCAAACTTTAAAGAAACGCAGTACAATAAAATGGCGGAAGGACAAAAAGTAACTGTGCATGCAGATGCCTTTCCCAATCATGATTTTGATGCTGTGGTGAGTTCATTTGCGCCAGCCACGGGCTCCAGGTTTGCGCTGCTACCACCCGATAATGCCAGTGGAAACTTTGTAAAAGTGGTACAGCGCCTCCCGGTAAAAATTGCTTTCACAAATCCATCAGACTCCCTCATTAAAAGACTTCGCCCCGGCATGAATGTTTTTGTAGATGTACATGTGGCACCATAATCTTAACGGAGAAATAATACATGAATAATCTCACGGAAGACTCGCTGGTTGAGTACGGCAGCAGAAGAATTATCATCACCGTAACCGCTATACTTTGTGCACTGCTGGAGATTGTAGATACTACAATCGTAAATGTGGCCCTTAATGAAATGCGGGGAAACCTGGGTGCAACCCTTTCAGAAGTGGCCTGGGTAATTACGGCCTATGCCATCGGCAATGTAATCATTGTTCCCATGACGAGCTGGCTTTCCCAGCAATTTGGACGACGCAATTACTATGCTGCATCCGTAATCATGTTCACCATTTTCTCTTTCCTTTGTGGCCAGGCAGATGGTATTGTGGAGTTAGTTATATTTCGTTTTTTACAAGGCCTGGGCGGAGGCGCATTACTCGTTACTTCTCAAACCATCATTACAGAATCTTATCCACCCGAAAAGCGCAGCATGGCGCAGGCTATCTATGGACTGGGTGTGATTATTGGTCCAACGCTGGGGCCGCCATTAGGTGGTTATATTGTAGACAACTGGAGCTGGCCTTATATTTTTTACATCAATATTCCCATAGGTGTGGTAGCTACGCTGCTCACGCTACAGTTTGTGCGCAGCCCGAAATATGCAGAGAAAAAATCAAGAAGTGAAATCGACTGGCTGGGCATTGGATTGCTGGCCATTACGGTAGGTTCATTGCAATATGTGCTGGAAAGAGGTCATGAAGATGATTGGTTTAATAGCGGTATTATCACTTTGCTTGTGGTAACGGCTGTGTTTGGTGCTTTCTTTTTCGTTTGGCGTGAGCTCACTTATAAAAATCCCATTGTAGAACTTCGTGTGCTTAAAAATGGCAATCTTCGAATTGGTACCATTCTTTCCTTTATTCTTGGCTTTGGTTTGTATGGGTCTACATTTATTATACCACTATATACACAAAGCACACTTGGCTGGACGGCTTTGCAATCCGGTGCGCTCATGATACCGGCTGCTCTAACCACAGCAGTGATGATGCCCATCATTGGTAAACTCTTGCAGCGTGGAGTGCCGCAACAATATTTAGTGGCCACGGGCATGTTCATATTTTTCATTTATAGTTTTTGGGGTTATAAAATTATTACGCCAGATACCAGCGAAGACGCATTCTTCTGGATGCTCATTACCCGTGGGATGGGCCTCGGCCTTTTATTTATACCTATTACTGCACTCTCCCTTTCTACACTTAAAGGCCAGGAAATAGGGCAGGGGGCTGCTTTTACGGGAATGATGAGGCAGCTTGGAGGATCTTTTGGTGTGGCGGCAATTACTACTTTTCTTGCCCGGCAAAATATGCAGCACCGCAGCGATCTTGTGAGCAAACTCAATGTGAATGATTTGGCAGTGCAGCAGCGTGTACACTTGCTGCAACAGGGTTTTATGGCAAAGGGAATTTCAGCGCAGGATGCGCTCTCCAGCGCTTATAAAGCTTTAGACTACACTATAGCAAAGCAAGCAAGTGTACTTTCTTACATGGATGTATTTCTATGGCTGGGTATTTTATTTATGATCTGTATTCCATTCATGCTTATGGTGCGGGGAAACAAGGGAAAGAAAGTTGATCTTGCCGAAGCAATGCATTAAGATTTATCAAATGAACAACGCATAAAAAATCCCCGCTNNTAACCAGATTTCTTTTTATAAAGGAACAGTTCCCACGGGATGCTCTGCAGACATCAGTTTCAATTTCTCCATTTTATCATTACGTTCAGAAATGATTTTATCATGATGAAGTTTAGCTAAAGTGGGCGCAATAACCAATGATACGATGCTCATCAGTTTAATAAGAATGTTCATAGAAGGACCTGAAGTATCTTTAAAAGGATCGCCCACAGTATCTCCAGTTACAGAAGCTTTGTGCGGCTCAGACTTTTTATAAAACATTTCACCGTTAATATTGACGCCTTTTTCAAAAGATTTTTTTGCATTATCCCAGGCACCACCGGCATTGTTTTGAAACATTCCCATGAGCACACCAACCACGGTAGCACCTGCCAGGAAACCACCTAAAACTTCGGGCCCAAATACAAAACCCACAATTAATGGAGATACTAAAGCAATAGCGCCAGGCCACAACATTTTCTTGAGCGAAGCTTCCGTAGAAATAGCTACACACTTATCATATTCTGGTTTACCAGTACCTTCCATAATACCCGGGATACTATGAAACTGCCTGCGCACTTCCTGCACCATGGCCATAGCAGCTTCACCCACCGCTCTTATGGCAAGCGATGAGAAAATAAGTGGAATCATTCCACCCACGAATAAGCCGGATAATACATCGGCCTTATAAATATCGATGCCATCAATTTTTGCAATCCCTACAAAGGCCGCAAATAAAGCAAGAGCAGTGAGAGCTGCAGATGCAATGGCAAAACCCTTACCAGTAGCCGCTGTAGTATTACCTACGGCATCAAGAATATCTGTCTTTTCACGCACTTCTGCCGGCAGTTCACTCATTTCTGCAATGCCGCCTGCGTTATCTGCAATCGGTCCAAAAGCATCAATGGCAAGTTGCATAGCGGTAGTAGCCATCATACCTGCCGCAGCTATAGCCACGCCATATAATCCTGCACAAGCGTAAGATCCATATATGCCGCCGGCCAATACCAGTATAGGGAGTAAGGTACTTTCCATTCCCACGGCCAGTCCACCGATGATGTTTGTAGCATGGCCTGTGGCGCTTTGGCGAATAATACTCAACACCGGGCGCTTGCCCATTGCGGTATAATATTCAGTAATAATGCTCATCAATGCACCAACGGTAAGGCCTACCATAATAGCACCATATACGCCCATTTTGGTAAAAAGATGACCACGGAGTTCCATAGTTTCCGGTAATAAATAATCTACCAGGAAATAACAGCCTATTGCAGTGAGCACCATAGATCCCCAGTTGCCCATATTTAAGGCTGCCTGCACTTTATCTGTGTTCAGGCCCGAAGTTTCACTGATGCGCACGAAAAATGTTCCAATAATGGAAAACAGAATTCCCATTGAAGCGATGAGCATCGGCAATAAAATGGGGCTCATACCACCAAACGCATCCGTCATTGCATCCGTCTCTCTGCCCAGTACCATCGTGGCCAGCACAGTCGCTACGTATGATCCAAAAAGGTCAGCACCCATACCTGCTACATCACCCACGTTATCACCTACATTATCTGCAATGGTTGCAGGGTTGCGGGGGTCATCTTCAGGGATACCGGCTTCCACTTTACCTACAAGATCTGCTCCTACATCCGCAGCTTTAGTATAAATACCGCCGCCCACACGGGCAAACAATGCAATTGATTCTGCACCAAGGGAAAATCCGGTAAGAATCTCAATGGTTCTTTCCATTTCTACGCTGTCTACTGCGGCGCCCTGTGCAAAGATGTACTTCAGAATAATAAATAGTCCACCAAGGCCAAGTACGGCCAGGCCTGCCACACCCATACCCATTACACTTCCACCAGTAAAGGATACATTAAGTGCTTTTGCAAGGCTGGTTCTCGCTGCCTGTGCAGTGCGCACATTCGCTTTTGTAGCTACCCGCATTCCTATGAAACCTGCAATAGCACTAAAACATGCACCAAATACGAATGATACTGCAATACTCCAGTGACTGCTTGGATTTGTATAGCCCATTAACCCCAATAAAAGAGCGCCAAGCACTACGAAATAACCCAATACTTTGTATTCTGCTTTTAAAAAAGCCATTGCGCCTTCAGTGATATAATTACTGATCTCCTTCATACGTGGAGTGCCTGCATCCTGCTTACTTACCCACATAAACTTAACCAAGGTGTACAGAAGACCAACAATACCCATTGCCGGAACGACGTAAATCAAATTTTCCATAAATAAATCTCTAAAATTTTTTGGTGGGCAAAAATAGGGATTAAGCGCCAAACGGCAAGCATTACACTAGTCGTGAAAAGCTTTACTAAGACGCTTGTGCTCACCGGATAGCGGCAAAAGCACCGTGCAGGTTCGCAGGAATGTTGTAGTCGAAAAAAAGGAACTGATTTTTATTTTGCTGCAGGAATATCACCCCAGTTTTCTCCGGTTTTGATGCGGAAAATTTGCATATCACTCACTTTAAATTGCTTTGCAAGTTGTTTAAGCGTTTTACCTTCTTTAAGCAGTTTTTTAATATACATCACCCTAACTTCAGTGAGCTTGGTATTTCCTGACCGATGGGTAAGACTACGGTCTATTTTTTCCTGTATAACGTGAGGGCTCTTTTGCTGATGCGCATAATTTTCTTCAGGCATCATCCACTTCAGATTGTTAGACCTGTTGTTTAATTTGTTGTGATCTTTATGGGCCACAATTGTTTGGTCTGGCGTGGGAGGAGGAAGAAAATAATTAGCTACCAGCCTATGAATAAGCGAATGATAATTAATGGCTCTTGACTTAAGGTCATTTTGAAATTTCTTGCTCATTTTGGCACGCAGATCCAGCAGGAACTGGGTTGCATCCTTAATTTCACTGGCAGGCGCACCCGAAAGTTTCAGGGCCTTTAGTTTGGCGGTAAATTTTCTTACTTCTGCCTGCTTCCGTTCAAGAGTTGCCACCTGCGCATCTGTTCTGGGTTTGTAAAGTTTGAGGCGAACAATACGATATCCATTCACCATTGATCCTTTTAATAAATTGCCATTCGCATGTATTTTATTAAAGGATCGGAGCCGCCCATAGTTAGACACTTCCAGACGGAAATCGTTTGTAAATTCAAAATCGAATTGAACAGTTTTCCACTGTTCACCAGGGTAATCTTTGGTCATAACGAGTGGGATTTTTTAAATAGAAGGACTAACTGGCTCAACAATATCTGGTGAGGCCAAAGTAAAAAAAAGGTGCTTGAACAATTTAAAACTCTCGTCAGTCCTAAGTCAAAGATAAAGTGAAAACATGAAATTAAGCACCATCGTTTGCAGGCTTTTTAAAACCGGTTAAAAAATGGAATTTTGTTCAAGTTTTTTTGCACAGCATTTGCCTATACCTGCACAAGAATAAATTTATATGATACCAATTGGAGATGACAATAGTGACAGGATAAGAACCCCCTTTATTAATTATATGCTCATCGCATTAAATGTGATCGTGTATGTGTACTATCAAAAATTTGGTACCAATTTCGATTTCTTTGCGAGCTATGCAACCATTCCTTATGAGATTATAACCGGTACAGACGTAGTGTTCCAGGGCAATACAGGCGTAACACCGCAGCCAGTACATCTCACCCTGTTGACTTCTATGTTTATGCACGGCAGCTTTGCGCATCTTGGCGGAAATATGCTCTACCTCTGGATTTTTGGAGATAACCTTGAAAACAGGATGGGACACCTCAGATATCTCGGCTTTTACCTGCTCACAGGTATCATAGCTTCACTCTGCCACGTTTTAGTTTGCTGGATTACACAGCGGGGAATGCTCACCCCAAGCCTTGGCGCATCTGGTGCAATTTCTGGTGTGCTGGGCGGCTACCTCTTGCTCTTTCCAAAAAATCAAATTCGGGTTTGGCTTATTGTTTTTGTAATCAGGATACCAGCGTTCGTTTCTTTAGGGCTATGGATCGGTCTGCAATTGTGGAGCGGATGGAATACAATGAGTGGAGAATCGGATGGTGTGGNNCCCCTGCGCTATCGAAGAACCTAATTGCCTGCGCCGAAGTTGTAAGAAATTTTAATAGCATTATTTACACCCAGGTTGGTGTTGATCATATAAGCACGGCGCTTTTTTCCATCAATGATCTCCAGCACAGCAGTGTTGGGAGAAATGCTGCCAAGATTATCTGCAATAAACAGAATCGTATTTTCTCCTCTCTTTAGTGTTACCGGTATAAACTGTGGTCGCTTCTTTACGGCCAGGCCAGGCATATAAATATCATCGTTTATTTTTAGAGAAATACTATCACCATCTTCCAACGCATCATCCCAAATGGCCAGTGTGATTTCTGCTGAGGCAGCGGGTATACTATCAATCACTTTGGTTTGGCGACCGCTAATTTTTCCATTTATAGCGCTGCGCTGCTGTTGTGCCTGGTTGCTATGGTCTTCCGGAGAATAAAATATTTTGGCAGCTATAAAAGTGGAAGACATGTTGGGCGCATCGGTAAAATCCATCCAGTACTGTTTGTCGTCAAACCGGATATTCAACCTTGCGGTATTGGGTGGTACGCTGCCAAAATTTTCTGCAAAAAGAAGAAGCAAATTTGTACCGGGGTTTAATTCCAAAGAGGCTGTTGCCGGTGCATTCAGATTCATATTTTGCATGAGTATTTTTCCATTCAGCGTAAGCGTAATGCTGTCATTATCCGGACGATTGTTTTCTGCAAAGCGAATATTTGCGCTGGCTTTATTGGTAAAAAAGCTGTCTA
>DGQO01000177.1:0-876 GCA_002400445.1 Chitinophagaceae bacterium UBA4412
CTGCACAAATAATAAATCCTTTGTGGTATCCTCTTTTAATAATGCTGCCGAGATACCAGGTACCAAACACAACGGCACCCAATCGAAAAATAGTAAGCTCCATTTTTCCTGCATTTCCACCAAACTTCCAGCCATAAGCCATGCCTGGGTTTTCTACAAAATAAAACTGGAACCATTCACCCATTACATTGCGGGAACTATGCAAAGGAAAAGTGGTTTTAATATAGATCTTCAGAAGTTGGTCTGCTATCACTACAAGAGCAATGATGAGCGCAAGATGTTTTGATTTCATAATTTATGCTGGCAAAGATAAGCGTATAAATATATTGGTATGGATGGGCAAAACGTTAACAATGACTGAAGAAACTATTCTTCAAAATATACCCGCCTTACCCGTTGAGAAATATTAGTGAGGATTTCATAACTGATGGTTTGCGCAGCGAGGGCTAGTTCGGCAACTGGTAGAGCTTCCCCAAAAACCAATACCTCGTCTCCTTCGTTCGCTTCAATTCCGGTAATGTCGATCATCGTCATATCCATACACACGCTCCCGATTACCGGGGCCTTCTTTCCATTCACTAACATATATCCCCTGCCATTGCTTAAAATCCTTGGGTAGCCATCTGCATATCCAATACGAACTGTAGCGATAGTTGTGGGAGCTGTTAACACTGCCGTCCGGCTATAGCCGACGCTCTCGCCTGCTCCTAAATTTTTTATTTGAGAAATCGTGGTTTTAAGGGTAGTTACATTTTGTAATTGCAATTGTACCGCCCTATCCTCATCTATACCGTACAGGCCAATGCCCAGCCGCACCATATTCAATTGCAAGCCAGGGTGCCGATGTATGGCAGAAGTATTTGCAATATGATTCAA
>DGQO01000177.1:1042-1535 GCA_002400445.1 Chitinophagaceae bacterium UBA4412
AAAACTATACAACTCAGGCTCCAGGCAGTGGCGCACGATATTTTCAAATCCTGCCTCCTCCGTATTCATCACCATAATGGGCAGCCGAATGCCTGCATTGCGCAATTCAACGCCTTCATCAGCATAGGCCACACCTAAATAATCCACACCGGCATGCTGGAGCAGGCTCGCAATCTCATGAGAGCCACTACCGTAACTAAAGGCCTTTACCATGCACATGAGCTTTACGCCTTCACGCAACATACTGCGATACAGTTTGATATTATGCCGGAGTGCGTTAAGGTTAATTTCTAAGTAGCAGTCATGTAACTTTTGAGATAACCTTGCACTTATTTTCTCAAACCCAAAAACCCGGGCACCTTTAATCAAAATAGTTTCTTCATAAAAAACAAGACTGGGCAGCGCCTCTAAAAACGCTGCGGTGCTCTCAAAAAAATAGCGCTCTTTTACACCTTCGTATACATGAGCATGCGCCAACATCTGCGTTCCTATT
>DGQO01000177.1:1614-2697 GCA_002400445.1 Chitinophagaceae bacterium UBA4412
AAGCTGCTGTATTTTCTGCCGGATCGTTGAAGTTGGAACAGCTAAGTACATTGCCATACAAATTGCAGTGATGGCGTTATGTACAGAAGCAAAATCTGTATAGGGAATTTCAAACGTGTACGACTGCGCAGTATAACAGATTTCAACCTGCGTTGAATTTACAGACCGGCGCTGTGTAACCATAAAGGCTGCAGAAGCATGCGTGCCCCAACCCAATAGTTGCAATGCAGGATTGGCTGATGCTTTAAAGCGATTCACTTCTTCTAACAATACAGGGTCATCAGCATGAAACAATAATACCCGGGAATTTTTAAACAAAGAAAGTTTTTCTAATGCTTTTGCAGATTTACCCGAAAACCCTTCCGCATGCGCATCTCCCAGGAAAGTAAATATGCCGAGCTCTGGCTGAATAATTCTTTCAAGCAACTGCATCTCACCAGGAAGTGATATCCCAGCTTCAAACACTGCCATATTATAAGCGTCGCTCATTTGCCATACGGAGAGCGGCACACCTACCTGGGAATTATAACTTTTTGGACTACGCACAACTTTATAATCCTGGCTCAACAACTGAGACAGCCATTCTTTTACCACCGTTTTACCATTGCTTCCGGTAATGCCGATAACCGGGTAGTTAAAATGATTACGATGAAAAATAGCCAGATCTTGCAGGGCCTGACCGGTATCTTTTACCAGGATAAAATTTGCAGCAGGAAATTTTTCTATTGATGGCAGTTCACTCACTACAAAACACCTTACACCTGCATCATATACTTCCTTTAGAAAGTGATGCCCGTCATTGTCTTTTGTGCGAAGGGCAAAAAATAACGTCTCTGACGGATAATTAATCCGGCGACTATCTGTAGCCAGCACCGTGATGGCTACAGGATAACGATACGATGAAGCAAAGCCTAACGCCTGGGCAATATCGTTAAGGAAATAACTCATCGGCCGCTGCCTGTACCTGTTTTAATGGGCTTTTCCCCTTGCCCACTTTTATCAATAAAAATGGAGTATATAACAGCGGCAAAAAGGCAAACCATGATTACACCAAGAGAGATAAATACCTGTGTATTTTTATCA
>DGQO01000004.1:0-2444 GCA_002400445.1 Chitinophagaceae bacterium UBA4412
GATAAATTGGATGTGAAAGTACTGGGCACCCGCTTTAATGTAAAAGCTTACCCCGGAGATAAAACAACGGAAACGAGCCTTATCCGTGGTAAAGTGGAAGTTTATTTGCACAGCAAGCCAGCAGAAAAATATGTATTGCATCCAAGTGAGAAACTGGTATTGTTAAACGAAGTGCAGGCATTGGGCAAATTAGAAGGAAACCAAAACTTATCCCCGGATGCAGCTAAGGAGGTGGTCATTAAACCCTTAAGTTATCTAAGCGGCACGCATACGGATATTGAGAGCAGTTGGACGAGAAATATTCTCTCTTTCCAGGACGAATCTTTTGCAGATGTAGCCAAAAAGATAGAACGCTGGTATGACGTGAAGTTTGAATTTGACAATACACGCTGGAACCAAGAGCGCCTCAACGGATCTTTTGAAGATGAAACCCTGGAACAGGCAATGATTGCCCTTCAGTATTCCACTGGTTTTGAATACAAGCGTAAAGGAAATACCATTCACATTTACTAACAACCCATTCAAAAACGATTGCTATGATTTTACAAATTGAATTCGGCTAAGTAGTCCCGCCTTTAATTCACTAATCCTTTTTTAAAACCAACGGTTGGGAGACTGAGGTTTCCCGGGATATCTTTTTTCTATTATTACCTAAACAAAACATGTATGAAACAAAGTTTTACAACGGCCAAAGCCACTCGGGTTTTGAAAAGGCCCATTGTCATCTTACAGCTCATGCTGATCATGCTGATGGCCGCCTCTTTCCAAAGCTTTGCAGGCGCAAATGCCCAAACCATTACTTTAAATGCGCAAAACAAACAAATTGCCCAGGTGCTGGAAACCATTGAGAAGCAGGCTAATTTTCGTTTTGTGTACAACAGTCGCTTAAAAGATCTGAAGCAAAAAGTCTCCGTTAATTTCAACAAGTCAGAAATTAATGAAGCCCTGGCGCAATTGTTTTCCGGCACAGCCCTCACTTATAAAGTGATGCAAAATAACCTGATTGCTATCCGTGCAATTGAAATTGCAGATGCAGACATTAGGGTAGAAGGTAAAGTAACCTCCAGCAGCGGAGCACCAGTTATTGGTGCAAGTGTGGTGGTTAAAGGTGGCACTACCGGAACCTATACAGATGCACAGGGTAATTTCTCTATTCAGGTGGCAGACAATGCTACACTGGTATTTTCTGCGGTAGGTTATGCCACGCAGGAAGTAGCTGTGAATGGCCGCACTTCTGTAAGCGTAGTGCTCACGCAGTCTGTGGCTCAAAACCTGGATGAAGTTGTTGTAATCGGTTATGGTACGGCCAGTAAGAGAGATCTTACAGGTTCCATTACAAAAATATCAGGAAAAGAAGTGGCAGATAAGCCAAACACAAACCCTGTGGCTTCATTGCAAAGTAAAGTAACCGGTTTGTCTGTTGTAAATAATGGTACTCCCGGTGCTGCGCCAGATATCCGTATTCGTGGTACGGTAAGTATTGGTCAACTACGGCCATTGTATGTTGTTGATGGTATCCTGAATGATAATATCGATTACATCAATCCAAATGATATTGAGTCTATAGAGGTGTTGAAAGACCCTTCCTCTCTGGCGATTTTTGGCGTAAGAGGTGCTACCGGCGTAATTGCCGTTACTACCAAAAAAGGCAAAAGCGGCTTAAATATTAATTTCAATACTACCTATGGTTTTAAGACCCTTGTAGATAAAATTAAAATGGCAGATGCCCCACTTTTTGATGCACTTTTTGCAGAAGAAAATGCAAATAATGGGGTGGCTACTCCAGATTACAGTGCCCTCAAAGGAAATACGGACTGGATAGATGCGGTTACCCGTAAAGCAAATTACACTGCCACCAATCTTTCTGTTTCAAATGGTACAGCTAATAACAAATTCAGTTTTGGCCTGGGATATATTGAAGACCAGGGACTCATCATTCATGAAAAGCAAACCAAAGCTTTATTGTCTTTCAGTGATGAAGCAAAACTGTTTAACCCGCTTAAATTAGGCGTCAACCTGAACGTTTCTAGGTTGCAAAACCCTGTTGTAGGTGGTGGAGCATTAGATCAGGCACGCAAAGTGATGCCGCAAGTGAGCCCCGGCACGCAGCAGTTCCGTGTAAAAGATCCATACAGCCCTGACAGTCTCGATTTGAACCTCTATTCAGGATTGAATGTAGCCTTGCAAAACTCAGGAGTTGTAAATCCCATCCTGGAAATTGAAAACAGGTACGATAAAATCATCAACAAGGAAATGCGGTATGTAGGTAGCGTGTACCTGGATCTTACTTTCCTGAAAGACTTTAATTTCAGACCAACATGGTATGTAGATCAAAGCGATATTGAAAACCGCAGCTACAACCCTTTGTATTATGCTTACAACCCGATGAACAATCAGCCTTACTTGTATAGCACAAGAACAAGTGTGTACCAGGGTTGGACGAA
>DGQO01000004.1:2474-9225 GCA_002400445.1 Chitinophagaceae bacterium UBA4412
TATGGTACCTGAATAATGGTTTTGGTAAGGTATTAGAAAGCGGCGCAGGCTCAGGACAAAGTGAAAATGCTACCGTGTCTTACCTGGCGAGGTTGATCTACAATTATAAAAACAAATATTACCTCAACGCTTCTTATCGTGATGATGCCTCTTCAAGGATTCCGGAAAAAAATCGCCATCAGCAGTTTTGGTCTGTGGGTGCTGCATGGGAAGTGGGTAAAGAAAGCTTCATGGAAGATCAGAAATTCTTCGACTATTTGAAATTGAAAGGATCCATCGGTGTATTGGGTAACCAAAGTACTTATGGGGTATCCGGAGATTATCCATCTTATCCTGGCCTGCAGAGTGGTACCATTGTTCCATTTGGTACAAACGTTGTAACAGGTGCACTGCCTGCCTACCGGGTTAATCCTAACCTGCAATGGGAAACTGTAGATGCTGCAGAAGTTGGCGTAGAATTTAATGCTTTCCAAAACAGGTTACATTTTGAAGCAAATTATTACAACAAGGTTACCAAGGATATGATGACTTATGTAAATCTTAGTTCCCTTGGGCTGGATAACCAATTGGAAAACGGCGGTAAAATCCGCAACTGGGGACAGGAAGTTATGGCTACATGGACACAAGCTGTAAACAAAGACCTCAGTATAAATTTGAGTGGTAACATCACTTTCATGAAAAACAAAGTGTTGGCTGTTGCAGAAAGTCTGCCAGGTGGCCGCATCATTGATGCAAGGGCAAACAATGCTACTGCAGAAGCAAGAAGCCTTCCCGGTTATCCCATAGCTTCTTTCTTTGGGTATGTTGTAGAAGGCTTATACCAAACCCAACTGGATATTCTTAATTCACCTTTAGCCTCATCTCTCGGCACTTACCGCCCCGGCGATTTTAAGTTTAAAGATTTAAATGGAGACGGCGTAATTAGTGCTGATGACCGCACGATTATTGGAAATCCTTCACCAGACTTTATGTATGGCGGATCTGTAGGCTTAAACTACAAAGGTTTTAATTTTGATGTAGATTTTGGTGGTGTTTACGGCAATGAAGTGTTCAGGGTTTGGGGTTCATTGGAATCTCCTTTCCAACGGGTAAATTATCCAGCTTTTAAAGCAGAGAGATGGAATGGTCCAGGCACTTCAAACTGGGAGCCCATCATCAGCCAGGCAGATCGTTTTAACTACAATGGTTCTACCTATAACATTGAGGATGGTAGCTATTTCCGCATCAGAAATATGCAGGTGGGTTATAATTTCGGCTCTAAGTTCAGTTCTGCAAAAATTAAGAACCTGAGAATTTTTGCAAATGCGCAGAATTTAAAAACCTGGAAGCATACAAAAGGTTATACTGCAGAGTATGGCGGATCAGGAACTGCTTTTGGATTTGACGAAGGTGGTGGAGCAATCCCCCGGGTTATTACGTTTGGTTTAAATGCTACATTTTAATAAACTTAAAAGAAGTTAATATGAAATATTTTAAATTATTTGCTGGTGTAGCATTAGTTGGAGTTTTGCTCACCACAGCATCGGGATGTAAAAAGTTTTTAGACCGAAAGCCCCTTTCGGCCACACTGGATGATTATGGAAGCGTGGTAGATGGACAGATCATTGGTATGTACAGTGTATTTCACAACTGGGCAGGATTTCAAACCCTTCCCTGGCTCGACTTTAACAGCATCCGGGACGATGATGCTCAAAAGGGCAGCAGTGCTACCGACGGTGCCGAAATTGTAACGGAGTTTGAAACCTTTCAATACACCAAGGATGATTGGGCTACCAATACTTACTGGAATGATCATTATTACATGATCAATGCAGCAAACAAAGTGCTTTACTTTGCCGATTCACTCAAACTTACAGACGTTACAGCGTTAAGAAATGTGGGTGAAGCTTATTTCTTCCGGGCTTATAGCTATTTTGAATTGGTGAAAGCTTACGGAGAAGTACCAAAGATTGATTTTTATTACACGGTTGCTTCAGATGGTGTAAAGCCTAAATCGCCAGTGGCAGATATTTATGCGCTCATAGATGCAGACCTTGAGAAAGCATCAGCCTTGCTGCCATTGAACTGGTTTAATAGTTCTACAAATAATAATCCTTTCCCCGGTAGACTTACGAGTGGCGCTGCAAATACCCTTTGGGCTCAAACCCATTTGTTTCGTCAGAACTGGAGCAGGGTTACTGCTTTATGTAATACAGTGATCGCCTCCGGAGAATATTCCCTGCTTTCCAGCTTTGTAGACTTATGGAAAGACGGTGTGGGTGGTGTAGGAAAAAATAGTAAAGAATCAATACTGGAAGCGCAAAATTTTATCGGTGCCGGTGGTACACCAAACCTGGGATCAGACTTTGCTACGAGCCAGGGCGTACGCCAGGGTGGCGCTGCGCCGCAATGGAATCTTGGTTGGGGATGGAATACACCTACCGATGTGTTGCAAGCCGCATGGGATAATACCGATCCCAGAAAAGCAGCTACCATTTTATATTCAGGCCAGTTTGATGGCGGGCCAGCCACAGGCGGTTATGGTGCCACCCTTCCTCCATATGGGCCGGGTAGTTCACTCGATCAAAAGTACTGGAACAAAAAAGTATATTCAGATCCTGCCATGCGCCAGTTTACCGGCCACGTTACAGATGGTAATGCCGGCTGGATCAATCATAAAATGATCCGGTATGCCGACGTAATACTGATGAAAGCAGAAGCTGCCAATGAACAGAATGATGGCGCTACTGCCGCGGCAAACCTGGAGTTAGTAAGAAACAGGGCAAGTGGCAATTTAGGAACCGGAAGAGCGATTCTCCCCTATATCCCTTTTGTAAACCAGGCTCAAATGCGCCAGGCCATTAAGAATGAAAGGAGATGGGAGTTTGCCATGGAAGGTTATCGGTTTTATGATCTTGTACGCTGGGGTGATGCGGTGAGCGCACTAGGCTCACTGGGCTATACGGATCGTTGTAAATACTATCCTATTCCGCAGAAGGCCATTGATATTTCTGGTGGTGTATTGGTGCAGAACCCGCAGTGGTAATTTTTTCAATCAAGTAAAAAAATATTTAACATGCTTACAAAAAAAATAAACTGGCTATTGCTCTTGCTCATGTCTTCTGCGATAGTGATCAGTTGTCAAAAAATGGATAAGCCTGCTTTAGGAGACTATCCAGAAGATGTAGTGGTAACCCCAACTACACCGCTTCGTTTCTATGTAAATTTTGATTCCGCTGCTGCGGCAGACAAACAAATCAATATCCGATTCAAGGATAGTATTTCCGGTTATCCGAGTTTCTTTCCGGATAATTCTATCAAAATTGTACCTGGTGTACATGGATCCGCTTACCAGGGAAATAAAGATAAAAACCTGCGGTACCTCAACGTAAATGATTGGGGAAAATCTACCAGCTTTACGGTATCCTTGTGGGAAAAGAAAAGCACCCTGAACCAGGGAGAAGCGGAGTTCCTCATGAGTATTCCATCTACAGCCGGCCATTGGAGCAATGCGAATATGCTGCTTATTTTTGATAATGGTAATGCAGGTTCTACGCTTACTCAAACCATTATCAAGTTCATGGTGGCCGAAGTGGGTAATGGCGATCATTGGTTTGAACTTACCGGAGCGAGCAGAATGCCCAATGTAACCGACGGCCAATGGCACCACCTTGCATTTGTGTATGATGAAACAACTTCTGCTATGAAGTTTTTCCGGGACGGCGTATTATGGTCTACCCAAACCTGGGCCGGCCACGGTGCCATTCATTTTGACCATACCAAAGCAACTGGTTTTTACCTTGGTGGCAAAACCACGGATTGGGGCAATGCCTTTAATGGCAGCTTAGACCAGGTGAGAATGTATAACAAAGCCCTTTCTGATGCCGAAGTGATCAGTCTTTATAACAGTAAGTTATAAACTCAGGTACAGCTTCTGATTATTGTATTGCAAAAGGGCTGATGAACTTTCAGCCCTTTTGTATTTTTCACAGTTACCACCAAAACGCCGAAGGGAAATGCTGCACAAGCGCTCCAGGATTTTATGGGTTTTTGCTACAATGTTTTTAGTGGTGTGCCTGCTCATCAAATGCACAGGGGGCCACAACAAAACTTCAGAACAAACGGGGGCATCCGCCTTTGCGGGAGCAGAAAAATGCGAGGGATGCCATAAAGAAATTTATAAAGATCATCTGCAAACAGGACACTACCTGAGTTCAACATTACCAGAGGATGCATTCTTTGCAGGCAATTTTAAGCCAGGCATGAACGCTATAGCCTACGACCCCATTACAAGCTTGCGTATGGAAAAAACAGACAGTGGCTATTTCCAAACGGCTTACCTCTACAACCAACCCAAAAAGGCTGAAAGAATAGATTTTATTATAGGCTCCGGCAAAAAAGGGCAAAGCTACCTTGGCTGGGCAGATGCAAACCTGGTGCAGCTACCAGCTACATGGTTTACCCCGGCTCATCAGTGGACCAATAGCCCCGGTTATCCCGCAGACAAAATCATTTTTAACCGACCCATTACTGCCCGCTGCCTCGAATGCCATAGTACAAAATTTGATGAAGTAAAATCAACCCGGCCAAATATGGACGCCTTCTCTCATGAAGGAATCATCCTGGGCATCAGTTGTGAAAAATGCCATGGCCCCGCAGCAAAACATACAGCTTTTCATGAAGAGAATCCTTCAGAGAAAAAAGCAAAGTTCATCATCAACCCAAAAAATTTATCCCGCCAGCAATCCCTGGATCTTTGTGCTCTGTGCCACGGCGGCAGACTAAATAAAACAAAACCTTCATTTGGCTTTCAACCAGGAGATGTATTGTTTGATTATTTCCGGGAAGCTAACCCCGGAACACCCGCAGAAAATATTGATGTGCACGGAAACCAGTTGGGTCTTTTAAAAGCAAGTAAATGTTTTTCTATGAGTACCATGACTTGTTTGAGTTGTCATGATGCCCATCAAAAAGAGAATGACGATGTAAAATTATATTCTGCAAAATGCCTGGCTTGCCATGGAGACACACACCAGAAACAATGCAAATTGCTTGCGAGTGAAGGAGAGATGATCAGGCAAAACTGTATAGATTGCCATATGCCAAAGCAAGCTTCAAAAAGTATTGCCGTAACCATACATCATGCGGATACACTCACCCCGGTGATGATGCGCACGCATTACATTAAAATGTATGCCTACGCCACAAAAAATGTATTGGATACCCTGAAACACAATACCAGTAAAAAGAAATAGAATGCTTGCAAATAAAATTATTGTTCCTGCATTATTACTCGGCCTCCTATCCTGCAACAGCAGGAAGGCAGAGCTTTTTGAAACAGTAGCTGCTTCTAAAACAAATATCAATTTTGAAAACAAGGTAGAAGACAAACACCTCTTCAACATTCTCTATTATCTCTATTTTTATAATGGTGGTGGTGTGGCAACCGGAGATATTAATAATGATGGCTTACCTGATATCTATTTTACCGCCAACACAAAAGGCAACAACAAACTTTACCTGAACAAAGGAAATTTTGTTTTTGAAGACATCACTAAAGCGGCTGGAGTAGCAGGCATGGCAGACTGGTGTAGTGGCGTAACCATGGCAGATGTAAATGGAGACGGGTTTTTAGATATATATGTTTCTACCATCAGCAACAAGTACGGCCTTAAAGGACACAATGAACTTTACATCAATAATAAAAAAAATGGGTTCACCGAGGAAAGTGAAGCATACGGGTTAGATACGAGAACCCTTGCNNGGTCAAGCCGTATTTTTTGATTACGATCATGATGGAGACCTTGACTGTTACATCCTCAACCAATCTCACCATCCTCATTCCAACATTGTAGATACGAGCCTGCGAGAAAAATACGATAGCCTCTCTGGCGACCGTTTGTACAGAAATGAATTAAATGGGCCGGCAAAAAAGTTTATAGATGTATCTGCACAAGCGGGCATTTATCAAAGCAGCCTGGGTTATGGCCTTGGGGTAGCTGTTGCAGATTTTAATAATGATGGCTGGGAAGATATCTATATAGGTAATGATTTTCATGAGAACGATTATTATTACCTCAACAATGGAAACGGAACTTTTACCGAAAGCGGCGCAAGCCATTTTGGTCATTATAGTCGCTTTAGCATGGGTAATGATGCAGGAGACTATGATAACGATGGGCAGATGGATCTCATCACCGTAGATATGCTGCCGCCGGACGAAAAGATTTTAAAAACATATGGCAGCGATGAAAACCCGGACATCTACCAAATGAAACTGGAGCGAAATGGGTATCAGAACCAATATTCAAAAAACTGCCTGCAAAGAAATAACGGCAATGGTATAAATTTTAGCGAAACTGCATTACTATCCGGCGTATCCGCCACAGACTGGAGTTGGAGCCCTTTACTGGCCGATTTTGATAACGACGGTTTGAAAGATCTTTTTATTTCATCTGGCATCGTGAAACGCCCGGTAGACCTGGATTATGTTCGCTTCATTTCAAACCTCGATATCACAAAACGCAGGCAGCAAACCGATCAGTATGANNGGCGGCTTGTCATTTACGGACAAAAGTGCATTATGGGGTACGGGCAAGATGAAAGGTTTTTATACCGGCGCAGCTTATGCTGACCTGGATAATGATGGTAACCTGGATGTAGTCATCAATGCCATAAATGAAAAAGCAGTCCTCCTCAGGAATACAACAACTGCCACAAACGGAATGAATATTTCACTGGAGGGAAACACCGCAAATACTTTTGGCATTGG
>DGQO01000004.1:9272-12397 GCA_002400445.1 Chitinophagaceae bacterium UBA4412
GAAAAAAAGATCATACTCAGACAGGAAAATGCAAATGGCCGTTTTGCGCACGAACAATTTTTTCCTCGCTCTGCACAAATGTTTGAAGACGTAACAGGAAGTTCCGGCATCAACTGGAAGCATACAGAAAATCCGTTTTTCGATTTCAATAAACAATACCTCATCCCACATGAGCTCAGTATTGCAGGCCCGCATCTCACCATGGGAGACGTAAACAATGATGGCTTGCAGGATTTTTATGTCTGCGGTGCATCGGGTAATCCGGGTGCGTTTTTTCTGCAAAATGCCAGCGGCAGATTCACTCAAAAGCAATTACTGGCACCAGGAAGACTTCCAGGTACAGAAGAAACCGATGCTATCTTCTTGGATGCAAATGGAGATGGCTGGCAAGACCTGTACGTTACAAGCGGAGGTAATCAATATGACGATAACAGTCCACAACTTGCAGATCACTTGTATTTAAATGACGGTACGGGTACCTTAAAATCTGTGCCGGAGAATATACCCTCCATACTTAAAAATAAATCATGCGTGCGCTCCGCAGATGTGGATAAGGATGGCGATGTAGATCTTTTTGTGGGCGGGCTTGCAGATGCTACAGCATATGGCTTTCCGCAAAATAGTTACCTCTTGCTCAATGATGGAAAAGGAAAGTTTAACCTTGCTCCCATATCCACCATCAACTTAAGTAGCCAGGGAATTGTAACTGCAGCAAGCTTCCAGGATTTTAATAATGATGGCTGGCCGGATTTAGTCATTACCGGGGAATGGATGCCTATGCGCATTTTCATCAATACAAAAGGCATTTTCAAACCTTTAGACTTGCCTGCATCTACCGGGCTCTGGCAAACGGTGAAAACAACTGACGTCAATGGTGATGGCTTTGCCGATATTCTTGCCGGTAACTGGGGACTCAACAATAAGTTTGCAGCAGGAAAAAACGGACCACTGAAATTATACGTCAAGGATTTTGACAAAAATAAATCTGTAGAACAGGTGATGGCTTATACCATCGATGGTAAAGAATACAGTTTTCTCTGTAAAGATGAATTAGAACGCTCGCTGCCGGTGCTTAAAAAAGCTTACCTCACTTACAGCGAAGTAGCCGGCAAAACCGTGCAGTTCATGTTTGACGATTTGTTTAAAGATTACCTGGAACTAAAAGCGGAAGATCTTTCATCGGCCTGTTTTATCAATGATGGCAAAGGCAACTTTACAAAAGTGACGCTGCCGCAACGCTTACAACTGGCGCCCATTTTTTCCTTTACAGCAATGCCCGATAACCAATGGCTTGCGGCTGGAAATTTTTATGGCGTAATTCCTTATGAGGGGCAGTATGATGCACTATGGCCTACCGCATTTCGGTTTAGCAAGCAGGAAAATAAATTTAAGGATACGTATAGCATTTTCACCCTGAACGGACAGGTAAGAGATGCAAACTGGATAACAACAAAAAATAAAGATTCTATCCTGGTATTTGCACGGAATAATATGGACATGCGCTTGTACAAAAAAGTAAAGCCATAGCAGCAAGCAGGAAGTAAAATTTGAAGTATGAGAAATGTAATCATCATGATGGTGCTGGCAGCGCTTACAATGAGCTCCTGTCAGCAGCAGAAAGCATACAACAATCCATTCAACGATCCCATTCTTTATGCCAAAACAGTAAAAGAACTGAACAACGTTGTGATGGAAAATAATTTTCCGCCCATTGTAGCCAGCCGTAATTATGTATATGCCGCCATAGGTGCCTATGAAGTAATCGTACTGGGAGATAAAAGATTTAAATCTTTGGGTGGGCAACTGAATGGCTTGCCGGCATTACCTAAGTTCGATACCAGTAATGCAAACCTGCAGTATGCCTCCATGCTTGCTTTTTGCCGCCTGGGAGAAGCTGTCACTTTCCCGGAAAACAGTATGACAAAATATGTTGCGCATTTAGATTCGATAGCTATGGCAAGCGGAATGAGTAAGCTGATGATAGCGGCCAGTAAAAAGCTCGCTTCGGAAGTGAGCCGTCCCATTTTAGACTGGAGCAAAAAAGATAACTATGCTGAGTTGCGCACAGCAGAAAAATACAATATCATCCCGGAAGAGGGCCGTTGGGTTCCAACACCTCCTGGTTATGCACAAGCTTTAGAACCGCATTGGATGGCCGTGCGCACCATGGTAATGGATAGTGCTAACCAATTTGTGCCGCCAAGGCCACCGGTTTTTAACATGAAAGATTCGAACAGCAAATTTTACCGGGAAACAAAATTGATTAAAGATGCGATAGACAGTCTTACGCCGGAGCAAAAACACACTGCAGATTTTTGGGATGACCTGGGCAACAGAACAATTGTAGAAGGTCATGTAATGTTTACGGCAAAGAAGTTTTCTCCACCCGGGCATTGGATGAATATTGTAGGCATAGCTGCGGAAAAATCAAAAGTAGATTACTCAACTACCGTATATGCTTATGCGAAAACGGCGATTGCGATGTTTGACGCTTTTATCCAATGCTGGGATGAAAAGTTTCGCAGTAACCTTATTCGCCCCGAAACGGTGATCAATAAATATATGGATCCCGAATGGCGGCCTTATCTGCAAACACCTCCTTTTCCGGAATATACCTGCGGGCACAGCACCGTGAGCTCCGCTGCGGCCGAAGCACTCACAGATATTTTTGGCGATCATTTTGCTTATATAGATAGTTCTGAGCTGGAATTTGGTATTGCCAACCGCTCTTTCAGTTCCTTTAGGCAAGCCGCAGTAGAAAACAATTGGGCAAGGTTCTACGGTGGCATTCATTTTCATAACTCCTGTATCATCAGTACTGAATATGGGAAAAAAGTAGGTGACCTTGTTAACGCAAAATTGCATTTCAAAAATACCCCTTCAGGTCGGTGATCAGTACCTTTGAAAGAAGGGTTTTTCTATATCTTAAAAGAGTATATTATGTTTCATTCTAAAAAAGTTTTCTTCCTTGCGGCTTTAGCTTCGTTATTTATTTACAGCGATTGTTCTAAAAAAAACGGCGCACCCACTCCACCACCTCCTCCACCCCCAGGCACAAATGATGTGGATTTCTGGCTCACAAGGGCAGATCAAACAGCCTTACTGGAAAAGCAAACTGCCGTGCT
>DGQO01000004.1:12417-13286 GCA_002400445.1 Chitinophagaceae bacterium UBA4412
GCCGATGCTTTGCTCAACGATATCTTTAGCCCAACAAACGGCATTGGTGTAAGCTATATCCGCATCAGCATTGGTGCTTCAGACCTTAGCCCAAGTGTGTTTACCTACGATGATATGCCCGCCGGGCAAACGGATCCTACACTGGCCAACTTCACTCTTGCCGCAGATACCGTTGATCTTGTACCCGTGCTTAAAAAAGTATTGCTCATCAATCCAAATCTTAAAATCATGGGATCGCCCTGGACGCCCCCCGTGTGGATGAAGGACAATGGAAATTCAATGGGTGGTAGTCTCAAGCCAGAATATTATAGCGCTTACGCAAACTATTTTGTAAAGTACCTGCAAACCATGAAGGCAAAAGGCATTCCCATACACAGCATCACCATTCAAAACGAGCCGTTGCATGGTGGCAATAATCCCAGCATGGTAATGACGGCTACTGAACAAGCTAACTTTATAAAAAATAATCTTGGCCCGGCATTCCAGGCAGCTAACATTAGTACAAAAATTATTATCTGGGATCACAATTGCGATAATCCAAATTACCCCATCACCGTTTTGAATGATGCCGCTGCAAAGCAATACATAGATGGCTCAGCATTTCATTTATATGGTGGCGATATCAGCGCATTAAGTACCGTGCACAATGCACATCCGGATAAGAATTTATATTTTACAGAACAGTGGACATCTTCTACAGGAAATTTCAATGGCGATCTTCAGTGGCATCTTAAAAATGTAGTTATTGGTTCCATGAACAACTGGAGCAAGATTGCATTGGAATGGAACCTGGCCAATGATCCCACTTTTGGCCCGCACACTCCCGGCGGATGTACCATGTGCAAAGGGGCGCTTACAATAGATGGATC
>DGQO01000221.1:0-6363 GCA_002400445.1 Chitinophagaceae bacterium UBA4412
ACCCGGCAACAGGGAAGGTTACACATATTTTTGCAGGCAGTAAGCACTATAAAGCACTCTCTGCTTCTGGTATTAGCTGTGCTTCTTTCGATAAAAATGGAAAGCTTTGGCTCTCGGGTGGTAACGGTTTGCAAATGCTTGGAACCGCACAGTATGAGCTCCGGAAAAACTATAACATTGATGATGGATTACCCTCCATGAATATAAATAGCATTGCTACAGATACAGCAGGCCGGATATGGATTGGTACGGCAGCCGGCCTGGGATTGCTTGACCCTTTAAAAAATAGCTGGCGCTTATTCAATCGCTTTGATGGTTTGGAAAAAGATTATCTCGATGGAGAAATGTTCATTGCCAATAACCATTTATTTGTAGACCAGGGAAATGATTTACTCGTGAAAAATATTGCAGAAGTTACGCCAGCTACTGCTGCCACACAATTGCGCATCACCAGTATATTTATCAATGGACAGTCATTACCCGACAGCTTACGGCAAGTGGCAGTTGAAGGGCTTACATTGCCCCACGATCAAAACAGTATCACGCTGGAATTTGCTGCCATGGATTTTTTATATCCTTTCAAAACGAGCTATCAACATAAAATTACAGAGCCCGGTATGGAAGGCTCATGGCAAACGAATGAAGATGCCCGCATCAGTTTACTGGGGTTGATGCCGGGTAAGTATAAAGTACAAATCAGGGCACTCAACAGCGCAGGCGAATGGAGCAATGAAATCTTAATGCCTATTCATATCCTGGCTCCTTTCTGGAAAACCGCCTGGTTCATCAGCCTTATGTTTTTAATGGCGATTGCAATCCTTTACCTTTTGTACCGTTACCGCATCAAGAATTTGCTCCAGTTACAGCAGGTGCGCAACAGCATCAGCCGGGATCTGCATGATGAAATTGGCGCCACCCTGAGCAGTGTAAATATGCTAAGTGCTGTAGCCTTAAAAAAAGAGAAAGAGGGTGCGGAGATAAACCCTATCATTGAGCAGATAAAACAAAGCGTACAGCAAGCTGGTGAAAGTATTGATGATATTGTGTGGAGTGTGAATCCGGCTAATGACAGCGCTACGGATACCCTGGCCCGCATTCGCAAATACGCTACTGATCTCTGCGAAGCCAAGAATATTCAGGCTGTATTTGAGTTGAATGACAAGGGGCAACTGCGGTTGCCGATGGAACTGCGCAGAGATCTTTACCTCATCTGCAAAGAAGCCATCAATAATGCTATGAAATATGCCGATTGTAACACGCTGCTGGTGAAAATAAATATTATGGCGTCCTGCGTGAGTGTGCACATCCAGGATGATGGAAAGGGATTTGACCCTGCTGCCGTAGCGCTCCGCAACCGCAATGGCATCCGCAATATGGAGCAGCGGGTGAGCAGGCATGGTGGAAAGCTCAACATTAACTCTACGCTGCAAAATGGTACGACATTAAGTTGTAGCCTCAACATAAAGCCATAACACAAAAATGTTATAGCCCTGCCCCCTAAAAGCCTTTACTTTAGATATTATGACAACTACTGCAGTACTTATTTACGAAGACAATGAATTGCTGCGACGATCTATAGAGTTATTGCTACAAACTACTCCCGATCTTGAAGTGAAAGGTTCTTTTGCCGATTGCAATAAAGTACAGCAGCAAGTGGCAGATCTAAAACCAGCATTGGTAATTATGGATATTGATATGCCGGGCATTACTGGCACCGAAGGCCTGGCTTTGATTAAAGAAATGGATGCAGCTATACCCGTGGTAATGCATACCGTGTTTGAAGATGATGATAAGTTGTTCAGCGCATTGTGTGCAGGTGCAGATGGTTACCTGCTTAAAAAAACTTCACCTGAAAAATTTATTGAATACCTGTATGAAGTGCTGGAAGGTGGTGCACCCATGAGCCCCGGCATTGCTAAGAAAGTAATGAATATATTTTCGCACAAAAAGCAGGTAAATAAAGCTTTCAATATCACCGAAAGAGAAACAGATATTTTAAACCACCTGGCAAAAGGCTATTCTTATAAGCAAATCGCCGCTGCGCTGCACATCAGCCTCAATACCGTGCGCAAGCATTGCCAGCATATTTACGATAAACTTCATGTGAGCTGCGGCACAGAGGCCGTGGTAAAAGCCGTGAAATACAGGATCGTAAACCTTTAAAACTTTTTAAGCACTTTTCTTTTGCCAATGCCGGATTAAAGAAGTATTTTAACCTAAATACTTTTTTAAACATCAAATCTATTTTATGGCTATTGTAAAAGTGCTCGAACTCATCGCTTCATCAGAAAAAGGAATTGAAGATGCTATCCAGCAGGCTGTGGCTGAAGCTGCAAAAACAGTGAGAAATATCGACTCAGTGTATGTAAAAGATATAAAAGTGCATGTAAAAGACAACAAGGTAACCACCTATGGTGTTATGTGTAAAGTGTCTTTCCGGCTTGACTAAGCATTAGAACATTCAAAAGGAAGTTGTCTCAAAGCAGAAAATCTGATAAATCGGGTTGATTACAAAGTTTACAGGTTGTTTGCCAGTCAAAGTAATTGCAAAAAGTTTTGCTTACAATGATCTTTGCTTTTGAGGCAGCTTCTTTTTTATTTGAGGTTATGATACACTTTTTGCACATCATCGTCCTGCTCCAGGCGATCCACCAATTTTAAAACTTCATTGGCTTCCTCTTCACCTAGTTCTACGGTGGTAGTGGGTATGCGGGTAAGTTCTGCTGTTACCACTTCAAGTTTTTTCTCTTCCAAAGCTTTAGCCATATTGCCATACTCTGTAAATGCCGTGCGAATCACGATATTTCCCTCTTCATCTTCTCCAATTTCTTCCAGGCCATAGTCAATCAGTTCAAGTTCCAGTTCATCTACATTCTGCCCCGCATTTTTTATTTTAAATTCTGCCATGTGGTTAAAACCAAAACCTACGCTGCCACTTGTGCCCAGGGATCCATGTCCCTTTGTAAAATGCATGCGCACATTGGCTACCGTGCGGGTGGGATTGTCTGTTGCCGTTTCCACCATCACCGCAATGCCATGTGGCGCATAGCCTTCATACAATATTTCTTCATAATTGCTGGTGTCTTTTCCCATCGCCCTTTTAATGGCGGCTTCTACACGATCTTTGGGCATTCCACATGCCTTGGCATTGAGATAGCAGCGTCTTAATGCCGGGTTATTATTCGGGTCTGGTCCACTGGCTTTTACAGCAATGGCAATTTCCTTTCCTATGCGGGTAAAATTTTTGGCCATCTTATCCCAGCGGGCAAACATGGCACTCTTTCTTACTTCAAATATGCGTCCCATAAATAATGAAAATATTTGGTCAATCCAATCTGGTGGAGGGCTGCAAATGTAAGGAAGAAATGCAAAAATCTAAGCGGAAGCAGCTTCACTGGATTTCAAAGTGCGCTTTGGCTGCGTATCTTCGCACTATGAGTGAGCACTATACATACAATTCATTATTATCATTTAGTGAGCAAATTTTTGAAAAGATGGGATGCAGCCCGGCAGATGCATCTGTGGCGGCGCACGTCCTCCTGAGTGCCGATATGCGGGGTGTAGATAGCCATGGCGTAGCCCGCCTAAGCGGCTATGTACGCCTGTGGAAGGTAAAGCGGGTGAATGCCACTCCCCACATAAAACTGGTGCATGAAACGCCCTCTACGGCCGTGGTAGATGGAGATGCAGGGCTTGGACTTGTAGTGGCGCCGCATGCCATGAAAGTGGCTATCGGAAAAGCGCAGCACGTAGGAACAGGCTGGGTAAGCGTACAAAATAGCAACCATTTTGGTATTGCCGGTTACCATGCCATGCTTGCGCTTCCGCATGATATGATTGGTATTGCAATGACCAATGCATCTGCACTGGTAGCACCCACTTTTTCCACTGAAAAAATGCTGGGTACCAATCCTATTGCCGTGGCCATTCCTGCTGGTGAAGAACCTGCTTTCGTGGCCGATTTTGCTACCACTACCGCTGCCAATGGCAAGCTTGAAATGCTGCAAAGAAAAAATGCAGCAGCACCGCTAGGATGGGTGCAGGATAAAGATGGTGTTGCCACGCATGATGCCGCAGCCTTAAAATCTGGTGGAGCCTTACTGCCTCTTGGTGGCGATCGTGAACATGCAAGCCATAAAGGATATATGCTTGGGAGTATTGTAGATATTTTTAGTGGTATCCTCAGCGGAGCAAATTTTGGTCCCTGGGTACCTCCATTTCCTGCTTATGTGCCCATGCCCGAATTTATGCCGGGCAAGGGCTTGGGGCATTTCTTTGGTGCCATGCGCATTGATGCTTTTCGGCCGGCTGCCGCTTTTAAAACAGATATGGATCTTTGGATCCGGAGGTTCAAAGCAGCGAAAACAACGGCAGAAGCACCATCGGTAATTATACCCGGCGAGCCGGAAATGGCTATAGAAAAAGAAAGAATGGAAAATGGCATTCCGCTCCTGCCGTCTATTATTGAAGACCTGCAGAAACTGGCAGATGATTTTGCCATGCCCATGCCAGCGTCTCTCAGGATAGCATAAACTCTTTGATGTATCTGTAGCGCTTGCAATATATTTGCAGGGCTTAAAAAACAGCGAACCAACCAGTACAATGAAAGTAATGAAATTTGGCGGCACCAGTGTAGGTAAGCCGCAGCGGATGATGGAAGTAGCCCGTCTTGTATCTAGCCAGGAAGAACCTCGTATCGTGGTACTATCTGCCCTCAGCGGCACTACCAATGCCCTCGTGGAAATTAGCAATGCCCTGGCCAGCGGCGAAAAGCAATTGGCTAAAACCCAGATTGAGGCTTTGGAAAAACATTACCATGCCTTCATTACGGAACTCCTGCAGGACGAAGCTGTTTTTGTGAAAGCTAAAAATGTACTCACAGAACATTTTGAGTTCCTGCAAATCATCCTTAAAATTTCTTTTAGCCAGGCATTAAATAAAGACATTCTTGCGCAGGGAGAATTGCTGAGCACTAAATTATTTTCCCTCTTGCTTGAGCAGCAAAAAGTGGAACATCGCCTTATTCCTGCACTCGATTTTATGAGCCTTGATACCCACGATGAGCCGCAGGTGGGCACCATAAAAGTGAAGCTTGCGCAAATTTTGCAAAAGCACAGCGGCGTAAATCTTTTTGTAACCCAGGGCTATATTACCCGCAATGCAAAAGGCGAAGTAGATAACCTTAAGCGGGGCGGTAGCGACTACAGNNCCCCGCATTGTAAAATCAACCAGGCCCATTAACCAGCTCAGTTTTGATGAAGCGGCAGAGCTGGCCTACTTTGGGGCAAAGATTTTGCACCCCGCCAGTATCTGGCCTGCACAGATGTATAATGTGCCGGTAAAATTGCTCAATACCATGCAGCCTGAAGCAAAGGGCACGCTCATTACCCGGGAAGCCGGCAGCACCGGGGTAAAAGCTGTAGCGGCCAAAGACAATATCACGGCTATTAAAATAAAAAGCAGTCGGATGTTACTGGCCTATGGTTTCCTGCGTAAAGTTTTTGAAGTGTTTGAAAAATACCGCACTTCTATTGATATGATCACCACTTCGGAAGTGGCAGTTTCTGTAACCATCGACGAAGATCAATACCTGGCGGAAATTACCCGTGAACTGGAAGCTTTAGGTACAGTGGAGGTGGATCGCAACCAGACCATTATTTCTATCGTGGGCAACGAGATTACCGATACCAAAGATATTATGCACCACTTATTTGAGAGTATGCTTAATATACCGGTGCGGATGATCAGTTATGGCGGAAGTCATCATAACATTTCTGTGTTGGTGCCCGGTGAGTATAAAGTGCAAACTTTGCAGGTACTGAATAAGGGCCTGTTTAACCTTGATTAAGTAGTACATTATTTTTTAGATACGGGTCGCATATTTTTGCGGCTTTTTTATGTTTAAAAGAGGCTAAAGGCAATAAAGGTTTCCGGGGTGCGTTAATACAATGGTTTTTCATAGGATATTGGATTAATACGGGCTTTGATTTCTATCTGAGCCCCTTTTTTTGCCCATACCTTATCTATAAAAAATGGTGGAAAAAAGCTTACCTGGGCATATGGTGCTGGCAATGCTGTTGATTGGGGGCCAATCAAATAACAGCTTCTTAATTGGATCCTGTACACTTTAAAAGTACTGTCTTAGGAGCGTTTTTCATCGTTCTTTCAAAAAAGAACAGCTCAAAGTTATTCCTGTTTTTTATTTCCTTTTCTTTCATGCTGCTCCGCATTCTTGTCTTTGTCAATTTGTTTTGGCTCAGCAAGTGCCCCCCGCTTATAAATAATCAGCCCGTTTAAAAAATTGCGTAATACCTGGTCCTGTGCTTCTACATATCCGGGATGATCTTCGTTTCTGAAAAAGTC
>DGQO01000221.1:6378-7126 GCA_002400445.1 Chitinophagaceae bacterium UBA4412
AAGGTATGGTTTTTTAGTTTGTCGCCGGCCCGGCTAAGGTCATCAAAAAAAATAAGGAAAGACATCTTGGTGTCTGACCTAAATACATAAAAAAACTCCCGGTTACAGGAGTTTTTTAAAAAGTATTTAACCAGCTTAGATAATCAGCATGGAATCACCATAGCTGAAGAAACGGTATTTATCTTTGATGCCTTTTTTGTAAGCTTCCATCATCAGGTCGTACCCGGCAAAGGCGCAGGCCATGATGAGCAGGCTTGTTTTAGGCAAATGAAAATTGGTTACAAGCGCATCTGCAATATTGAAATTGTAAGGCGGGTGAATAAAATGGTTCGTCCATCCTTCGCTCGGTTTCAATAATTTTTGTGCAGTATAGGATGTTTCCATTGCCCGCATAGTAGTAGTACCAATAGAGCAAATGCGATGGCCCGTTTCCTTTGCTTTGTTTACGATGGCACAAGCGGTTTCATCTATCTTGTAATATTCTGCATCCATTTTATGCTTGCTCAGGTCTTCCACTTCAATAGGTCTGAAAGTGCCCAAGCCTGTGTGCAGGGTAACTTCTGCAAAGCGTACGCCTTGTATTTCCAAACGCTTAATCAATTCCTTACTAAAGTGCATGCCTGCAGTAGGTGCAGCTACGGCGCCTTCATGTTTGGCATAAACTGTTTGGTAGCGCTCTTTATCTTCTTCTTCAGGCTTGCGCTTAATGTATTTTGGTAATGGGGTTTCGCCCATCAGGTCCAGCATA
>DGQO01000124.1:0-3127 GCA_002400445.1 Chitinophagaceae bacterium UBA4412
TGCAATACCCACTTCAAGGTTAGCTGATGCTGTGGCAGTAAGATTTCCAGGCGCACCAGTAAGATAGGCAGCAGACACATTAAAACTTATAGCTGATGATGGGTTGCCAAAAGCGGCACTCAATCCTGAGATGTTTGGAGAAGCAGAAATAGTAGGAGAGGTAGAACCACATAGATTAGCTGCACTTAAACTGTTGCGTGGCGAAACTGCCAGCAGTTCAAAATCAGCATTGTTATTATTCGATTCTGTACAACCGTTGTTTTTGCGGGACATGGACAAAGTATTATTGATACCGCTGGTAGAAAGCACTGTGCCTTCCGCACAACTGGCCGTGCCGAAACCTACCACATCCACAACAGAAGCATCTGAGCAGGCGGTGGCTCCGGAAAGGGCCGTAGCAGAATTTACCAACGCAACCTTACCCGTACTACCCGACAAATTAGTTGATGTAAAAGTTAAATCAGGAGTGGGAAGCGCTCCGCCTGTGGAACCCGTAGCCAGCGCTACAAGGTAATATTTTCCCGCTGGTAGGGTAGTGTTTGCAGGGATGGCAACTACCTGCCAGGCGGTACCAGCACTAGATGCATACTGCACGGAATAACCAGAAATATCTGCAGGCGTGACACCGGCATTAAACAATTCAACAAAATCCTGGTTGTAGGTTGCAGCGCTGTTTCCGCCGCCGCCATACACCTGGCTAATGCGAACTTGCGCCTGTGTGGCGCTAAGCGCCAGGAGTAAGCAGAGTAACGTAAAAATCTTCTTCATGTCTTTTTTTTTAAGTTTAAAAAATAATCTTATCCGGTAAAGAACAAGATCAATGTGTAGGGGTGATTATTATTCATTTACTTTTTTAAGCATCATAATGTATACCGGAAAGTGATCGCTATACCCATAGTTATAAGATATACCGTCCCAGGTGCGCTTGCTATAGCCACGGTACCTCCCGGTTTTCTCCACTAAGAAGTCTTTATTAAAAATCATTGCCTTTTGGTAGAAATAACCGTCCTGGCTTCTAGACAGCCATGCAGCAGAGATTACGATTTGNNAGATTCTTTGTACTGCCTTTAGCATTCAGCACTTTAGTAAGGCTCGGGCTGATGGGATCATCGTTGAGGTCACCCATAATAACCACTTTGCTGGCAGGGTTTACGGCCATAAGAGAGTCTGTCGCATGCTTAACCACAGCGGCCGCTGCTGCACGGGCAGGAATAGAGCGCTCTTCGCCACCACTTCGGCTGGGCCAGTGGTTTACAAATACGTGAATGGTATCGCCATCTAAAAGTCCTTTAGTGTAGAGAACGTCCCTGGTGTAATAGGCAGCCTTACTACCTGTAGGAAGTTTTACAAAAAGTGGTGCACTAAATAGTGGGGTAAAATACCTGGGATTGTAAAGCATGGCCACATCTACACCTCTAACATCCGGTGAATTATAGTGAACAAATTTGAGGTTACGTTGCTTTAGCAATGGAGAGCGCACTAAGTCATTGAGAACAGTATCATTTTCGATCTCTGCCACACCCAAAATAGCCAGGCCATCCGGATTGATATCCGTGCCTATTTGTGCAATTACGGAAGCAAGTCGCTCTATCCTATCCGTATAAATACGGGTATTGTATCGCCTCTCGCCAGAAGGAAGAAACTCCTCGTCATCTACCATGGTATTGTTCACGGTATCATAAAGGTTTTCCAGGTTGTAAAAACCAATAAGAGAAACTTTGTATTTATTGGTTTGGCTATGGGCTGCCAGGGAAAATAGCATAAAGAGCAAGCCAGTTATCAGAACTTTCATATCAAATATTAAATATGACAAAGGTAGAATTTTCGTGCTACCCTCCCCGTTGATACTTATCATAATCTTTTACACAGTTGATTGTAATCATCAGGCTATTACCATTGTAAATGCTAAATTTGCGGCTCAAATCAACTGTATTATGACGACACAAATTACCCGGGCGCTTAGGTGCATGATATTGCCGCTTCTATGTGGCAGTGCCGCACTGGCCCAGGAAGAACCCACCACTGTAAAGCCTCAACAGGATACCAGTATTGTACAGGATTTAAAAGAAGCGATTTCAGATAATATTCCTGTGATCTCCTTAGATGAAAACGATATGGAAGATGGCAGTTCGCAGAATATTTCCTCGCAACTTGGTGCTGGTCGGGATCCTTTTTTGAGCGCTGCTTCATTCCATTTTAATGCCGTGCGTTTTCGCATCCGCGGCTATGATGCTGATCTTTTCAGTACATACATGAATGGTATTCCAATGGAAAACCTGGACAATGGATTTACGCCATATGGTCTTTGGGGAGGCTTGAACGATGTGCTTCGAAACAGGGATAATGTGCACGGTATAAAAGCAAATCCTTATTCTATTGGAGATGTGGGTGGGCTTACTGCTTATGATACCCGGGCCAGCCGGCAGCGCAAGCAAACCAGTTTTAATTATGCTGCCAGCAACCGGAATTATTTTAATCGTATCATGTTTACACACAGTACTGGTATGACAAGGGATGGATGGGCATTTACCTTTTCGGGATCTCGTCGATGGGCTACGGAAGGTTTTACTGATGGTACATATTATGATGGCCTTTCAGCATTCTTTGCCGCGGATAAAAAATTGAATGACCGGCATTTACTTTCGTTTGTGTCCATGGTAGCACCTACCGAAAATGGACGCCAGGGCTCGTCCGTACAGGAAATGCTGGACATAACAAATGACCATTATTACAATCCTTACTGGGGTTATCAAAATGGCAAGAAGCGTAATGCCAGCGTAGCTAAAAGCTCGCAGCCGTTATTTATCGCAACCCACGATTGGAAAGTAAATGATAAAACGAGTATCGTAACCGCTGCTTCCTACATGTTTGGTAAGCGAAGCGTAAGTGGTTTGGATTGGTACAATGCACAGGATCCACGCCCGGATTATTACCGCAATCTACCCAGTTATCAATTAGATTCAAATTTTGCAAGCCAAGTGCTGGATGCATTGAAAAATGATGTAAACCTGCGGCAGATTAATTGGGACAAATTGTATCAAACGAATTATGGGAACTATGCTACAATAAATAATGCAGGTGGTGTACCTGGTCAATCCATCAGCGGAAAAAGAAGTATTTACATTGT
>DGQO01000124.1:3156-8352 GCA_002400445.1 Chitinophagaceae bacterium UBA4412
CGTGATTTTGCAACAACTGTTGGTGCTTCACAAAATGACTTAAATCGTCCCAATCGCTTACTAAGAGAGGGTGATCAGTTTGGATATAATTATGACATTGATATCAAGCGGGCCGCAGTGTGGGCACAATCAGTAATCAAATTCAGAAAGATTGATTTGTTTGGCGCTGCCGAACATTCCTTTACCAGTTTCTTCCGCACCGGACATGCTCGTGTAGGTTTGTTTCCAGATAATTCTTATGGAAAATCTACAGTGTATAATTTTTACAATTATACTTTTAAAACTGGCATCACTTACAAACTGAATGGTCGGAATTATTTTTACGCCAATGGCGAATACATGACCCGTGCACCCTTTTTTGAAAACGCATTTATTGCGCCAAGAACAAGAGACCTTGTGCAGGATGATTTACGCAGCGAAAAAATCAAAACGGTAGAAGCGGGCTATGCCATGAATGCACCCAGGATAAAAATAAGGCTCAATGGTTATTATACTGCTTTTCAGGACCAGATGAATGTGATTACTTTCTACCATGATGAGTACAGGAATTTTGTGAATTATGCCATTACAGGAATTAATAAACAACATTTTGGTGGCGAGTTTGGCGTGGATGCTAAAGTGTACAAAGGCCTTAGTGTAAATGCGGGCGCCGCTGTAGGAAGGTTTTATTATAACTCCCGCCAGGAAGCTACAGTAACTGTAGATAACAGTGCCGCCATTTTGTCTAAAGACTTAATTTATGCAGAAAATTTCCGGGTGCCTACACCGCAGGAAGCATATACCATCGGTCTGGATTATCGTTCGCCTAAGTTTTGGTTTGTAAATGTGAACTTCAATTATTTCGATAAAATGTACCTGGACTTTAATCCGCTCCGCAGAACAAGTGCTGCGGTAAGTGGTGTTGATCCTTCAGATGCTCTTTGGAACAATATTATTAACCAGGAGCAATTGAAGGCGCAATCTACTTTAGACGCCTTTGCAGGATATTCCTGGTTAATGAATAACAAATTCAGAAGTTTAAAGAAAAGAACTTATTTGCTTTTTAATATTGGTGTAAACAATATTTTGAATAATGAAAATATTGTTACCGGCGGCTATGAGCAATTGCGTTTTGATTTTGCAGAAAAAAACATCAACAAATTTCCACCAAAAAGATTCTACGCTTACGGACTAAATTATTTCGCAAGTGTGGGAATTCGTTTTTAATCTATACATAAACTTTTTAAAAAATACAGTATGAACAAGTTTTTAAAACTAACATGGGCGATGATGCTTCTCGCAGGTTTCGTAGGGTTGCAATCGTGCAATAAAGATTTCGATTCACCTCCTGCACCTGGTGATCCCGCTATCGTAGCGAATACCAGTATTGCTGCACTTAAAGCCATGCACACAACCGGTGGTGCTTATGATGTAATTACTTCTAATGTGATTATCTCCGGGGTGGTCGTAGCAAATGATAAAAGTGGGAATTTATACAAGACCCTTTACATCCAGGATTCAACCGGAGGCCTGCAGGTGTCATTGGATGCACCTAGTCTTTATGGAAGTTATCCTGTAGGCAGAAGGATATTTATTCGCTGTAAAGATCTTTGCCTTAGTGATTACAATTACATGATCCAATTGGGCGTGAAAGCTACCGTTGCAGGTATTCCTTCTATTGAAGCTATCCCCTCGGCATTAATCAGCAAATATGTTGTAGGAGGTTCTTTGAACAATCCTGTTGTTGCTAAAAAAGTAAATGTGGATATGCTTACCACAAGTATGCAGGACAAATACCTGGGCACCCTTATTGAATTAGATAATTTCGCATTTGCTAATCCTACCGGTAGTTATGGTGATACATCTGCTTACAAGAGCACCGTGAACAGGGATGTAAAAAATTGCCCGGCAGATGGCAATAAATCAATCATCGTACGCACGAGCGCTTATGCAAATTTTGCTGCATGGCCAGTAGCAAAAGGTCGTGGTAAGCTAAGGGCTATTTACACCATCTTTGGTAGTACAAAGCAATTGCTCCTGCGTGATACTGCAGACGTTCTTTTTACGAATCCTTATACTTGTGCTCTGCCAGCTGGTACATTATTGTCAGAAGATTTTGAAAGCATTGGTGCAAATAATAGCACCTTAGCGCTTACGGGTTGGAAAAATATTGGCGAAACTGGTGGGATACTTTACCAAAATGCATTATTTGGTCCGGTAAAATGTGCTAAGGTAACAGCATTTAGCAGCGGCGTAACAAACGTTACGAGTTGGTTGATCTCCCCACAAATTAGTCTTGCAGGCGCTGCTGCACCAAAACTTAGTTTCACAAATGCAGCGGGTTTCCTTTCAGGTGTTGCTGTTTTGAAAGTGTACGTTTCCACAAATTATGCTGGCGGTAATAATCCATCTGCCAGCACATGGACGGAACTCCCAGCAACTTATGTAACTCCACCCGCTTCCGGCTTCTCTGCTTTTGTAAGTTCAGGCGATCTTAGTCTTTCGCCGTACATAGGGCAGAATGTGTACATCGGTTTTAAATATACCGGCGGCGATCCTTCTGGTACTACTACCTGGGAAATTGACGATGTAAAAGTGGTGGCCCAATAAGTAAGATGATTCATTTCAGAAGCGCCCTCACCGGCGCTTCTATTTATACAGCTAAGGCGTTTAAACAGATGTTTATGAAAAATTTTTTTACCAGCATATTGCTGCTTTGCAGTCTTGCTGTGTTTTCACAGTCAAACAGCGTGGTTATTAGCCAGGTGTATGGCGGTGGTGGTGGTGGTACCGGCACTTACCTGAATGATTATGTAGAACTGCACAATGTGAGCAGTGCAACTCAATCTATAGCAGGCTACTCTTTACAATATGGATCTGCTTCAGGAAACTTTGGTTCTGCTGCTACAAATATTTATGTATTTCCTGCAGGCACCAGCATACCCGCTGGAGGTTATTTTTTAATTCAACTAAGTGCGGCAGGCACTGCTGGCGCAGCGCTCCCAGTGCCTGCAGACCTCGTAACTACAAATCTCAGTATGAGTGGTGTGAGTGGCAAAGTGGCGTTAGTAAACAGTGGCACTGCATTAGGTTGTGGTGCTACGGCTACGCTTTGCACATTGCCCGCAGGTTCAATTATAGATCTCGTGGCTTTTGGAGCGGCTAACAATGCAGAAGGGGGTACATCAGTAAACAATGGAGCAGGCCTTACATCTACACAAGGGGCTGTGCGCAAGGCAGGCGGTTGCCAGGACACAGACAATAACAATAATGACTTTGATGTGATTACCGCACCTGTTCCACGCAATAGCGCAAGCCCAATTCTTTCCTGCGTAGCGGGGCCAAACCTTGTAGTTACGGGTAGCCTCAGCGATTTTGGAACTGTTTTTATCGGTTCTAATTCTGCCGCACAATCGTATACGTTGTCGGGTACATTGTTAAGTCCTGCTGCTGGTTTTATCAGCGTCTCGGCGCCGGCACAATTTGAAGTTTCTTTAGACAATGCGGTTTTTGCAAATGCCGCAAGCATTCCTTACAGTGGTGGGAGCCTGGCGATAACTACCTTATGGATAAGGTTTGCACCAGCAACTGCTGGTGCAGTTACCGGTAATATTGTGCATAGCGGAGGTGGAGTATCGCCCCCGGTAAATATCGCTGTTAGTGGAACCGGAGCCGTGGTGCCAACAACACCATTATTTACGGCTACAGCCCTTGCACCATTTGGAAGCGTTTGTGTAAATACTGTTGCCGGTCCGGCGATGATCAATTTATCTGCCGTAAATCTTACTACTGCAGACGTTACCGTAGGTCCTTTATCTGGATTTAGTTTCTCTGCTACGGTTGCAGGAACATATACTCCATCACTTAGCTTCACACAAACGGGTGGAAGTTTTAACCAGGATATTTATATAAAATTCAGCCCGGTAGCCATACAGAATTACAGCGGAAATATTCCCGTGGCGGGCGGCGGCGCTGCTTCTATTAATATTGCCGTAACAGCAGAAGGCAGTAACAATGCACCCGCTGTTGTTTCAGGATCCGTTTCTGGAGTGACCACAATAGCTGCAACCATTTCTGGCAGCATCACTAATGCAGGTTGCACAGCAGTATCTGCTTATGGTTTCGAGTATAGTCTCATTAATGGATTTACCAATGGTACCGTGCTGGCATCAACCAATTTGAGTGGCGGAAGTTTTAATGCCAGCCTGACTGCACTCACTCCATCCACAACCTATTATTACAAGGCCTTTGCGGTGAACGCTGCGGGCACAGGCTATGGCGTTCAAAGATCATTTGTAACTGCAGCGCCTATTATTTCTGTAACGCCGCTCACAGGATTTGGTACAGTATGCGTAGGCACAGTGCCAGCTCCCAATAGTTTTGCGATAAGTAGCACCGGTTTAAACAGCAGCAATGTAACAGTTGGCCCATTGGCTGGCTTCACCTTTGCCACGAGCCAGGCCGGAACTTATACCAATAGCCTTAGCATCAGCCAGCCAGGTGGTGTTTTTTCTCAAACCGTTTTTGTGAAATTTACGCCAACGGCAGTACAGAATTATAATGGAAATATTATCGTTGCCGGTGGTGGTGCATCAAATGCAAACGTTCCGGTAAGTGCAAGTGGGGTGAACACGATTGCTATAGTGGCTACTGGTACTCCCACTGCAGTTACCGCCAATAGTGCAACTGTTTCTGCCACTATTGGTGCTACAGGATGCAGTGCCGTTACGAACTATGGTATTGAATATAGCGGCATTGCGAATTTTGGCAATGGCCAGGGTATAAAAGTTTTAAGTGCAGGTAGTGCAACAGCGTTTACCAGTATCTTAAATGGATTGGTACCCAATACCACCTATTATTATAAAGCATTTGCTACCAATGGCGGAGGTACGGCTTACGGCACCCAGGCTTCTTTTACTACGACTGCATTACCCGCAGGTTTTGTAGTGTACGAAAACCCGGTACAACGTGGTGGCTTGCTGCATTATTCCGTAAAGGAAATTAAAAATGCCCATTACCAGATCCGCATCTTTAATAGTGTGGGCCAGGTGGTACACAGCAGGGATGCTATTGTGCAGGTCGGTTTTATTGACGAGGTTTTTCGTCTGCCAATGAATCTGGGTGCAGGCTTGTACAGCCTCCAGATTAATGGTTACGGCTACCAAAAGCATCTTCAATTCATGATTAGATAATTTTATTGAATAGGTTTTTTTAAAG
>DGQO01000124.1:8363-29999 GCA_002400445.1 Chitinophagaceae bacterium UBA4412
ATTATTAAGAAGTTCTTATACAGCGAGCATGACATTTTTATCCGGGAACTTGTCAGTAATGCAGTAGATGCTACGCAAAAAATTAAAACACTTTCTTCCATTGGCGAAGCCAAAGGAGAACTTGGTGATCTCCGCATTGATGTAACAGTGGATAAAGAAAAGAAAACCCTCACCATTGCAGACAGGGGCGTGGGCATGACAGCCGAAGAAATAGATAAATACCTGAACCAGGTGGCATTTAGTGGTGCCGAAGAATTTTTGGAGAAATATAAAGGTCAAAATGAGGCGAATATCATCGGTCATTTTGGGCTGGGTTTCTACAGTTCTTTTATGGTAAGTGATAAGGTAGAAGTTTTCTCAAAAAGCTACAGAGAAGAAGCGCCTGCGGTTCGGTGGGAGTGTGATGGAAGCCCTGAGTTTACGCTTGAAGAAACCCAAAAATCAGAGAGAGGCACAACTGTGGTAATGCACCTGAATGAGGAGAGCCAGGAGTTTTTAGATGCGTATAAGGTAAAGGCAGTATTGGAGAAATTTTGTAAATTTTTACCAGTCCCTATTTATTTTCACGATGCAAATGAGCAACCTGCAGCGCTAAAAGAAGGCGAGGAGCCAGAAGTAGAAAAGCCGATTAATAACACGACTCCAGCCTGGGTGAAGAAGCCTTCTGAACTTACGAAAGAAGACTATGAAAATTTTTACCGTGAGCTTTATCCGTTTAGCGAAACACCTCTTTTTTGGATACATCTGAATGTAGATTATCCATTTAATCTTACAGGTATTCTTTATTTCCCTAAGATTAAACAGAGTTATGAAATTCAGAAAGACAAAATACAATTGTACAGCAACCAGGTATTTGTTACCGATGAAGTAAAGGATATTGTACCGGAGTTTTTAATGCTTTTACATGGTGTAATTGATAGCCCGGATATTCCATTGAATGTGAGCCGCAGTTACCTGCAGGGTGATCCAAATGTAAAAAAGATTAATGCGCACATCACTAAAAAAGTTGCCGATAAACTTGAAGAAATTTTTAACAGTGACCGTGCAGCCTTTGAAGAAAAGTGGGAGAGTCTTGGTCTTTTTGTAAAGTATGGTATGATGACGGACGACAAGTTCCTGGATAAGGCCAACAAGTTTTTTATTATGCAGGATACAGGCGGTAAGTTTTATACAGCGGAGGAATATAAAACCGCAACTGCTGCATCCCAAACAAATAAGGACGGTAAGCAGGTGATTTTATACAGCACAAACCCCGTGCAGCAGGATGCATACATTCAGCAAGCGATTGCAAAAGGTTATGTGGTAGTAAAGATGGAAACCTTAGTGGACGCCGCTTTCATAAACACTATTGAAATGAAATGGAATGATACATTGTTTACCCGGGTGGATGCTGATATCGCAGATAACCTGATTGATAAAGCCGAAGCCGCAGACAGTGTATTAAGTAAAGAAGATGCAGAGAAATTAAAAACCCTTTTTGAGCAGCCTTATGAAGGCATGCATGCAACCGTGGAAGTAAAAGGCCTCAGTGCAGACGCACCCCCCGTAACGGCAACACGTCCTGAACAGATGCGTCGCATGAAAGACATGGCAGCAGTAGGCGGTGGTATGGCTGCTTTTTATGCGCAGATGCCAGATGAGGTAAATCTTACAGTGAATGGTAACCATCCGATCTTTAATAATATTCTTGCAGAAAGTGAGGCTGACCAGCAGCAGAAACTGGTGAAGAACCTGGGCGATCTTGCACTGCTTTCGCAGGGCTTACTCACAGGAAAGAATCTTACAGAATTTATTACCCGTAGCGTTGATCTGATGGCGAAAAAATAATCATTTCTCTTTTTATTTTTACATTAGCCCTGGCGTTTGCCGGGGCTTTTTAGTAGCACAACTGCTTCCAGGTAATGCAGGCGTTTACACTGGTAAGATTCTGTAAACCCGGCATCGAGGAAAAGGTATTTTTGAATAGGATTAAGATAAACAATAGTAATCGGTCTCCCTTTTTTTCGCAGACTTATTTCAATATTTTCTACCACCGCACTCATGATGATTTCATCAAAAGGATTAAATAAAAAAATAAGGTCTACATCCTCTCCGATTTCAAAATAAAAGGCATCATTATTTTTAATATCAGCGTTGAATTGATAACCCTGTTGCTTTATCGACCCGAGGTTCGCTTCAGTGATTTTGCAAAATTGTTTAGACAATTCTACCCCGGTTACTTTTTTAACACCCATTGCTGCAGCTACGCATAGCGCACGCCCTTTGCCACAGCCAATGTCTACGAAATGTTTGAAAGAGGAAATGTTGATTTTTGCAAAAACAGTTTCCAGTAAATCATAACTGGCGGGCATATAGATAGTAGAATGTGTGATGTCTATATCCAGTATTTCGAGATGCCGGAGTTCATCAGCACCAGTAGTTTTTATACCATATTTTTTTTCACCGGCGATGTCTCTACCAATGATATGCCAGGCAATGCGCAGGTTCCAGTTCCAGAGGAGGTAAAAAAAATACCTGGTATATGCTAGCCACTGATTCATGATTGCGGGCAGCTTTCACTGAGCCGCATATCTATGAGTTTAAGTTGGATTGATTTATTGCCATCCCATTCATTTTCATCCAGCGTAAAAACGATATCTACAGGCTTGCGGGTTTGCAACAACGTAAATTTTTCTGCCATGTTAAAACCAATTCCTGTAAAAGTTGTCTGATCCTGGCGCAGCACCACCCGTAGGTGCTTTTCTTTTACGATCTTACTATAGCCCGTCTCATTTACATTCAACGCAATAAATGTGGGTCGCATATTGTCCGGGCCAAAAGGTTCCATTTGGCAAATGATATTGTACAAATTTTGTTTGATTTCCGGAAAGCGAATTGATGTATCAATTTTTATCTCCGGAATCAGTAATTGTTCATCAATACTTCCACTCACAACCTCTTCAAAAAGTTTGCTGAATGGCTCCACATTTTCGGGCAGCATGCTTAAACCGGCGGCAGCAAAATGACCACCATAAGCCAATAGAAGTTCTCTGCATTGGTAAATGGCTTCGTACAGATTAAAGCCGGGTATGCTGCGGGCACTTCCTGCCACAAGGCCACCGCTGGAAGTGAGTACCACTGTGGGCCGGTGATAGCGTTCTATAAGTCTTGAGGCCACGATGCCTACTACGCCTTTATGCCATCCTTCCTGGTATACAACAGACGATTTTCGATGCGTAAAATTCAAATTGCCTGCAATCATTTCTAATGCCTGCTCCGTGATGGTGGCGTCTGCATCTCTTCTTTCAACGTTATCTGAATGCAGCATTTCTGCGAACTCCAGCGCTTTTTCAAAATCCTTTTCTATAAAAAGTTGAACGGCTTTCCTGGCATCATCCATCCGCCCCGCAGCGTTTACCCTCGGGGCGATGGCAAAAACGACATTGGTTATGTGTAGCGGACTATTTACTGCAGCAAGTTGTATGAGCGCCTTAATGCCGGGGCAAGGTGATTCATTAATTCTTTGCAATCCCAGATAGGCAAGCACCCTGTTTTCGCCAGTCATAGATACAATATCTGCAGCAATGGCAGTAGCCACAAGATCTAAATAATAATCAATGTGCTCTGCTGGCAAATTTAATTTTTCGGCCAGGGCACTAGCGAGTTTAAAACCTACACCACAGCCACACAATTCTTTGAAGGGATATTGGCAATCAGGTTGCTTTGCATTCAGGATTGCACAGGCATCAGGTAGTACATCGCCGGGCAGGTGATGATCGCACACAATAAAGTCAATACTAATACTTTTTGCGTAAGCGATGAGGTCTGCCGATTTTATACCGCAATCCAGGCATACAATAAGGCTGTGCTGCTGTTTTTTTGCATGATCTATTCCTTTACGGCTTACGCCATAACCTTCTGTGTACCGATGAGGGATGTAGAATTCTAACTTTTCTGTATCGTAGATACTGCATAAAAATTGGTACATCAGGGCTACAGAGGTAGTACCATCTACATCATAATCCCCAAATACCAGTATAGATTCGTTATTTTCTATTGCAGATAAAATGCGTTTCACGGCTTTATCCATGTCTTTCATCAACCATGGGCTGTGTAACATAAGCCGGGTGGGACGAAAGTAATTTTTGGCTTCTTCAAAATCTGCAATACCTCGCTGCACCAGCATATTACATAGCACGGGAGAAATGCCTAGAGCATCCCGGAGTCTGTTCGCTTTTTCCGCATCATGCGGTAATATTGTCCAGCGTTTTTGCAGCATTAGTATTTTCGGTCAGTTGTAAACCTCACTAATTCTTCTAAAGCATTTCTTACGGGTGAAGGAGGGAAACTATTGAGAATTTGCAGAGCTTCATCTCTATATTCCAACATCTTTTGCTCAGCGTAGCCGATTCCACCAGTCTCAACCACAATATCAATAATTTTCTTAATGCTCTCAGGCTCTTTGTTTTTATTCTTGATCCCGTAAATAAGAAAGCGCCTGGTAGCTGCGTCGGTGTTGTTGATGGTATAAATGAGGGGAAGCGTCAATTTTTTCTCTTTAATATCGTTCCCGGTAGGTTTGCCCACGTCTGCAGTTCCATAATCAAAAAGATCATCTTTAATTTGGAAGGCGACCCCCACTTTTTCGCCAAAATCTTTCATTTTTCCGGCAATGGCGTCATCCTGGGTAGTACTATAAGCTCCTACGGCGCAGGCAGAAGAGAGTAGGGAGGCAGTTTTATTGCGAATAATTTCAAAATATATGGCCTCATCCAGGTTAAGCTTCCGGGATTTTTCCATTTGCAACAACTCTCCCTCACTCATTTGGCGCACAGCATCGGACAAAATTTCAAGATGCTTGAAATCCCCATTGCTGGTAGACAATAGGAGGCCTTTTGATAGGAGATAGTCGCCAACGAGTACGGCAATCTTGTTTTTCCATACTGCATTTATCGAAAAAAAGCCTCTCCTTTCATGGGCTTCGTCTACAACATCATCATGTACGAGTGTGGCAGTGTGTAATAATTCCACAAGTGCGGCTGCCCGATAAGTGGCCTCATTTATTTCTCCGTGCAATTTTGCGCTTAAAAATACAAACATCGGCCTCAGTTGTTTTCCCTTTCGCTTTATGATATACCTCATAATGCTGTCAAGCAATGCTGTATTGCTTTTGACTGCATCTGCGAATTTCGATTCAAAAGTCTTTAGCTCTGTGCCAATAATGTCTGTTACAAACTTCATCCGTGTAAAAAACGGCAATATAAACCACCTTCCAGCGGTAAAAAAGTAAAATCTAAAATTTTTGGCACGGCAATTAGTAAAATGTGAATGCAGGAGGAATATCCACAGGTCTTTTGAAATATAAGCAAAATGCAGATGGGCAGCGGAATCCGACACCTAAATAATTGCTAAATAAATTTGTAATTTCATAAATGGTTAAATACCTTTGTCCTCAATCAACTCGTATATTTAGAAATCTATCAATCATTAAGTTATGGCAAGCAAAAAGTACAAATTATTTTTAACAGGGTTTTTCCTTACCCTTGCTCTTGGTGGTTTTGCCCAATCTCAAAGTGGTTATGATGTGTATGATTCATCCGTAATCTCTAAGAAAGGCATGCCCCAGCAAAATGAATTCTGGAACAATGCATACAATTTTCCCGCAAAGCCCCGCAATATGTGGGAGATCGGCGTATCAGGCGGTGCATTTAATGTTTCTGGCGACGTTACCAGCAAATTTCCAACCCTTGGATTTGGCGTTCATGTTAGAAAAGCCTTCGGTTATGTATTCTCTTTAAGAGCACAATACGTTAACGGTACCGGAAAAGGCATGAATTACAATGCCTCTCAGAACTTCTCAAAGAACGAAGCATGGGATAAATATGCATCTATTCAGCGTGAAGCTAATGGTGGCTTAGTTGCACGGTACGGTTATTTTGGACCACTGTCTAATAAGCAGGACTTTGTTTTTTACAACTATAAAACTAAAGCTCAGGACCTGAGCTTACAAGGTATCATCACCTTGAATAATATTCGCTTCCACAAGCAAAAAACTGGATTCGTGATGTATGTTGGTGCTGGTTTCGGTGCAACTGCTTATGAAACAATGATCAATGCCCTGGATGCAAATGGTAACACCTATAGTGCTTTATTCTCTTCTTTGCCAGTTCAAACTCCGTACAAAGATCGTAAAGACGCTTTGGATAAGTTGAAGAATGGTATGGATGATACTTATGAAACTCCGGCTGAGCGTCAGGGAGTGCGTCGCCCAACTTTGGGTGATAACCAAACTTTGCGTTTTTCTAGTACAGCCCTTGCTGGTTTTGCTTTCAAACTTGGCAAGAGAATCAACCTGGCTATTGAAAACAGGCATACTTTCATCAAAGATGATTTGTTAGATGGTCAGCAATGGCAGGAAAACCCAACTGGTGATGCAGCGCTTACCAGCAACTGGGATTCTTACAACTATCTTTCTGTTGGTCTGAACTTTAACCTGGGTGCAAAATCTGTTGAACCACTTTGGTGGCTGAATCCATTGGATTATGCTTACAGCGAGTTGAACAACCCACGTCATATGAAGCTTCCAAAACCAATTTTGGATGATTCTGACGGAGACGGTGTTATTGATCAGTTAGATCGTGAACCAAATACACCAGCAGGTTGCCCTGTAGATACACACGGTGTAAGTCGTGATACAGATGGGGATGGTGTTCCAGATTGTAAGGACAAGCAGTTAATCACTCCAACTGAGTGCTTCCCTGTAGATGCTGATGGCGTTGGTAAATGTCCAGATCCTGAGTGCTGCAAAAATATGGTTCAGCAGCCTGTAAATCAGTGCCCTACTGCATACCCTAGTCTTTCTTTCAAAGGTACTGCCTCTGCGCTGAGCAGCGATGCTAAAGCAATGCTGGCTACAACTGCTTCAATGATGAAGAGTTCACCTAATTGCACAATTACTATCAACGGTTATCCAGAAGCTTCTAAAGCGTCTCAGGCAGTTTGCCAGAAGAGGCTTGATGCAATCCGGATGTATCTTGTAGAAACTCAAGGCATCAGTGCTGATCGTATCTCTACCAACTGCGAAGTAGGTGGTGGCGATAAGAATACTGTGGATGTAAAATCTAACTAAGTTTTTAGATTTGTTTCAATAAAAGAGCCCTCAGTAATGGGGGCTCTTTCTTGTTTACAAAATCATTAACGATACACATTTGGCGGTTAAATTAAATACCATGACTTTCGCAAAAAACCGTTAATTTCACGCCTCTTTATGAAGTTAGTAACAACCCTTTGCAGTCTTATTCTCGCCAGTTTTCTTTTATTTTCCTGCAGTAAGTTTAGTAAAGTTGAGAAAAGTAAGGATGTGGAATATAAGCTGACAAAAGCAGACGAGTATTACGCAAAGAAAAAGTATCGGAATGCCCAAACGCTCTACGAGAGTCTGTTTCCGGTGTATAAGGGAACACAAAAATTCGAGGATCTGTATTACAAATATGCGTACTGTTTTTATTATGAGGGTATGTATAGGGAAGCAGAAAATCTGTTTAAAGGCTACCTGGAGGTGTTTCCTACAAGTGCTCGTGCTGAGGAAGTTGATTATATGCGGGCCTATTGTTTTTACAAACAGAGCCCGAAAATTGATCTCGAGCAGGTAAATACGATTAAGGCGATGAATATGATGCAGACTTTTATCAATACCCATCCGGGCTCTCCCAGGATAAAAGAAGCAACTGAAATTATTGATCAGAGTCGGGCAAAACTTGAGCAAAAGGAATATAGAACGGCTAAATTGTATTACGACCTGGAGAAGTATCGGGCATCGGGTATCGCCTTTACCAATTTGCTCAATAAGTTTCCAGAATCCAACAGTGGAGATCAATATAAATTAATGGTGGTTAAATCCTATTATCGCTTTGCAAAGATGAGCTATCGGGATAAACAGCCAGAGCGCTATGAGCAGGTTGTTCGTGAATACGAGGATTTTATTGACCGCTTTCCTGAGAGTAAGCTGCTGAAAGAAGCAGAAGAATTTTCCAACTTAAGTCAAACTCACATAAAAGAAATACAAAATGAGCAAAATACGTCGTCAGTTAAGCGCTAACACCAGCAGTTCTGTTGAGCCGAAAAAATTAGTTGATCTTAAGAATAAGACTGGTAATCTTTACGAATCTATCACGATTATTGCCAAGCGTTCTAACCAGATCAACATTACCATTAAGGAAGAATTGCACAATAAGCTTGAGGAATTTGCAAGCCATACAGATAGCCTGGAAGAAATTCATGAAAACAAAGAGCAGATAGAAATTTCACGGGCTTACGAGAGAATGCCCAACCCTGCATTGCTGGCTACCACTGAGTTTTTAGAGGATAAGGTTTATTATCGTAAAAACGATGAAGATCTGTTTAGCTAAGCACAATTTTACCTATTCTTTTAAAGAAGAAATCATACTTTTAACGACGGTGCTTACCGTCGTTTTTTATTTACCATGATTGAGCGAAAAAAAATTCTTTTAGGTATCACAGGCAGCATTGCAGCCTACAAAACCGCTAACCTGGTGAGACTATTGGTAAAGGCGGGTGCCGATGTGAAAATAGTGATGACTGCGCCCGCTGCTGATTTTGTAACACCCCTTACCTTAAGTACTGTTTCCAAAAATGAAGTATTATCAAATCTTAGCCTCGGGAGCAGTTGGACTAACCATGTAGCGCTGGGAAGGTGGGCAGATGTAATGCTTATTGCTCCACTCAGTTGCAACACGTTGGCAAAAATGTCTGCGGGGCTCTGCGATAATCTGTTGATGGCTGTTTATCTTTCAGCTACTTGCCCGGTAATAGTAGCTCCCGCTATGGATGAAGATATGTGGAAGCATCCTACCACAAAACGCAATCTTCGCACGCTGGAGGGATTTGGTAATCGCATTATTCCCCCGGGCTCTGGTGAACTCGCCAGTGGTTTGTTTGGTGAAGGAAGAATGGCTGAACCAGAAGCTATTGTTCATTGGTTAACAGTGTTCTTTGCAAAGCAAACTCAGTTAAAAGGGAAAAGAGTGTTGGTGACTGCTGGGCCTACACAAGAAGCGATTGACCCAGTGCGCTATATCAGTAATTATTCTTCCGGAAAGATGGGCATTGCCATCGCCCGGGAATTAGAACAGCGTGGTGCTGAGGTGAAACTAATTTTAGGCCCGGTTACTGAACATGCTCTAACGAATATTGAAACCCAACATGTGAAAAGCGCCAGGGAAATGCTGGAAGCTTGTACAGCAAGTTTTACAAATTGCGACTGGCTGATCATGAGCGCTGCAGTTGCCGATTACAAGCCAGCTAATCCTGCAGATCAAAAGATTAAGAAGAAGGAAACTGTACCGTCTATAATATTAGAAGAAACCCAGGATATTCTGGCCACTTTGGGTGCACAAAAAAAGCCCGGACAATTTCTTGTTGGGTTTGCCTTAGAAACGGAACATGGAAAGGAAAATGCTCTGAAAAAATTGGCTTCTAAAAACGCCGACATGATTGTACTGAATAGTTTGCAGGATAAAGGAGCTGGGTTCGGATTATCAACTAACAAAGTGACGATATTCGACAAGAATGGAGGCGAATATTTCTTTGAAACTAAAACGAAAGAAGCAGTTGCTGCAGATATCATTGATACCTTAATACAATTTATTCATGAATAGAATTTTTGCTTTGTTGTTTGCTTCCATGTTATTTGGAAATGTGCAGGCACAGGAACTTAACGCCCGGGTAACGGTAGTGGCAAACCGTGTGGGTACAACGGTGAATAAAAGTACTTTTCTTACACTTCAAACAGCGCTTACCAATTTTTTAAATAATCGTAAATGGTCAAGTGAAACGTATAAGCCCGGCGAGAAAATTGACTGTAATTTTTTGCTCAACCTTGAGCAAACCTCCGAACAAAATGTTTATTCAGCATCTCTCACCATCCAATCTGCCCGACCGGTTTTTAATACAAGTTATCTTTCGCCAATTATAAATTTTAAAGATGACAATGTTATTTTCAAGTACCAGGAATTCCAGGTGTTGGAATTTAATGATAACAGGGTGAGCGGCTCTGATGCATTAGTATCTAATCTTACGGCGGTGATGGCTTATTATGCAAACCTGGTAATTGCTTTTGACAAATTATCTTTTGCTGCAAAAGGAGGAGATAGTCATTTTCAGAAGGCGCAAAATATCGTGAACAATGCACCCGATGGCCGTGGGATCACCGGATGGAAAGCATTTGACGGCGTTCGTAACCGTTACTGGCTGGTAGAAAATATGCTGAACAGCCGTTATAATGTAATGCATGACGTGTATTACAATTATTACCGGCAGGGGCTGGATAAAATGTTTGATGATGAAAATGTTGCCCGAAATGAATTACTCAATGTGCTTAACCTGCTCAATGGTTTCAACAGCGAGAATCCTAATACAATGATTAACCAGTTTTTTTTTCAGGGAAAATCTAATGAGCTCATTAAAATATTTTCGAAGGCAAAGCCAATGGAAAAAGCCCGGGCTTCGGAGCTTCTGCAAAAGATGGATATTACAAATGCTACAACTTATAAGGATCAATTAAAATAGTGAGACTCGCCTGCATCATATTAGCCTGCCTTTTTTTGGGGTCTTGTAAAACCGATAAGGTTCCAAAAGATGTTTTGGAACCAGAAAAAATGCAAGCCGTTTTCTGGGACTATATACGTGCAGATGTTTTTGCAAAAGAATATCTTTCTGCTGATAGCACTAAAAACGCTGAAAAGGAAAACGCCCGATTACAACAACTTGTGTTTGATAAACACAAAGTTTCCAAATCTACTTTCTATAAAAGTTACGATTATTATATGCATCATGAAACGGTGCTCACAGGTATGCTCGATACGATGCTCGTTCGGCAGCAAGCTTTGCATGATTCCGCTGATGCCCGCCGCAACAGGGCGATACGCCCTATTGAAGAAATCAAATAAACCAGGCTCATGAAAAAGACAGTGCGCAATGCTGCTGAAGCCATTGCAGATATTAAAAATAACCAAACCCTTCTCCTGGGTGGATTTGGCCTCTGCGGTATTCCGGAAAATTGTATTGCAGCCCTTGTGGAAAAGGGCGTTTCGGGCCTTACCTGTATTGCCAATAATGCCGGTGTTGATGATTTCGGCATTGGTTTGTTACTGCAACGTAAGCAGTTAAAAAAAATGATTGCTTCCTATGTGGGTGAAAATGCTGAGTTTGAACGGCAACTATTAAGTGGAGAGTTAGAGGTAGATCTTATTCCACAGGGTACCCTTGCAACCCGCTGCATGGCTGCCGGCTATGGTATGCCCGCAATTTTTACACCCGCAGGTGTGGGCACGGAAGTGGCCAAAGGAAAAGAAATACGAAACTTTAATGGAAAGGATTATTTGCTGGAGTACGCTTTTGACGCAGACTTTGCATTAGTGAAGGCCTGGAAGGGAGATACGCAGGGAAACCTGGTGTACAGAGGTACTGCCAGAAATTTTAATCCGCTGATGGCCATGGCGGGCAAAATTACCATTGCAGAAGTAGAAGAACTGGTACCGGCAGGGAGTCTTGACCCCAACGAAATTCATACCCCGGGCATATATGTACATCGTATTTTCCAGGGAGAAAACTATGAAAAGAGAATTGAGCAGCGCACGGTACAGGCGAAACAATAAATCATTAAATGCTTCATCATGGCTTTAACAAAATTTGACATAGCAAAACGTATTGCCAAAGAATTACAGGACGGCTTTTATGTAAATCTTGGAATTGGTATTCCAACCCTGGTGGCGAATTATATTCCGGAAGCTGTGAACGTGGTGTTGCAAAGTGAAAATGGCTTGCTGGGTATGGGACCGTTTCCAGAGGAAGGAAAGGAAGATGCTGATCTGATTAATGCAGGTAAGCAAACCATAACAACACTGCCCGGATCGGCCTTTTTCGATAGCGCTATGAGCTTCGGCATGATCAGGGCAGGCAAAGTAGACCTTACTGTACTTGGCGCTATGGAGGTGAGTGACACCGGAGATATAGCAAACTGGAAAATTCCCGGTAAAATGGTGAAAGGTATGGGAGGCGCTATGGATTTGGTAGCTAGTGCAAGAAATATTATTGTGGCCATGATGCACACTAATCCGAAAGGGGAGAGCAAATTGCTGCCCGCTTGTACGCTGCCACTTACTGGAATTGGATGCGTGAAAAAAATTGTTACAGACCTTGCTGTGCTGCAGGTTTCGCAGCGGGGATTTGAACTGCTGGAAAGAGCGCCGGGTGTATCAGTACAAGAGATAAAAGACAAAACTTTGGGCAAACTTTACGTTCCCGAATTTGTTCCTGAAATAGAGTTGTAGATGGCTAAAGCCTGTTATCTCGGAACTACATTGCCGCTGCCGGAAATATGGGTAGTAACCGTGGGACTACCTTGGTAGTAAACGTTTTCGCTGCCGCTAATGATTGCGGTCAAACTTTGACTAACACTGGTTTCTACATTGCCGCTACCTTTTATCTTAACCTCTGCGTTCTACTTTGAAAATCGAAAACAGATAAATCTGCAGAACCCGTTATCGCTACTTCTAATTTTTTAGTACTACCGCCTTGCATGCTGAAATAGCTGAGCCTAGCCCCGATCGTAATGGAAAGGGCTGAGGAACGAAGCGCTTGCAATGAAGAGCGGGAGGCTTTTGCAAGGAGTTCATATTGGCCGATGCTCTATATCTTTTCTTCCGGCAATGTTTGCAAAAGCAATAGCCTCCCTTGCCTGGTTCTACTAAGATATTTTTGGACCTGCAAACAGAACTTCACGGCTTACACCGGATTCATACTTTTTAAAATTCTGCACAAACATATTTGCAAGTTCTTTAGCCTTTTCGTCATATTCTGCCTCACTCTTCCAGGTATAGCGTGGGCTTAAAATTTCTGAGGGAACACCCGGACAAGTCCTGGGCATCATCACCCCAAAAATGCGATGAGGGCTGTATTCCACATTTTCCAACTGGCCTTGCAGGGCCGCGGTAATCATTGCTCTCGTAAACTGTAAGTTAATGCGTTCCCCCACGCCATAAGGGCCTCCACTCCAGCCTGTGTTCACCATCCAAACGTTTACATTATGTTCACTCATTTTCTCTCCCAGCATCTGTGCATACTTGCCAGGATGGAGAGGTAGAAAGGGTGCACCAAAGCATGCACTAAATGTGGCTTTTGGCTCCGTAACTCCCGCTTCTGTACCAGCCACTTTGGCTGTATATCCACTGATAAATTGATACATTGCCTGCCCGGCATCGAGCTTGCTCACTGGCGGTAAAATACCGTAAGCATCTGCGGTAAGAAAGAAAATATTTTTCGGCGTAGCACCAATAGAAGGTTGAAGGGCATTACTTATAAAATCTAAGGGATAGCTTACTCTTGTGTTCTCCGTAATTTTCTTGCTGCTGAAATCAATAATATTGGTTTGCTCAAAAAAACTTACGTTTTCTAAAAGTGCTCCTGGCCTGATGGCCCGAAAAATTTCCGGTTCTTTTTCTTCACTCAGGTCAATTGTTTTAGCGTAACAGCCTCCCTCAAAATTAAAAACGCTGTTCTCCGTCCAGCCATGTTCGTCATCTCCAATGAGCATTCTTTCCGGATCTGCACTTAAGGTGGTTTTACCTGTACCGCTCAGCCCAAAAAATATTGCTGTATCTCCGCCCTTACCCATATTGGCACTACAATGCATACTAAGGACACCCGCCTTTTGTGGCAACACATAGTTTAGCATGCTAAAAATGGATTTCTTTATTTCTCCGGTGTACCCTGTTCCACCAATGAGGATGGTCTTGTGTTTGAAACTCATTATAGCGAAATTCTCTCCCCTTGTACCATCTGTAGCAGGGTCTGCTTTAAAGCCGGGTGCTTGTATAATATGCCAGTCTGGGCTAAAGTTTACCAGCTCCGTTTCTTTGGGTCTGATAAACATGTTGTAGCAAAACAGGTTGTGTGCAGGCTGCTCGTTAATAACCCGGAGTTTGAGTTGGTATTTCGTTTCGGCACAGGCAAAACAATCCCGTACCCAAAGTTCTTTACCGGTAAAGTAAGCCAGCATTTTCTCTTTGAGTTGAAGAAAATATTTTTCTTCCATAGGTATGTTGAATTCATTCCAGTTTACGGTGTCGGCAGTGATATCATCTTTTACTGTAAACTTATCCTTGGGACTTCGGCCGGTAAACTTGCCGGTTTGGATAACGAGTGCTGCTTTATCATTTAAAGTGCCTTCTTTTCTTTGCAGCGTTTGCTGGGTGAGCTGCGATGGTGAAAGTTGATAATGGACCGGGCCGGTATTATGCAAACCAAGCGTACCCAAAGCTCCGTGCGGGGCTTCAGTAAGAGTAGTTACTGACATAGCAATCTTTTTGATTCGCTACAAATGTAGGGTTTGAGGTTTTCCTGCTTTTCAAATTGGGAGTTCCAAATCGATAAAGTTTTCAATCGACCGCTTATTTCTTTGGTCAAAATGCGACCTGTTTGGATAGTTTTTTAAACATCGTTTTGTATTTATGCTTAAATATTAAACAGTACAAATTTTTTGAGAATTTTCCCCGGCAGTGCCAGGTACATCCAAAATCTATAAGACGTATATTGCACAATCGTTTTTATCAACGATGCAGTTTATATAAATTTAAAACAGCATTCATGAAATATCTTCCCCTCAATCCCGAGATTTTCGTGCAGAACCGTAAGCGGTTTACCGACAAAATGGAAAAAAATTCCATTGCTATTTTTAACAGCAATGACGAACTGCCTACCAATGCGGATCAGTTGTTTCCGTTTAAGCAAAATTCTGACTTGTTCTGGCTCACTGGAATTGAGCAGGAAGATAGTATGCTCATTTTGTACCCGGACAATGCTGAGCAGAAGTACCGTGAAGTGCTGGTGCTGGTTCGCCCTAATGAACTCAAAGAAAAGTGGGATGGCCACCGCTTGCGGGTGGAGGAAGCACAGGCGATTTCCGGCATTCAAAATATTCTATGGTTAGATGCCATAGACGGTAGCCTGCAGCCCTGGATACATTGGGCAGATACCATTTACCTCAATTCAAATGAAAATGACCGTAAGGGTAACCTTGTAATGGTAAGAGATTATCGCTATGCTGAAATGATGCGGCAACGATACCCCTTACACCAATACCGCCGCAGTGCAAAAATTTTGAAAGAACTCCGTGCCATCAAAACGCCACTCGAAATTGAAGTGATGCAAAAAGCGATCGACATTACGAACATTGCTTTTCGCAGGCTGCTGGGGTTTATAAGGCCCGGTGTAATGGAGTATGAAATAGAAGCAGAAATTTTGCACTCTTTTCTTTCCCAGCGTTCTTCCGGCCCCGCATACGGTTCTATTATTGCAAGTGGCGATAGGGCTCGCACCTTACATTATGTAGAGAATAACCAGGAGTGTAAAGATGGAGAGCTTATCCTGATGGATTTTGGTGCTGCTTACGGAAATTATTGTGCTGATCTGTCTCGCACCGTACCGGTAAACGGCAAGTTTAGCCGCCGGCAGAAAACCGTTTATAATGCCTGCCTGCATTTACATCATTATGCCGCCAGTATTCTGAAGCCCGGCATAAGCATAGTGGACTATACTGAAAAAGTGGGCGACGAAGCCACTGTTATTTTTCAAAAAATCGGGCTGCTTAAAAAATCCGATGTAAAAAACGAGAATCCTCAAAACAGGGCCTACCGCAAATACCTGTACCATGGTATTTCGCATCACCTCGGTATAGATGTTCATGACCTGGGCACCCGCACAGAGCCTATTAAAGCCGGAATGGTTTTCACCATCGAGCCGGGTATTTATATTGAAGAAGAGCAGATGGGCATTCGCATAGAAAATAATTTTTGGATTACCCGGAATGGTAATAAAGACCTGATGAAAGATATTCCTATCACGGTGGAAGAGATTGAAGCATTAATGAAACAAAGCAAATAGTTTTTACCCGCCTCTAAGGCTAATATCATGAAGCAAATTCCTAATTTATTTACGCTGCTCAACCTGGTGTTTGGCTGCGTGGCCATCACCTATATACTGCAGAATGGCATCACCATGCAATACACGGAGGAGGGAGCGCAGTTTGTGGGTATTCCTGAAAAAATCTGGATGGGTAGTTTGTTTATTGGGATTGCTGCTGTAATTGATTTTTTAGATGGCTTTGTGGCCAGGCTCTTTAAGGCAAGTTCTGAAATGGGAAAACAATTGGATTCCCTGGCAGATGTTGTAAGTTTTGGTGTAGCCCCGGCAATGATTATTTACCAATTTCTGAGGATGGGGATTGCTGCCGAACCGGATGGAATTGATGCATCTGTATTGTGGCTTTGCCCTGCATTTATCCTGCCGGCTGCCGGTGCATATCGCCTTGCCAGATTTAATCTTGATGCAGAGCAGGCATATGGTTTTAAGGGTGTTCCCATCCCGGCAGCAGGCTTGCTGGTAGCATCGCTGCCGTTCATTTACTGGAATACACATCATGAAGCATTGATCAGCCTTCTGTTTAATAAATGGTTTTTATATGCTTTTGTTTTGGTGGTAAGCGCTCTTATGGTGAGCCGCCTTCCCTTAATGGCATTAAAGTTTACCAGCAGGCGATTAAAGGATAACGGGCCGAAAATAATGCTTGCTGTTTTTGCACTGCTTTGTGCTATTTTGCTGCATTGGCTTGCTGTGCCGGCCGTGTTTCTTGGCTATGTTCTTTTATCATTAATTTATAAAAATAAAGCATCATGATTTTTACTGCACAGGTTAAGGTAATGCCTTTAAAAGACTTGCTTGATCCTCAAGGGAAAGCCGTGCTGGGAGGTTTGCAAAATTTAAATATCACCGCGGTATCCGATGTGAGAATAGGAAAGCATATTGACCTGCAAGTGGAAGCTGAAAATAAAGAAACAGCCATGGCCATTGCCGCAGATGCAGCAAAAAAACTACTGGCAAATCCCGTAATGGAAATGTTTGAAATAACACTTGCTGATTAAGCAAATTGCTCATTATAAATCGTTTCTATTTTGACCGAATCCTCTTCAAGTTCGGAGCCCATATTTTCTGCTGTAAATGAAGCTGCGGGTGTTTTATATCTTGTTCCATCACCAATTGGAAACCTTGGTGATATCACTTTCCGGGCCATAGAAGTTTTAAAAATGGTGGATCTTATCCTGGCAGAAGATACCCGCACTTCCGGGTTCTTGCTGCGTCATTACGAAATTCACAAACCTGTTTCACCGTATCATCAGCATAATGAACACCGTATTGTTAATCATTTGGTGGAACAAATGGAAGCCGGAAAAACCATTGCGCTGCTCACAGATGCAGGCACACCCGGCGTAAGTGATCCTGCTTTTTTACTGGTGCGTGCCTGTGTGCAAGAGAATATTCGTGTAGAGTGTCTGCCAGGCGCAACCGCTTTTGTACCAGCCCTGGTAAATAGTGCGCTGCCTATGAACAGTTTTTGCTTTGAAGGTTTTCTTCCTTTGAAAAAGGGACGGCAAACTTTTTTAAAGCGGCTTGCAGAAGAAACCAGAACAATGGTTTTTTATGAAAGCCCGGTACGGCTGCTTAAAACACTCAAAGACTTCATAGAATATTTTGGTGTAGAGCGGCAATGCTGTGTGAGTCGGGAACTAACCAAGAAATTTGAAGAAAATGCAAGGGGCAGCCTGCAGCAGGTGTATGACCATTTTAGCCAAAAAGCAATAAAAGGTGAAATTGTGATTGTGCTGGCCGGTAAATAATCGTTTTCCACCTAGCCAACTTTCACAAACTATAATACCTTATTTTCCGAAATTTAACCCGTATTAAACTTATCTCTGATGATTAGAGTGTTGATCTTTTTTGTGGCCAGTCTTCTTAGTCTGAATTTTGCCCATGCCCAGCCGGATCGCTGGCAGCAGCGGGTAAGCTACAACATGAAAATAGATATGGATGTAGTAACCAATCAGCTTACAGGTACGCAGAAATTGGTATATACTAACAATTCGCCCGATAAGCTCACAAGACTTTTTTACCATCTTTATTTTAATGCTTTCCAGCCGGGGAGTAGTATGGATGTGAGGAGCCAGGAGCTGGGAAAAATAAAAATTGGCGGCCGACCAGATTGGGATACCAGGGTGCGTGATCGCATCAGTAAATTGAAAGATGATGAAATCGGCTATCAAAAAATAAAATCTTTGAAGATGAATGGTGTACCTCAGCCTTTCAAATATCATGAAACCATATTAGAGGTAAATCTTACCAAGCCCATTTTGCCCAACAGCAAGGTGGTTCTGGATATGGAGTTTGAAGCACAAGTGCCTTTGCAGGTAAGGAGAAGTGGCAGAGATAATCCCGCTACCGGTGTGCGATACAGCATGAGTCAATGGTATCCTAAACTTTGTGAGTATGACCGTGAAGGATGGCATCCTACACCCTACATTGCACGAGAGTTTTATGGAGTTTGGGGCGATTATGATGTAACCATCAAAATTGATAAAAATTATAAACTTGGTGGCACAGGCGTTTTACTCAATGCTAGCGAAATTGGATGGGGATATGATAAACCAGGCACCGATCTCAAACCAATAACAGGGGAGAAACGCAATTGGCATTTTTCCGGAAACAATATTCACGACTTTGTGTGGGCAGCAGATCCTGAATACAAACATATCGTTCGCACGGTGCCCAATGGCCCCGTAATACATGTAATTTTTAATGACAACCCCAAGAGTGAAAATGATGATAGTGCCTGGATAAAAGTGGCTACTACGGCTGTACATGTACTCCCTTTTATAGAAACCCATTTTGGAAAATATCCTTACCCGCAATACTCTTTTATCCATGGAGGTGATGGGGGTATGGAGTATCCCATGGCTACCCTGGTGAGCTCAGCTTCCATAGGCACAGCGCTGCACGAATGGATGCATAGCTGGTACCAGATGATGCTTGGAACAAATGAAAGTTTATATGGCTGGATGGACGAGGGTTTTGCCAGTTTTGCAGAAGACCTTGCCAGTGCTTATAACAACGGATATCCGTCTATTGCGCCCTATGAGAGCGCTTTAAAGAAACGGCCGGACAATACGCAATTGAAAGACCTTGTAGAGAATGTGTTGCCGCAGGAGCATGCCGGGGCGTATGATAGTTATTTTAAACTCGTGCAAAGTGGTTTGGAAGAACCGCTTACTACACATGCAGACCAGTTCAATACGAATTACGCTTACAGCGCAGCATCCTACTCAAAGGGCGAAGTATTTGTAGAGCAATTGGGCTACATCGTGGGAGCAGCCGTACGGGACAAAATTTTGTTGGAGTATTATCGTCAGTGGCGTTTCAAGCATCCTGATGCTAATGATTTTATTAAACTTGCAACAGATGTAAGTGGCATTCAGTTAGACTGGTATAAACTCTATTTTGTGAATACCACAAAGACGATTGATTACGCTATCGATAGTTTGTGGGAAGATGCAGGTGTATCAAAAATAAGACTGAAGCGCATTGGTGACATGCCCATGCCGATAGATGTAAGGTTAACTTTTTCTGATGGGAGTACGGAGATGTGTTATATCCCGCTTAACCTGATGTATGGCGACAAGCCAGCGGAAAATCCCGGAGAAAAACGAACGGTTTACGAGGAATGGAAATGGACCCATCCTACTTATACTATCCAGTTTAACCGGAAGCTTACCGATCTTAAGAAAGCAGAAATTGATCCTTCGAAACGCATGGCCGATGTGAGCAGAAAGAATAATTTACTGGAAATAGCCTGGTAATTATTTTCCTGTCTTTACCTGTGGGCTGTACTTGGAAATAGATAATCCGTTTTGCATTTATCCAGGTGAATAAGCAAAAAAAAACGCCTCAGTATGTGGCTGGGGCGTTGGCACTTGAAGATAGATTTAATTAACGTCCGTAATATTTATTTACGGCCTCTACACGATTTGAAACATGCAGTTTGTTGTACACATTATACACATGCTTGCGCACGGTTTCTGTGCTTATAAAAAGCTTATCCGTAATTTCTTTGTACACTAATCCATTGGCCAGCATTTCTAAAATTTCCAGCTCTCTTTTAGTAAGGATATCCAGGGAGCCATCTGTAACCGCAGCCGGCTTTTGCTGAAAAGCCAGCACCACCTTCCGGGCAATCTGGCTGCTCATTGGTGCCCCACCTTCATACAATTCTTTGATAGCATCCAGCAACCGGGAAGGGGTGGTCTTTTTAATGATGTATCCGCTGGCGCCAGCATTGAGCGCTTCAAAGATTTTTTCGTCTTCTTCATATACCGTGCACATCATGAAGAGCATTTCTGGTCGGAGTTGCTTTACTTTTCTCACCACTTCAATACCATCAATACCGCCGAGGTTGATGTCCATGAGGGTAACTTCCGGCTCAAATGCAGGTAGTTGCACAAGTGCATCTTCTCCATTTACGCAAGAGCAGGAGAGTTCAAAGCCCGGTGCCATTTCTACAATTTCTTCCAGGGCTTTCCTGATATCATGGTTGTCTTCTACAATACCTACAGTAATGTTCATCATGCAAAAGTTAATTAAAATATAGAAAAGAAAAATACGCCAAAGAGGTAGTATTACTTTTTAGGCTGGTACAATATAAATTTCCCCATAAAATAAGGCTCCGGAAAAATTTTGTCGATCTCCCAAACAAAAGGTTTGCATCCACTTTCATGCACTTCCTGGTTCAGGTCGCCACCTTTGAGGCAGATCAGTCCATTGGGAACGCTTTCCTTGGTTTCCGTATGTTTTTTTATCAAAGGGCGGCTCCATTGCCATAAAAGCTGCAGTGGCGCTACGGCCCTGGAAACGACTGCATCAAATTTGCGGTTTTTGATCTCTTCTGCTCTTGTGTGNNTCAATTACTTTCAGCTTTTTGTGGATGCTGTCTACCATCAGGAAATTTGTCTCCGGAAATAAGATGGCAAGCGGTACTCCAGGAAAGCCTCCTCCACAGCCAAGGTCCATCACTTGCATGCCCGGATTAAATTCAAAGGTGGTTGCTATACTCAGCGAATGCAATACATGGTGCAGGTAAAAATGATCCATGTCTTTGCGGCTGATCACATTAATTCTTTCGTTCCAGTACCGGTATAACTCTTGCAGGGAGGCCAATTGCGTTTGCTGCGTGGCCGTAAAGTCGTCAAAATATTTTTCTATTATCTCCATGAATTATTTCCAGTGCTGTTTTGGCTTGCGAATAAGGGATGGTGCAAAAAGAATGTAATAAAAGAACATCCAAAGATCAAACAAAATGATATAAGGGGAGAGGTCTTTCTCATTCAATTTTTTCATCGCCGGAACAAAGATGATGTGTTGAAAGATTGTTTTAATAAGGAAAACGAACAGCGACCATTCCCAGCTTACGAATACAAAACATAATACCAGCAACGGATAAAACAGGAATGCAGCGAAGGCATAACCCGCTAATAAAAATTTATGTAGCCGTTTATAATATTTAGAAGTGGAATAGTGTCTTTTTTTCTGGCTTCGCCACTCTGCCCAGGTAGCTGCAGGGCGGCTTAGCGTAAAACTTTGCGCATCTAAATTCACTTTTGTGTTTTGGCTTGTGGCGGCGGCATTGATAAACAAATCATCGTCTCCCCCAGGCAGATGGTTATGCGCAGAAAAACCTTTGTGCCTAAAGAAAACGGT
>DGQO01000124.1:30034-31093 GCA_002400445.1 Chitinophagaceae bacterium UBA4412
TCATCGTAAGCATTTTGCATTCGGTCTATCCATACTTCACTGGCAGGTACACAGTCTGCATCAGTAAGTAAAACCATTTCATGTTTTGCCGTTTTAATACCAATGCTCAGTGGAAACTTTTTGCCGGGTATCATCTTCGCCTCCTGTGTGAGCTCTACAATGTGCAGTTGTTTAAATTCTTTTTGCAGCGCTTCGAGCACATACCTCGTATCATCATAAGAATTGTCGTTTACGACAATTACTTCATGGGTACTGGCATATTGTTGTACAAGTATGCCAGCCAGGTTTACGGAAAGATTATGGGCCTCATCCCTGGCACACACGATCACGCTTACGGCATGCGTTTGTGAGCTATCTCTAGGTTTCTCTTTGTGCCAGCCAATGCGCAGGTAAAAGTAGAAGTAGTAAAAAAATTGGAACAACACTATGGCACATAGGGATATAAACAGCAGGAGTTGCCAGTGTTCTTCAGCCAGTTTGGGTAAATACATAGTGCAAAAGTAATCCTTACATAGAACAGCCGCTCAAGGATGCATTATTATAGAAGTTGTTTAAAAATTATCTTTGCGGTCTTTAAAATTTTTCAATGGCGGCACTCAATTTCAAGCTGGAAGCAGAAGATAAAGGTTCAAAAGCAAGAGCAGGTACCATTACAACGGATCATGGGCAGATTTCTACGCCCATTTTTATGCCCGTAGGTACCGTAGGAAGCGTAAAAGCGGTAACACAGCAGCAACTTCAGGAAGAAGTACATGCACAAATTATATTGGGCAACACCTACCACTTGTACCTGCGGCCGGGGTTGCACACCCTGGAAGCTGCGGGTGGCTTGCACCAATTTATTGGATGGCCGAAACCTATTTTGACGGATAGCGGCGGTTTCCAGGTTTTCTCATTGGCTGGAAGCCGCAAAATTACAGAAGAGGGTGTCGTTTTTCAATCGCATATTGATGGTAGCAGGCATTTGTTTTCGCCAGAAAGTGTAATGGATGTGCAGCGCATTATTGGAGGAGATATCATCATGGCATTTGATGAATGCCCGCCAGGCGCCAGCGAATA
>DGQO01000124.1:31283-31436 GCA_002400445.1 Chitinophagaceae bacterium UBA4412
CTGGAAGCCATCAGTCTTGGTGTAGACATGTTTGACTGTGTGATGCCTACCCGCAATGGTAGGAATGCAATGCTGTTCACCTCAAAAGGCATCATTAATATTGACAATAAGAGATGGGAACACAACTTTTCCGTTCTTGACGATGGCATTCCT
>DGQO01000045.1:0-173 GCA_002400445.1 Chitinophagaceae bacterium UBA4412
GCATTGTATATAGCGGCCCACCCTGATGATGAGAATACCAGACTCCTTGCTTACCTGGCTAATGAGAAAATGCTGCGTACAGGATATTTGAGCCTCACCCGTGGCGATGGAGGGCAGAACCTTATTGGAAATGAGCAGGGAATTGACCTTGGCCTTGTGCGCACGCAGGAGCT
>DGQO01000045.1:206-2218 GCA_002400445.1 Chitinophagaceae bacterium UBA4412
ATTATTACCCGCTTTCCCACAACAGGCGAAGGAGGCCATGGTCATCATACCGCTTCAGCTATTCTTGCAGGAGAAGCATTTATTGCTGCTGCTGATACGACCATGTTTCCTGATCAATTTAAATATGGCGTAGCCACCTGGCAGGCAAAAAGGTTGCTTTGGAACACCTTTAATTTTGGTGGCACAAATACGCAAAGGGAAGATCAATTGAAAATAGATGTTGGTATGTACAATCCGCTGCTGGGCAAAAGTTATGGTGAACTTGCTGCAGAAAGCCGCAGTGAGCACAAGAGCCAGGGATTTGGTGTGCCTGCGCAGCGGGGAGAGAGTTTTGAGTATTTTTCTACCATAAAAGGTACAGCACCCCAGGCTTCTTTGTTAGAAGATATTGATATCAGTAGCCGGCGCATAGGTTTTACTGCTGAGGAAAGTAAAAGATATGATGCACTCGTAAAGCAACTCATTAGCAATTTTAAACCCGCAATGCCTCAGGCATCATTGCCCACCTTGCAGCAGCTATACCAAATGGCAGCCACAAAAAATAGCTATCAAAAAAAGAATTTGCTCAATTTAATTGCCGCCTGTTCCGGTTTATTTATGGAAGCAACCGTAGCTCAGCAGTTGAATGTGCCCGGGGATAGCATGCGTTTTAGTGTGAATTTTATTAACCGGCTTTCTGTGCCTGTAGAGAAGGCACAGGTAAGTGCTTTTAGTAAAAACATACAATTCAGTAATTTTTCTGCTAATAGCAACTCATCGGTTACCAGTACTGTTTTTCTGCCTGCGGATATACCAATATCGCAACCTTACTGGCTTGAATTTCCATTGAAAGGAGAATCCTTTGATGTGAGAAACCAGGAAGAAATTGGCTGGCCGCAGAATCCTCCCCCGATCGCTACTTTTGACGTGCAGATCAATGGGCAGCCTTATCAATTTGAACGACCCATACAATATAAATACACAGATCCGGTAAAGGGAGAAGTGTATCAACCTGCATCATTTGTGCAGCCGGTTTTTGTAAATGTATCGCCGGCATTGATTATTCTTCCCCATCATAAAAAAGACATCACCCGGAGAATACAGTTTACCCTGCAAAGCAATGAGAATATCAGTGGAGCGATGCGTTTTTCTGCCAGGTATCCAGGCAAAAACGTTCCTGTATTTGACAGCATAGGACTTTTGCGCAAAGGAGAAAAACGTTTAATAGATTTCACCATTCGCAGCCAGGATTTTGCCTTAAACAGCAAAACAACTGTGGGTGGCGATTTTGCCGCAGACCAATTGGCAGAGCATCAATATTTCTCGTTGGAAAAAATAAGCTACGACCACATTCCTGATATCTACCGGGGTTACTATGATGTAAGCACGGTACTCAAAATGGATTTACAAATAGCAGGTACACGTATCGGTTACATTAATGGTGCCGGCGATAAAGTGCCGCAGGCACTCACGCAAATGGGTTATGAAGTGAGCTTGCTTGGGGAAAAAGATATTACAGCTTCCAACCTTAAAAAATTTGATGCTATTGTTACCGGTGTGCGGGCATATAATACCAATGAGTGGTTGCCTGCTGTAAAAGAAGTATTGATGAATTACATCAGTGAAGGCGGGGTAATGCTGGTGCAGTATAATACCAATAATAATATTTCCAGCATTAAGCAAGGCATCGGCCCATATCCTTTTACGGTAACCAGGAACAGGGTTACTGATGAAAATGCAACGGTGAAGTTTTTACAGCCAAATCATCCATTGCTTTCCTATCCCAATAAAATTACCATTGATGATTTTTCCGGATGGATACAGGAGCGCAGCATTTATCATGCGCAAACCAATGATCCTCATTATGTCAAATTGTTTGCTATGCATGATGAAGCTGAAGCCGATGATGATGGTAGCCTCATCGTAGCAAAGTATGGTAAAGGACGATTTATCTACACAGGCCTTGTTTTCTTCAGAGAATTACCGGCAGCAGTTCCGGGAGCATTTCGGATAATGGCAAATTTACTGGCACC
>DGQO01000045.1:2370-2513 GCA_002400445.1 Chitinophagaceae bacterium UBA4412
GTGATCAGTATCTTTTTTGTGCCGGTGTACAGCAGGCTAAAAGTGTTTACCGCTTACGAGTTTTTAGAAAATCGCTTTGACAGTAAAACAAGGAGTCTCACTTCATTTTTATTTCTGATATCCCGTGGGCTAAGCACCGGCGT
>DGQO01000186.1:0-3400 GCA_002400445.1 Chitinophagaceae bacterium UBA4412
TTGTGCGACCGGAATTGCCGTTGGTAGCTAAAAAAGAGGCCGGTGCCAAGGAAGAAAAGCAAATAAAGCAAAACGATATACGGGGCTGCTGGCCAAAAACCACTCATCCCAAACCAATCTCCCTGGTAAAAAATAATCCCGATGCCCAAAGCAGCAGTGGCAATGATCCAGGCAAAGGCAAAACGATGCCCATCCATCATTTCTGTAAACGCATATACAAATACAAAAACAAAGGCACCATACCCAAAAAAAGCAGGACTGCCAATGCTGGCGATATTGCCAAACAGGTAGCTTACCAAAAGCAGGAGCGCCACGAGCTGTACCCAAAGCCATATCATGAAACTCCGGGAATGCTTAGTGTCGTACTTTTCAAAATCATAAACGTCATCAATTTTATACAGCGGATATTTCTCTGCTACATCCTGCGGACGCCAGCCCGTGGGCATAAACCAAATGCGCAGTTTGTCTTTAAGCCGTTTCGTGTGCCAGGCGTCTTTAATGAGTTGCCAGAGGTGACCAAAATTTATTTTGATAGGATTCCAGGTGCGCACCGGCCTTGTAACGCCATATACAGCAGGCACATCATCCAGTTCTTCCTGGAATGTACCAAATAACTTATCCCAGAAAATAAAGATTTGCCCATAATTTTTGTCCATGTATTCCGGGTTAATGGCATGATGCACCCGATGATGAGAAGGCGTTACAATTATATTTTCAAGCCAGCCCATTTTTTTAATGTGCCGGGTATGGTACCAGAACTGTGCAAACAAATGCAGTGGCGCCACGATGGCAATCACCTGGGCGGGAACTCCCAGCACTGCTGCAGGCAGCAGCAGAATTACAAATAACCGAACAAATACAGAGACACTTTGCCGCAAGGCGCAGGCAAGATTAAATTCTTCGCTGCTATGGTGAATGAGGTGGCTGTTCCAGAAAAAATTGACTTTATGATCAAGGGCATGCACCGCATAGCCCGCAAAATCGAGCACCACAAAAGCAATTACATAAGTGAGCCATGTGGCTGTGATGTGTGTAACGGCCAGGTGCTCTAAAAGCCATTCGTAACTAATTAAAGCAATGCTGAGCCCAAGTACATCTTTAGTTACATTGGTTACGCCGCTGCTGAGGCTACTCACCATATCTAAAGTGCGCACGGTTTCAAAACCTTTGCGCCAGCCATACCATTTTTCCAGGAGTACGAGCAACAGGAAAACGGGCATGGCAATTAATAATATCTGACCGTAAGCTTGCATATCGAAAATTGAAGGAATCAAAAATATCAAATTTTTGCAAGGTTTAGAATAGCTGTGTGCTGCAACAAAAGAATTTCATGTAATCCCATTGTGGTTTTGAAGTAGCTTTAACGGCAAATTATCATTCAAGCTATGGCAGAAACTGTAATCATCGGTGGGGGCATCATTGGTTTATGCTCCGCTTATTATTTACAACAGCAGGGCGAAGCAGTAACCATTATTGACCGGGGAGATATTACGGATGGCTGCTCCTTTGGCAATATGGGCTATATGAGCCCGAGTCATTTTGTGCCGCTGGCATCTCCGGGAATTATTGCAGAAGGGCTTAAATATATCCTGAGCAGTAAGAGCCCTTTTTACATTAAACCAAGGCTGAACGCAGACCTGGTGAAATGGGCCTGGAAATTCATGAAAAACAGCAATGCACAAAAAGTAAAATCATCTGCACCACATCTCAATAACATCCTGCACCTAAGCCGGGAGCTCATCAACGAAATGCAGAGTACTATTGGCAATCATATTGACCTGGAACAAAAAGGATGTTTTATGCTTTGCAAATCGCAGGCAGCATTGCATCATGAAATAGAACTTGCGAAAGATGCTGAAAAATTTGGGCTGCAGGTGGAGTGCCTTGATGCTGCTGCCGTTCAGGCACTGGAGCCGCATGTGAAACTTGATGTGGCCGGTGCAGTATTGTTTAAAGACGATTGCCACCTTGACCCCTCTAAGCTGATGCATCAATTAAAAATTTATTTAGAAAATGCGGGTGTGAAATTTTTATTGAACCAGGAAGTAAAAGGCTTTGAGCATAGTGACAATAGCGTGCGTGCAGTGATCACCAATCGCCAAAAAATAGATTGTAAAAATGTGGTAATTGCAGCCGGGAGCTGGATCCCGCAACTGGCAAAAATGTTAAGCATTTCTCTCCTGCTTCAGCCCGGCAAAGGCTACAGCTATACCTACCCTTTTGTAGAAAAAAATATTATGTATCCTGCCATCCTGGTAGACGGCCGTTGTGCAATTACGCCCTGGGGAAATCGCCTGCGCATTGGAGGTACGATGGAACTGAGTGGAATTAATCACCACATCAGGAAAGAAAGAATGCAGGGCATTTATCATTCCGTAAAATCCTTTTATCCTGGTTTAGCCATCGGACCCGTGCCGGAAACAAAAATCTGGTGTGGGCTCCGCCCGGTTACGCCAGATGGACTGGCTTATATAGGCAAGGCAGGTAATTATAAAAATGTAATCATTGCCGGTGGGCATGCTATGCTGGGCATATCGCAAGGCACAGGCACAGGACTGCTGGTGAGTGAGATACTACTAGGTAGAAAAACCTCTATTGATATTGCTGCTTTTAACCCGGGTAGATAAATGGCCGGTTTTATTTTCTAAAAAATTTCTACCCTAGCCCAACTTCCTCATGCCTTGCAGGAATCTGCACATCCGAAAAACCTTTACGCAGCAGGCGTTCTCTAAAATCCTGCTGCACATCATACTCGCCATGCACCAGGAATAGTTTTTGCACTTTGCGGGTATCCTGGCAACCCAGGAATTGTAACAAGTCGTCATAATCACCATGCGCACTCATGCTGCGCAATTCGCCGATGGTAGCATTTACCTCATGCACCTGGCCATAAATGGTCACTTCCTTTGGATGATGCATGAGCCGCCCACCCAGNNATGTGATGCTTCACCCGGCCGGCCTCTGCCATACCACTGGCACTAATAATTACGCAGGGACCTTTATAATAATTAAGCATCTTAGACTCGTCAACAGATTTAATAAAATGGAGTCCTTTAAACCCAAAAGGATCATTATCTGTCTGCAATATTTTCTGAATTCTTGCATTAAAATATTGCGGATATTTTTTTACAATACCGGTGGCTTTTATGCTTAGCGGACTATCTACAAAATACTGCAGGTTTGGCAGCCGGTTTTCCAGTTCAAGCTGGTTAAGCCCATATAAAATTTCCTGCGTGCGGCCCACGCTAAAAGCCGGAAGAATGAGTTTACCTTTTTTCTGAACACAAGTTTTTTCGATCCAACCCAGCAGGGCATCTGGTGTGGGATGGTGTTCATCGTGCAGGCTATTGCCATAGGTAGATTCCAGTAAAATAAAATCTGCCTGCTCAAATACCTCCGG
>DGQO01000186.1:3438-5985 GCA_002400445.1 Chitinophagaceae bacterium UBA4412
TTATGGTATTCCACTGTTTTAAAAATAGCGGCGGCCGCCAGCGCATCCTCTTTGCTGTAGAGCGGTTGTACATAAGGAAGATGTTCAAGCGCACGGCGCTTGTTATCGTATTTAGCATCAGATTCCTGGATAACCGCACTGTCTTCCATAAGTACAGAAGCCAGTTCTGCTGTGGCAGGGGTGGCATACACCACTCCATCATAACCATCTTTTACCAACTTGGGCAGCAGGCCGCAATGATCAATATGCGCATGCGAAAGAATTACATAATCTACTTCGGCAGGATCAAAACCCCACTCCCTGTTTAGCGGCATTGTAGCACTACCCATGCCCTGGTACATACCACAGTCTAAGAGGATTTTTTTTCCATTGGCCAATGTTACGAGATGTTTAGACCCGGTAACGGTGCGGGCTGCGCCGTGAAATGCTATTTTCATTTGAAGCTATTTTATTTTTTGGTTTCCAGCGTTTCTGCTCCGGGGCAGCATCCCTGTCTTCTGACAGGCAGGGTTGCTACCCTCCGTTCAACAGCATTGCTACAAGGTAACTTTTATTTAAGCGGCTACTAAAGCTGTTGTAAAAAAAAACTGCAATGCATAGCGCACTGCCTGCGTGAGGGATTGTAGCGAAAAGCCCACAGCCATGAGGCACGAATGGCGAGGACTTGCAGCGGAAAGCCCGGCCCACAGGGCACGCCCAAAATATTATTGTATGCTCACGGCGAGCCAGGCCATCATACCCATGCCTTGTTCTATAGCGCCTTCGTCTATATTAAAGGTGGATGTGTGCACGCCAATCGTAATCCCCCTGGCTGCATTGCCGGCACCGAGCCTGAAAAAACAGGCGGGAAGTTTATGCGAATAATACGCAAAATCTTCGGCACCCATCCGCAGTTCTGTTTCACTCACCTGTGCTTCGCCGGCAAATTTTTCTGCAAGCTGCCTGGCTTCGGCGCAAAGCATATGATCATTGAGCACAAAGGGATATCCCACATCAATATGAATGCTGGCCTCTGCGCCCATGGCCGCCACAAGTTCGGTAGTTTGCTTTTTGATGAGTTCATGCGCTTTAAAACGCCAGGCTTCGTCCATAGCCCTGAAAGTGCCCATGAGCTTCACTTCTGATGGAATTACATTGGTGGTGTTTCCAGCCTGGAANNCGGTGAATTGTGGTGCGGCAGCATGGCCACCTTTGGCGGTGATGGTAATATAAATTTCATCTGCGCTGGCCATAACCATACCACCCCTAAAACTAAACTGCCCCACTTCCATTCCCGGATGAACATGCAGTGCAAGAATTTTTTGCGGTGCAGGATTTTCCAGTACACCGTCTTTTATCATGAGGCTTGCACCACCAGGATTTTTTTCTTCGCCCGGCTGAAAAATAAGTTTGATGGTACCTTCCCACTCTTCTTTTGTTTCCTGCAAAATTTTAGCAGCACCCAGCAAGCATGTTGTATGCACATCGTGGCCGCAGGCATGCATCACACCCGGGCGTGTGGATTTATAAGGCACATCATTTTGCTCCTGTATGGGTAGAGCATCCATATCGGCCCGCAGGGCAATCACCCTGGATTCGGGGTTTTTTCCATAGATGATACCCACCACACCTGTGGTTGCTTTTCGCTCGCAGCCAATACCCCAGCCTTGAAGCTTTTCGCAAACGAATGCTGCGGTTTCGTGTTCCTGGTAGCTGAGTTCGGGGTAGGCATGAATATGATGCCGCACGGCTATAAATTCAGGCGAATAGTCTTTAGCCAGTCTTTTAATTTTTTGGAGCATGCCCATGTATTTATGCAGGTGAAGGTAAAAAAAACANNGTGCTAAGCCACCATTAAAAAGATACCCGCCTGGGTAGCCCCTGTACAGCTTTGCTTTTGTTATTCGGAGGATTCAGAAATTTGATCGGGTCTTACTTCTACCTGCTCTGGCAAAAGGTACACGTTGCCAGGTACGATATGGTAGCGCATCAACTCTTTACGTACCGCCTCGGCTTCTGATTTTTCTACAAAATTGCCCATCTTCAATTTGATAAATGGATTTTGGTAAATCATATACACTTTATGTTCCGGGTATTGCTGTAGCAGCCTGGAGCGAAGTTGCATGGCCTGGTTGCGATCATTTGTGCTGAGTACCATCAGGCGATAACCCTTGGATGAGCGCACATTTTTAGAGAGGCTGGCATTATAAGCAGCCATTTTTTCGCCCAGCACATCCAGCCGGGGATCTTTAGAAATTTGTACAGTAGCATAAGCACTGCTATCTGAACCCTGGGGCTGAGCGTAAAGACACAAAGACATAAAAAGTAACGGAATAAAAAAGAAAAACTTCATACTGTAAAATTAGCGGTAAGCCATGGACAAAAATCATTCCGTGATAGGCTAAACAGATTATTAACGAGTTTAATAACCGGCTTTTGCTCCCCCTATATTTTCTACGGGGTGCCAGGTGGTTTTTATTTCCTGGGCATCTAAAATGAAATAGGGAGATTGCCCTGCTTCGGAGAGCCAGTCTATCTTATCATAGAATTTCAATCGCTTCATATTCT
>DGQO01000186.1:6120-6988 GCA_002400445.1 Chitinophagaceae bacterium UBA4412
ACAATGCAGGTAACTCCTGTAGCCTCTGGAACGGAAAAATTAAAATGGGAACTTGCTACGGGATTCACACTGCTGAATACCTGCTGAAATTTATCGCACCAGCCCGCATAATAAATGAGGCGGTCGATACTTATTTCTACTTCCTGCACGGCATCAGCCCTGGAATAAGATTGCTGAATCAGTTCCTCAACAAATTGTGCTTTACGACCTTCCAGCATTTCGGCAATGCGGTACAAAATCTGGCCCCGGTTAAATGCCGCCCGGTTGCTCCACCCACCAAAAGCAGAACGGGCAGCCAGCACAGCATCCCTAAAATCTTTTCGTGAACACAGGCACACATTTGCCAGCTTTTCCTGCTGCGCATTTACAGGTGTATAAAAACGGCCGGATTCTGTGCGGGGAAACTTGCCGCCTACAAAAATCTTATACGTTTTTAGAACTGGGATTCTGCTCATAATTTCTACATTAAAATTTATTCACTATCCAACATTCAAGAGGTCGGTTCAATAAACCTGCGTAACTGCCTCAGCGTTTTTCTATGTTACACTCAGTTTCATTTATTTTACATAACCCCACAAGCCCTGCAATCCTCCTTCTCTTCCAAAACCACTTTCTTTATATCCACCAAAAGGAGAAGTGGGATCAAACTGGTTGTAGGTATTGGCCCAAACTACACCCGCCCGCAGTTTTGTAGTGAGGTTAAAGATCTTGGAACCTTTATCCGTCCATACGCCTGCTGATAAACCGTAAGGGGTATTATTGGCTTTTTCTATCACTTCATCATCTGTTCTAAAAGTTTGTATGGTGAGCACAGGGCCAAAGATTTCTTCCTGCGCAATGCGGTTGCTTTGTGCCACATTGGTAAAAA
>DGQO01000186.1:7006-9968 GCA_002400445.1 Chitinophagaceae bacterium UBA4412
CCCACAATCAAAGTTTCCAACCGGTCTTTAAGTTTTTGCAGCACCTGCTTATACACAGATTCCTGCACATAGAGGCGACTACCAGCGCAACACACATGACCCTGGTTAAAAAAGATTCCATTGATTACACCTTCCACCGCCTGGTCTAGCGGGGCATCGTCAAAAATAATATTGGCCGCTTTACCCCCCAGTTCCAGGGTGAGTTTTTTATCGGTTCCTGCTACAGATTGCTCAATTAATTTACCCACGGCCGTAGAACCGGTGAAGGCAATTTTATTTACATCCGGATGATTTACCAGCATGGCACCGGTATTGCCTGCGCCGGTAATAATATTTACCACTCCCGGAGGAAGATCTGCTTCCTGCAGTACTTCTGCGAGTTTCAATGCTGTAAGCGGTGTTGTTTCAGCAGGTTTTAAAACGACCGTATTACCTGTAGCCAGAGCCGGTGCTATTTTCCAGGCGGCCATGAGCAAAGGAAAATTCCAGGGAATGATTTGCCCTGCCACCCCAAGCGGCTGTACCTGCCTGTTGGGGAATGCGTATTGCAGTTTATCTGCCCAGCCGGCATAATAAAAGAAGTGGTTGGCAGCGGTGGGTATATCAAAGTCGCGGCTTTCCCTGATGGGCTTGCCACCATCTAAAGTTTCTATAACAGCAAACTCCCGGGCACGCTCCTGTATAATGCGGGCAATGCGGTAAATATATTTTCCACGTTCCGCTGCCGGCATTTTTTTCCAAACCTTTTCGTAAGCTGTTTTTGCGGCAGTTACTGCACGGTTCACATCTGCAGCATTTGCATCTGCTACTTCACTCAGCTTCTTTTCGTCTGCCGGGTTTATAGTAGCAAAATATTTTTTGCTGGATGGCTTCTCAAATTTGCCATTGATAAAAAGATCGTAACGTTCTTTAATCTGCGCAGCGCTGCGGCTTTCCAGTGCCGGTGCGTAATTGCGTGCGGTAGCAAATTTCAATTTCAATGTATTATTTTTCTTCTGTGCCATTAATTTCTGGTTGAAAGGTTCCTGGTTTAAAGTTCAAGGTTCATCATGAGTAACTGCTAATCCAAAGCAAAATAATCAGCACTTTGGTATATGCCGGTTTTCTCTTTCATGATCTGCATCAATACATCATTGGCCAGGCTACTTGCGCCAAAACGAAACCAATGATTATTCATCCAGGCTTCACCAAGGGTTTCATGCAGCATAACTAAATAATGCAGTGCCAATTTTGATTTTGAAATACCACCAGCAGGTTTCATGCCCACCATCTTGCCTGTTTTATAATAAAAATCACGGATCGCTTCCAGCATCACAAGTGTAACGGGCATGGTAGCCGCCGGGCTTATTTTGCCGGTAGAAGTTTTTATAAAGTCTGCACCGGCATGCATCGCAATGTCACTGGCTCGCCGCACTTTATCATAAGTAACCAATTCCCCGGTTTCTAAAATCACTTTAAGTCTTGCGTGGCCGCAAGCTTCTTTGATGGCAGCAATTTCATCATAAACAAAATTGTAATCGCCCTGCAGGAACCTGCCCCGGCTGATGACCATATCTATTTCGTCTGCACCCTGCTGCAAAGCATATTTTGTGTCTGCAAGCTTAACCGCCCTTGAGGCTTGCCCGCTGGGAAAAGCTGTGGCTACCGAAGCAACATTTACCCCGGAACCTTCCAATGCTTTTTTAGCCACCCCTACCATGGAAGGATAAACACAAACCGCTGCTACGGTAGGCAACCCTTCATATACATCATGCAAGTGCATTGCTTTGTAGCACATCTGCTTCACTTTGCCATCTGTATCCTTTCCCTCCAGGGTAGTAAGATCAATCATGTTTAAGGTGAGCAACAAACCATTGAGTTTGGTTTCCTTTTTTATGCTGCGCTTCGTAAAGCGGGCGGCCCGCTCTTCTACGCCCACCTGGTCTATCCTTGGCGGCTGAGAAAGAGAAGCGGCAAGTGAAAAATCTTGCATAAGTTATAGAAATCGTTAGTAAAAAATTGATTAAAGGTAGTGGGTTGTGCATTTAAAGATCCAACCCGCTAAAGGTAATAAATGTTTATGGGCACTCACACCCGCTCCCTGATCATTTGCAAAAGAGATGGCTGTATATTTATGTTGCTTAATCAAATGCTGCTATCGCATGACTCCTATTGCTGAATCTGAATTGATCCTGGATAAACGTGGTGCCATTTACCACCTTGGCTTGCTCCCCGAAGAGATGGCGGAGACCATCCTATTGGTGGGTGATCCGGATAGAGTAGAGAAAGTGAGTGCTCATTTTGATGGTATTGAAGTAAAGCGGCAACACCGGGAGTTTATTACCCATACCGGCTACATCGGTGGCCTGCGCCTTTCTGTGATCAGCACCGGTATCGGGCCTGATAATATTGATATTGCGCTGAATGAAATAGATGCGCTGGCCAATATTGATTTTTCTACCCGCTGCATTAAAACGCAGCTCAGGCGCCTGCGTATTATCCGCCTTGGCACATCCGGCGCTTTGCAAAAAGACATTGCGGTAGATAGCTTTGTGGCAGGCACCCATGGCCTGGGCTTTGATAACGTGATGCATTTTTACCAGAAACAAAACACCGCCGCAGAACTGGCTTTGCAGTTGGCCTTCCGGCAGCATACCGGCCTCACGGAAGGCAATGTGCTACCTTATATTTTTGAAGGAAGCCCAACGCTGCGCAAAATTTTTACAAAAGGATATACGCAGGGCATCACCATCGGCTGCCCCGGTTTTTTTGGTCCACAGGGAAGAATCCTGCGCCTGCCGCTTGCTTATCCCGGCCTGATAGATAAACTCACGCACTTTAAACATGAAGGACATTTCATTGCCAATTTTGAAATGGAAAGTTCAGCCATCTATGGTTTATGCCGGCTCATGGGTCATGAAAGTATCAGCCTTAATGCCATTGTAGCGAACCGGGTAGCGCAAACATTTTCTGCAGATGGCGG
>DGQO01000186.1:10036-10289 GCA_002400445.1 Chitinophagaceae bacterium UBA4412
TAAGTTTTGCGCAGGAAACATTTCCTGTAAATGGCGTGGCAGATAAACGCAGCGGCGCTTATGCCTTTGTACATGCCAACATTGTGAAAGATGCCAATACCACTTTAAAAGATGCAACACTCGTGATACGGGAAGGGCGCATCGTAGCCGTGGGTGCAAATGTGGCTGTGCCGGCAGATGCTGTGCTGATAGATTGTAAAGACAAGTACCTGTACCCTTCCTTCATAGACATTTACAGTGATTACGGCATTAC
>DGQO01000186.1:10443-11751 GCA_002400445.1 Chitinophagaceae bacterium UBA4412
GGCCAACTTTTCTTTTAGCCGCGGCACTTCTATGCAAACCTACCCCAGCAGTATTATGGGAAGCATTGCCTTGCTGCGTCAAACATTTTTAGATGGACAATGGTATAAAAACAAACCTGCTACCGAAGGCCTTAACCTAAGCCTCGAAGCCTGGAACAATAACCTTTCTTTACCGCTCATTTTTGAAGCAAGTGATAAGTGGAGCGATCTGCGTGCAGACAGGATAGGTGATGAATTTGGTGTTCAATTTATCATTAAAGGCGGCGGCAATGAGTATGAACGTATTGCGGAAATAGCGGCCACTAAAGCAAGTTTCATCCTGCCCATCAGCTTTCCACAGGCGATGGATGTAGAAGATCCCAATGAAGCCCGCTTTATTTCCCTGGCTACGTTAAAGAACTGGGAGATGGCGCCTTCCAATCCCGCTGCAATGGAAAAAGCAGGCATCAATTTCTGCATCACTCCTGCAGAATTGAAAGACAGCAAGCTTTTTATGACCAACCTGCGAAAGGCCATTGAATATGGCCTGAGCGAAAAAAAGGCACTGGAGGCTTTGACAAAAGCGCCGGCAAGCCTGCTTAATATTTATAATGAAACGGGCAGCATAGAAGTGGGCAAATGGGCAAATTTCTTAATTACCGACGGACCCCTATTCTCTGAAAAAACAGCCATCCTACAAAACTGGGTGCAAGGCGATAAATATGATATCAAAGAAGAAGACATGGAAGAAGTGGCCGGCACTTATGCACTAAAGTTAGACATGCCCGCCGGTAGCAAATCTTTTAACCTGGTTGTAAAAAACCACAGCAGTGCGGTAATACAAACAACAGATACCATTGCCACAAAATTCAACCATGACGGTAAGATGGTACAACTCAGTTTTGGCGATACTAAGAAAGCCAGGAAGGGCTATTGGCTCAGTGGTGTAGCCCATGGCAATAGCTGGAGCGGCACCGGGGCAGATAGCCTGGGAAATCAATTTTTATGGACGGCAGATTTTGTGAAAGCTGCAGTTGCAAAGCCCGACAGTGTAAAGAAAAAAGCGCCGGTAAAGCTGGGCCAACTCACTTATCCCAATATGGCTTATGGATGGACGCAGGAGCCAAAACAGGAAACCATTCTTTTTAAAAATGCCACCGTGTGGACGAATGAAAAAGAAGCTGTGCTGCAGAATGCAGATGTATTGGTAAAGGACGGAAAGATTGCCGCAGTAGGAAAAAATATTGCTGCCGGAAATGCAAGAGTAGTAGATGCCAGCGGCAAACATATCACGCCGGGTATTATTGATGAACACAGCCACATCGCTGT
>DGQO01000146.1 GCA_002400445.1 Chitinophagaceae bacterium UBA4412
ATGCGAAACAGAACGGTAAGGAAAAATTTGCAACCAAAGATTTACCCGCTCCCTTTAAACTAAATAGCAGATGAACCGATATTAAGTACCCTTACTTTTACTTTCCCCTGCCCCAGCCAAACCAGTCGTTTCCGTTTGCATAAAGCATCAGAGACAAAAGCAGCACCATGCCCACTATTTGAGCATACTCTAAAAATTTGTCGCTTGGCTTCCGCCCGGTAATAATCTCACCCAGAGTAAACAGCACATGACCACCATCCAACGCCGGAATAGGCAAAAGGTTCATAAAAGCAAGTACAATAGAGAAAAAAGCAGTGATGGTCCAGAAATGTTCCCAATCCCATTGTTGCCCGCTAAAAACAGATCCCATGGCTTTAAAGCCCCCAACACCTTTATATGCACCGGTTCCAGGGGAAAGGATAAGTTTAAACTGATCTATATACCAACCAAGCTTTTGGCCCGCCATTACAACGCCGGCAGGAAATGCATTGAAAAAACCATATTTCACTACTTCATATTTAAGCACCCCGGCACTATCTAATGATTCATTTTTACCAATAACGAGCATACCCGGAATAAAGCCGGTACTGTCTAAGTTCCAGGTAGAATTATACAATTGACCTGCACGTTCAAATGTCACAAGTACAGAATCGTTTTTCTTTTTTAGAAAAGCCTTTGCCACATCATTAAAATAAGGCGTGGGTACAGAATCAACCATTACAATTTTATCCCAGCGCTTCAAGCCCAGCAATGAAGCCTGCCCCGTATCGGCGTTATTGCCCACCCAAAACGGATAACGAATACTAAGTAAGGGAATATCTCTCCGTTTCTTTTGTACCAATTGGCCAATTAAATCTTCGGGCAAATCAATGCGGGTACTTTTTCCATCCCGTTCTACCGTTACATCTTTAGCCAAAATCATTTTGGGAATGACGTCATAAAAATTGACAATGGTATCGCTGTTCACGGTTACAATCTTATCACCGTCTTTAAAGCCAAGCCTCATCATGAGGCTATCTTCTACGGCAATGCCATATTTAAGAGAAGAATTATATACCTTTTTTTCTCCCCAGATCATGAGGATAAAAGAGTAGATCACAAAAGCCAGCAAAATATTTACAGTAACGCCACCGAGCATAATGATGAGGCGCTGCCAGGCTGGCTTACTTCTGAATTCATAAGGCTGTGCTGGCAATTTCATTTGGTCTTTATCCATACTTTCATCCACCATGCCGGATATCTTTACGTACCCTCCCAGCGGCAGCCAACCAATACCATACTCCGTTTCTCCAATTTTCTTTTTGAATAAAGAAAACCAGGGATCAAAGAAAAGGTAGAATTTTTCAACCCGGCATTTGAACCACTTTGCCGTGATATAGTGTCCAAATTCATGGAGCACAACGAGAATAGATAAAGAGAGTAAAAGCTGCGCAGTTTGCAAACCAACGCTGCCCCAGTTAATTGCTAGTAAATTAAAATACATGTGTTGTTGATGTTATTCAGCAAATTTTTACAGGTGATGAATCAGGAAAACCTACGATTACATTTTCATGATGGAGGCGGCAAAGTTACGTGCCTCACCATCGCTTTCAAAATAATCATCCAGGGTTGGATTTTGTACAAAATTTATTTTAGCCATCGTTTTTTCAATAACGGCGGTAATATCGAGGAATCCAATACGATTTTTTAAAAAGGCCCATACCGCAATCTCATTAGCAGCATTGAGCACACAAGGAAGATTACCTCCCTTGTTTAAGGCCTCTCTTGCCAGGCCGAGATTTCGGAAAGTTTTATAATCAGGCTCTTCAAAATTAAGGGTTGAAAATTTGCGGAATTCAAAACGGGGAAAGGTATTGGTGATTCGCTTAGGAAATCCAAGTGCGTACTGAATAGGCAGTTTCATATCTGGCAATCCCATTTGAGCTTTGAGGCTGCCATCTTTAAATTGTACCAGGCTATGTACAATACTCTGCGGGTGCACCACTACTTCAATTTGCGCAGGCTCCAGGTTAAAAAGCCATTTGGCTTCTATCACCTCAAGCCCTTTATTCATAAGTGTTGCAGAGTCAATGCTGATTTTGGCACCCATAGTCCAATTGGGGTGCTGCAAGGCATGGTCTCTTTTCACGTTTACAAGAAAATTGGGTTTTTTGCCAAGAAAAGGACCACCACTTGCCGTGAGAATGATCTTTTCAATGGGATTTCTTGCCTCACCTACCAGGCATTGAAAAATGGCTGAGTGTTCGCTATCCACCGGAATGATGGGCGCTTTATGTTCCAATGCTGCCTTCATTACAATATCTCCAGCCACTACAAGGGTTTCCTTATTAGCCAGCGCAATAAACTTTCCTTTTTGAACAGCTTTAAGTGTAGGTTTCAGGCCGGCAAATCCTACTATAGCAGCCAGCATAATATCATAAGTGTCAAAGTCTGCCACTTCTTCAAGNNGATAGCGGGATTCATCGCCGATGACTACGGCGTTTGGTTTAAATTCAATTGCCTGGTTTACCAGTAATTCATCATTGGTTTGTGCGGTAAGAATCTCTATATCAAAAAGCTCTGCATGTGCACGCACTACTTCAAGCGCCTGTGTTCCAATAGAACCCGTAGAACCAAAAATTGCAATCTTTTTTTTATGCGCACCTGCCGTCATATCATTCTTTTACCTGAGAAAAATCTATATATGAGCGGCAATTTACTGTATTAAACTGTGCAACGCTGCTTTCACTTTGCCAAAATTAAAGCCTTGCAACTGCTGTTGCATCATCCGCTCAATAGATGCATTCTGAAGATTTCCAATAGAACCTTCATGTGTGTGATGTACCTGGGATGAAACAGTAAACTGGTTGCTTTCTATATCCGTTCCTATTTTTTTATAGGCATCTCTGAATGGCACGCCTTGCAATACCAGTTTATTCACCTCTTCCACGCTAAAGAGGTAGCGGTACTTCTCATCATTAAGGATGTCTTGCTTTATCTCAATATGCTCAAACATCAGGATGGCCATCTGCAGGCATTGCTGCAAAGTAGTAAAGGCAGGAAAAAGATTTTCTTTCAATAACTGCAAATCCCGGTGATAACCGCTGGGCAAGTTTGTGGTCATCATAAAAATTTCATTAGGCAGTGCCTTCAGGCGGTTGCAGTGGGCCCTGATGATTTCAAAAACATCAGGGTTCTTCTTGTGAGGCATAATGCTGCTGCCAGTGGTAAGTTCTGGCGGAAAAGAAATAAAAGCGAAATTCTGATTAAGGTATAGTGTGGCGTCCATACTCATTCTTGCCAGCGTATCTGCCAGGTTACTCAATGCCTGCGCCACAATGCGCTCTGCTTTCCCCCTGCCCATTTGTGCATATACCACATTATAATTGAGTTCAGCAAAACCGAGGAGATCTGTGGTGAGCTGCCGTGAAATGGGGAATGAAGAACCATAACCCGCTCCACTTCCCAGCGGATTTTTATTAATAACTGTATAGGCTGACCGAAGTGTGATCACATCATCTACAAGACTCTCTGCATATGCGCCAAACCAAAGGCCAAACGAAGACGGCATGGCTAATTGCAGATGAGTATAACCTGGAAGCAAATCATTTTTATACCGCTCGCTCTGTGTAATAAGCAATTTGAAAAGGCCCTGCACATCCTGCACTAATTGTTCAATGCGGGCACGGAGGTAAAGCTTGATATCTACCAGCACCTGGTCATTGCGACTGCGGGCAGCATGAATTTTTTTGCCGGTATCTCCCAGTTGTTGGGTAAGCAAAAACTCCACCTGGGAATGGACATCTTCTACGCCGGCACCAATGGTAAAATTGCCTTGTTCAATTTGAGCATAAATTTCCTGCAGGGCATGATGCAGATCCTTTGCTTCCTGCGGGGTGAGCAAGCCGATGCTGCAGAGCATTTTTGCGTGGGCCATACTGCCAAGCACATCATAAAGGGCAAGTTCCAGATCAAACTCTTTGTCTTTGCCTACGGTGAATTGCTCCACTGCCTTATCCACGTCAAAATCTTTCTGCCAAAGTTTCATACGATGTGTTTTTGTAAAATAAATCAGACTGAAATAAAAGCTGCGCTTGCCACAAAAGTCTTTTCTAACAGGCTTGTATAAAATTGCACAGCATTTCCAATAGCTTCCACTTCAATGAATTCATCAGCACTATGACTCTGGCCACTAAAGCCCGGACCGCACTTTAAAGAAGGCAGGGGAATCAAGGCTTTGTCGGAAGTGGTGGGCGAACCATAAGTTGTTTTGCCCAGCGCAATTCCCGCCTGCACTACCGGATGCTCCAGTGGAATGGACGATGATCTTAAACGAGTGCTCCGTGGAATTACTTGTACCGGTGCATATTGTTGAATTACTGCAAGAATTTCTTCATGACTGTACATTTCCGTTATCCGAACATCCACTACAAAACTGCAATGTGCAGGAATTACATTGTGCGCTTTATTGGGCGTATTAATAGATGTTACGGTCATTTTAATTTCTCCGAGTATGGGAGAAATTTTTTGAAAGCGATAAGTTCTAAACCAATGTATAGCTTCCATTGCTTTGTACAAGGCATTTTCGCCTTCATCCCTTGCTGCATGGCCGGCAATACCCTTAGCATCACAGTCCAGTACCATCAGTCCTTTTTCGGCGATAGCTAGATTGAGCTCCGTAGGTTCTCCTACAATAGCAAAGCTTTTAGGATGCTGAAATAAAGCACTGAATTTGGGCTGCGCAAATAATAATTCGATACCATCTGTACCGCTGATTTCTTCTTCTGCTGAAGCAGCAAAGACAACATTGAAAGCAAGGTTTTCTTCAGCATAAAAATAAAGAAATGCCGAAAGCAGACTTACCAAAGAAGCACCGGCGTCTGTGGTACCAAGACCATACAATTTACCGTTCTCGATTACGGGTAGATGTGGGTTACGGGTGTAGGCTTTATTAGCCGCCACCGTATCATGATGCGAGTTGAGCAAGAGCGATGGCTTCATTGCATCGAAATGCTTATTTACGCACCAGATATTATTTTTTTTTCGGTACACATCTACTTGCCTGTTTTGCAAAAAAGACTGCAACAGCAAAGCAGTATCCTGCTCCTGCCTGCTTAAGGAAGGTATGGCCACCAATTGTTGTAACAGATGGAGAGCATCCTGGGTAAGCTTCTGAATCTTTTCGTTAGTCATGCAAAATAGTTGTGCCTTTTTGATGTGTAAGAAGCTGTGGCAATTCGGTTGCATAGCCAATGATTACTTGCTGTACTCCGGATTCAATTGCGGCAAATGCATTCTGCAATTTAGGAATCATACCCCCGGCAATGATTCCCTGCTCACGGTATTGTGCAAACGAGGTTGGTGTAACAGTTGCCAGCACAGTATGATCATCGTCTGGATTACTGAGTACGCCAGCCTTTTCGAAACCATAGACGAGGGACACCGCATAATCGCCGGTCATCGCTTTTGCAATTTCCTGGGCGATAGTATCTGCATTCGTATTTAAAAGCGAGCCCTGCATGTCATGCGTAATTGCTGGGAAAACAAGGGTAATATCTTCCTGCAAAAGTCTAAAAATAAGGGATGCATTTACTTCATCTACATCCCCGGCAAAACCATAATTGGTTCCTGCCTGCACCCGCTTATGGGCTTTTATCATATTACCATCTGCCCCGCTCAGGCCGAGCGCATTAATTCCCAAAGCCTGCAATTGCGCTACAATATTTTTATTGATATAACCGGCATATACCATCGTTACCACTTTGAGTGTTTCAGCATCTGTAATGCGTCGGCCATCCACCATCGTCTGCGGAATTTGCATTGCCTCGGCTACCCGGGTGGCCATCTTTCCGCCACCATGCACCAGTATTTTAGAACCTTGCACGGCCGAAAAAACCTGCAGGAATTCCTGGAGCTTGGCAGCATCATCAATCACATTGCCGCCAATTTTTACCACCAATAATGGTGGCTTTCTGCTCGTGTGCGTCTGCTGTATGGCAGTATCGGTCATTAAAAATTAATTTAGGAAAGTAGTGAAGATAGCACAGCTTGTGCCGCCCATACCCGGTTAGCGCCTTCATTGGTTACAAGGCTCTGTGGCCCATCCAGAACTTCATCGCTTAATTCCACATTTCTTCTTACGGGCAGGCAATGCATAATTTTAGCGTTGTGGGTATGCTCCAGGCTTTTTTGGGTAAGCATCCAGTCTTCTTTCACAGGAAGAATAGCGCCATAATCTTCGTAGCTGCTCCAGTTCTTTACATAAACAAAATCTGCATCAGCCAGGGCTTCGGGTTGCTGATGTGTCAGTTTTGCACTGCCCACAAAATCGGGATGCAAATCATAACCTTGCGGATTTGCGATTACAAAATCGGCGCCTTGCCAGGCATTCATCCATTGTGCAAAAGAATTGGCCACACACTGCGGTAATGGCTTGATGTGCGGGGCCCAGGTGAGCACTACTTTGGGTTTCGATTTACCCGCAGCAGGCTGCCAGGATTCTGTAATGGTAATGATATCTGTAAAGGATTGTAAAGGATGCAGGGTGGCGCTTTCCAGGCTTACAACC
>DGQO01000009.1:0-240 GCA_002400445.1 Chitinophagaceae bacterium UBA4412
CTTTTTCTTTTAAATATTTTCTCCATTCTGCTACGCTTTACTGTGGAATGGCGAATTTTGCAACTTCAGCTTAAAATCTATCAACTTGAAATTACGTGGTCTTGTTGCTCTCCTGTTGGTTTTAATCATACCTCTCTGCGGGTACTTCATTGTAAAATACCTGAGCAAAGATGCGGTACATATGCCCCGCCATTATTTTTATGATGATGTAAAAACAACTTCGTCCGGCAAGCCTGATAC
>DGQO01000009.1:350-6753 GCA_002400445.1 Chitinophagaceae bacterium UBA4412
GGAAATTTGCAGATCGCTTCGGAGCCAATCATGATAGCTGGTGGTTTGTAACCGGGAACAAGAAGGAGATTTACGATTTTGCCATCAATGAAATGAAGGCAAATATTGCAGATGTGAATGTAGATACCGCTTTTGTGCATACGGAGAATTTTTTCCTACTCGATTCTAACCGGATTGTGCGTGGATGGTACAATGGATTTGATACCACAAGGCTTGCGCAACTTGCCGGGGATATTCCAACCCTCATGCTGGAAAAGGATAAAAAAGGGCCTTCCGTTTTCCGGGATTTTATTCCCATACTCCCCATCATTTTTGGCGGGCTGGCTTTTGTATTCATCGTAATTCTTTTCCTGAACCGAGGCCGTAAAAACTGACATGTAAACCGATGCTAGAACCCGTACTTGAGAAAAATGACCGAAAAGCCAGCATGCTGATTATTACGGTTTCGGTAATCGTATTTGCCGCCGTTACGGTGCTGGGAAAGTATAACCTCGATGGAAAGGTAGACTTGCCTTTTGATAAACATATTTTTGCGCTCATTAACGCTGTTATCAATGCTACTGTCTCTCTGCTGTTGCTGGCCGGTTTAATTGCAGTTAAAAACAAAAACTGGGAGTTGCATAAAAAAATCATGTTAGCAGCTATGCTGCTCTCCATACTTTTTTTACTTTCCTACGTCTGCCATCATCTGTTTGCCGGCGAAACGGTGTATGGAGAAACGGATGGCCTGCCAGGGTTGAGTGATGGAGAGCGGGCGGCCGCGGGCTCTATGCGCACAACTTATCTTATCATTTTAATTACGCATATTCCTCTTGCTGGTTTGGTGCTGCCATTTATTTTATTTGCTGCATACAGGGCCCTCATTGGAGAATATACAAAGCATAAACGCCTTGTGCGTTTTGTGTGGCCCATCTGGTTTTATGTAGCTATAACTGGGGTCCTTATTTACTGGATGATCAGGCCTTATTACGGCTAGAAGCCAAGCTCAATCGCCGGATCCCAAAAGAGTTCAGTAAAGTTTACAACAGTATCATTCTTCACAGATACGCCCTCTTTCTTCAAGAGTTTTTCCATAGCATCTGGTGCTCCAAAATGCCCTTTCCCACTTAACATTCCATTGCGGTTTACCACCCGTTGTGCTGGCACATTTGGTGTGATATCATGTGAGGCGCCCAAAGCCCAGCCTACCATGCGGGCAGATAGTTTTGTGCCAAGGTAATTTGCAATGGCACCATATGAAGTAACTCTTCCTTTAGGAATTTGCCTGGTTACATCATACACATCTTTGAAAAAACTGTAGTTTTTTTCTACCGGAACATCTTTTATCAAAGATGTTTTTTCCTTCATTCTTTTGGCCATCTAGATGTTGTTTGAAGTATCGTTAGTCTGGTCTCTTACGGCTTTCAATTTTCGCAGTGCTGAGCGTCTTGGCTCAGGTACGTTTTTGTAATCGTAAGGGCAATGCTTGCATCCATTGCCACAACAATATCCTTTTTTGAGGTGATAGTTTTCTGTAAAAACGACATTGCCTTCCTCATTCAGATAGTATTCAGCTTCCGGGTCCTGCATTGGCAAGTAAATTTTGATTTTCCGTTTGTTTCAGTTGTTCCTGTAGCTGTTCATCCAAATCAGGGATGCTGGATGGCAATGAAAAACAGAGGTAATGAATACGTCTGCTGCCGGCGATGTCCAGGTTCTCGTAATGGGTTTTAAGATCCAACTCTGCTGCGTGCGCTGCAGCGTATACATCATCTGTTTGTTCATGTAATTGCAAGCCATACATTTCGGCTATAAGCAATGTAAATTTGTATAACTGTGGAGAATCTGTTTTTAGGTGAACCCGACCACCCGGTTTTAAAATTTGCTGGTACAGCCTTAAAAACCTCGGGTGGGTGAGGCGCCGCTTAGCTGTGGAAGTCCTGAGCTGCGGATCGGGAAAAGTAATCCAGATTTCACTCACTTCTCCCGGCGCAAAATAATCTCCAATCATTTCAATTTGCGTACGCAAAAAACCGGCATTCCTCAGATCAGCAGCAAGCGCATGTTTTGCCCCGATATACATTCGGTTCCCTTTAATATCAACCCCCAGGAAATTTTGATCAGCGTGCATTTGGGCCAGGCCAATGGTATATTCACCACGGCCACAAGCCAACTCCAGGGTAAGGGGATTGTTGTTGTTAAAAAAAGTATGCCATTGGCCAGGCATGTTTTCGGGGTATTCTTTTACATTAGTAAAGTTCCTGATCTCCGCAAACCGGAACAGCTTTTTTTGCGCCATACCGGCAAAGATAAAGTATGGCTATGATCCATATTAGCTATCAATTATTGTAAAATTATGTTGTCAATATTACATCGTGATGGCGAGAGAAACAGGCGGGAAAAATATCCCTGATGGACCCGGGGTTATACCAACAAAAAATCCCGCATCATGCGGGATTTTTAAAGCTGTAGGGGAAGGGTTCGAACCTTCACGAGGCAGTTAGCTGTAGTACAAAGTTCGGTGGTCGACCCCGGTCGTCCCGATTTTCATCGGGACGGCTCTATGCTACGTTTATCCTGTGATCCTCACCCCCGAGACAAGGGGGCATGTCTGCCAAAAATTTCATCACCCCACAGTATAAAGAACTTCTTTTCTTTGTTGATACCTCAAAGATAAATGAAACTGGCCTAAAATTAAAAATATTTCAACAAATATTTTGAAATTATAGAAATATTTCAAATATTTGCCAGTATTATTCGATTGTGTCAAAAAATTAATCTAAAATGCCAGCAAAATTAAATCTTGATAAACTTGATCTGCAAATCATCGAGGCGATGATGCATAACGCTGAAATTTCGTATGCAGAATTAGGAAAAAAATTATTCGTGAGTGGAGGTACCATCCATGTGCGCATTAAAAAACTCCAGGAGTTTAATATTGTAAAAGGCACAAGGCTCAGCGTTGACCTCCGCCAACTTGGCTACGATATTACAGCATTTGTGGGTATTTATCTGGAGAAAAGCTCTATGTATGATGTGGTGGCAGAAGAACTCAAAAAAATCCCCGGCATTATACGTCTGAATTATACCACAGGCAATTATAGTATGTTCATCGAAATCGTGTGCAAAGACATTGCACAGCTCCGGAATATCCTGCACGATGGCCTGCAAAGAATAAAGGGTATTGAGCGCACAGAAACTTTTATTTCCCTTGAAGAAGGCTTTAGCCGCAATGTTCCTGTGGCACCTGCTTCCTAATGCTATCGCACATCCACAGCATCTCTAAGGCCATTGCCCAGCACATTAAATGCCAGCACCAGCAGCATAATGGCAAAGCCAGGAATGAGCGCCAGCATAGGGCTGTTCGTAATAATGAAATTGTAGTTTTCTTTAATCATCAGTCCCCAGCTCGGTTGTGGCGGCTGCACACCAATGCCCAGGAAACTGAGCCCTGCTTCAATGATAATGGCCGTGGCAAAATTGGCTGCAGCAATCACCATTAATGGTCCCAGGATATTGGGCAAAATATGCCGTAAGATAATTCTTGCATTAGAAAAGCCCAGCGCTTTCGCAGCTTGCACAAATTCAAGCGATGTAATGCCCATCACCTGACCCCGCACGAGCCGGGCTACACTTACCCACATGGTGAGGCCTACGGCAATAAATATTTGCCAGAAGCCTTTACCCAATGCCATAGTGATGGCAAATACCAGCAATAAAGTAGGAATGCTCCAGGTCACATTTACCAGCCACATGATAATGGCGTCTGTTCTACCCCGGTAGAAACCTGCCAGGGCACCCAGCAGCACACCCAGGCTCACTGAAATGATCACCGCAATTAACCCCACGGCCAGGCTCACCCTCGTTCCAATGATCAGGCGACTGAGGATATCCCTGCCAAAAGCATCCGTGCCCAGCCAAAAAGTTTTGGATTCAATTCTTTTACTGATATCTCCTGCCTGCACCTGTAAATCTTTTAGGAGGTAAGTTTCCATTACAGATGTGTCTTCATCCACATATTTATTAATGAATAGCTTATTTCCCTCGAGATGGTAACCTGTGATTGGACGATAATTGTAAACGGGAAATTTGCCGCTAAAAACCCTGTTGAGAAAAGTTTGCTGTGGAGCTTGCTTCGGGATCTTAAGAAATAGTTGTGTAAATCCGGGAGATTTCGCCTGTATTTCTACTGTTTGTAAATCAGCATAAGGAGAGTTATCTGGCGCCAGTACATAGCCAAATACTGCCAACAGGATAGCGACAGCAATAATAAACAGCCCCACAAGCGAAAGTTTGTTTCGGCGCAGTTTGCGCCATGTAGAAACTGCAAAAGAATCATTGCCAGGCATACGGCAATTTAAGCGGATTTAATCATTTCACCTTGCGGCCCTTCCATTGATATTTTCCAAACTTGCCCAGCCAGCCAGCAATGAGCGTGTAAACTATATGAAAAGGTTCTGCCAATGGAAAATATTTAAGCAGGGAAACCCTGTTAAAGAAATTGGCTACCGGGTGCAGAAAATACACTTCAAAACTTGTTTTTAAAATGAGCAGGAATGCCCAGCTTACGAGCATGGTTAATCCTTTAGTTGTAGCAGCAAACAGAAAGTAAAAAATGGAAAGCAGTGGCAGCAAAAACATAAAGGCATTTAAAATGTAAACACCCAGTAATACCCAAAAGATACCGGTGTCATCATACTTGTCTGCCTTGCTTGCCCACCGGATGCGCTGGTTAAAAAAACTACGAACGGTGCGCATGGGTTGGGTACTCACAATAACATCTTCACTCTTTAGAAATTTTATCTTACTGGGAAACCGTGCGGCAATTTTATGCATGAGCAGCATATCATCTCCGCTGGCAATCTGATCTATACCCTCAAAACCGTTTACGGTATCATAAGCGCTGCGGGTATAGGCGAGGTTTGCACCATTGCACATACTATGCATACCTTCCTGCACAGCAGCACCCGTAATGCCTTGCAGCGTCATAAAGTCCAGGGCCTGGAAAGCTTCCAGCCAATGCCGGTTATGCGTCATGAGTACAGGCATCACGATAAATTGCGGATAATCATCTGCATAAAAATCTGCAATGGTTTCCAGCCAGCGGGGCTGCACTTCACAGTCTGCATCGGTGGTTACAATGAGCTCGCCTTTACTTTTGCCAATGGCAATTTCAATGGCTTTTTTCTTGTAAGAATTTATGGGGCTATCCACATAATCGGCTAAAGAAATCACCTGAACAAACGGATACTTTTTGCAAACCCCTGTAGTATCATCTGTAGAAAAATCATCAATCACAATTACTTCAAACAAATGGGAAGGGTATGTTTGCTGTCTGAGAGTATGCAACAGCATCGGCAAATTTTCGGCTTCATTGCGGGCGGGAATAAGTACAGTGATAAAAGTTTCTGCCGTATCAAAACCAGAACCTGTAAATGTGGGAGCCCGCTTCCACGCAGCCCGGTACATGAGCAATAAAAGAATATACAGTAGGGTGAGGATACAGGCAATGGTAATAAGCGTAATCATAAAATGGGGGCTATTGCGGGGCAAAATTAAATTTTACTAAGTCAAAAAAATTTCTATCTTTATGTAGTTGCATAAACAACTATATGCCAAACAACCAATTTAAGAAAAGCGAACTCTACAGTTTTATTACCGGCAAGGCCAGTATTGCAATAGCACGCCGGTTGCAAAAGAATTTTAAACAGGCTGGCGTAGAGATAACGATTGAACAATGGAGTGTGTTGTATCAGCTTTGGAAGGAAGACGGGATGAGCCAGCAACAATTGTGTGACGCTACTTTTAGAGATAAACCCAGCATCACCCGACTGCTTGATAACCTGGAACGCTTGAAATTAGTGAAGCGGGTGGCATCTAAGGATGACCGGCGTATTAATATGATTTACCTCACACCGGAGGCAGGCGAATTGCAGGAGAAGAGTATGGAGCTTGCCAATCAAACCCTGAATGAAGCCCTGCAAGGCGTAACGAACGGTCAGGTTGAAATTGCGAAAGAAGTGCTGCAGCGGGTTTATGAAAACTTGAAATAACCAGAACTGGGGCATAGTCAAAATAAAAATCTTCAATAAAAAATTAAAATCATGAGCGCAACAACATTATCGGTCCAAACCTTGAAAGGTGGTGAGTGGTTAATTAAACCATCTGAGCCCGGAAACACTTTTATTCCGGAAGATTTTAATGAGGAGCAAAAAATGGTAAAAGAGATGTGTCTCCAATTCCTGGCGTCTGAAGTGCTGCCTGTAATAGACCGTATTGATAAACTCGAGCCCGGCCTCATGCCTTCGCTTATGGTGAAGGCCGGTGAGCAAGGCTTATTGGGCGCTTCTATTCCGGAAAGCTTTGGCGGCCTTGGTAAAGATTTTATCACTTCTACTTTAGTAAATGAAGGCCTGGGTGGTGG
>DGQO01000253.1:0-2500 GCA_002400445.1 Chitinophagaceae bacterium UBA4412
GATGCTAATGCAAATTGGAAGAAGAATTACGGCAGTCTCCTTCCGGATCTTGCTTCGGCTTACGCAACCATGGAGCCTTATGGACTTGCAAGAGATTATTATAGTGAGATCGTTTCTAAAATAGAAGTATTTACCATTGCTGCACAACTGAACACGCTGGTTACGGCCTTCCAAAAAGAAGGTGAAGCCGGGTACCAAAAGCGGCTTCCTGTAGTGAAAGGATTTTTGCAAAATTTCCTGGGAGAATTTAATGTAACCGTAGATACCAAATTGTTTGAAAGCCTCATGAGATTATATGTGGCNNTATGCTGCTGTTGCATCAAAGGTTTATGCGCAGGGCGCATCTTATGATAGCGCTGCAATTGCGCAAATGCTGGATAAGACCGCAGCAAATGCAGTGGAAGATATCCGGAATTTAAATGCGGTGCAGTTGTTTACGGATATGCAGAAGACTTATCAGCAAGCCGTGCAAATGCCTTCGCAGGAAATTCAAACCCGCATCAACCAATTGCAACGCACTTACATGCAGGCGCAAATGGAAGTGATGCCAGAGAAGAAATTCTATCCTGATGCAAACAGTACCCTGCGGGTTGGTTTCGGAAATGTAAAGGGTTACACTGCAAGAGATGCGGTGCACTACAGTTACTATACTGATCTTGATGGCGTNNATTATGGCCCTTATGGCAAGAATGGAATAATGCCTGTATGCTTCATTGCAACGAACCACACCACCGGAGGCAATAGCGGCAGCCCTGCCCTTGATGCTTATGGTAACCTTGTAGGCTTAAACTTTGATAGGGTATGGGAAGGCACCATGAGTGATATTAATTATGATCCATCCATTTGCCGAAACATTATGGTAGACATTCGTTACGTCCTCTTTATTGTAGACAAATATGCCGGGGCAGGGCATTTGGTTAAAGAAATGAAATTGGTGAATAAGCTGGGGAAAAAATAATACGGCTTTCATAAGGTTGAAATGTGGATAATTTCCCGGTTTTTTAGTTTGGCAGCTATTGATTTTATGGAGTTGTTCCCAACTGGCACAATAGTGGATTTATGCGCTCTAAAGGTTTTAGTTTTGGTTTGATTTATTAATTAAAAGCACAAAAACCGTTTAAGTATGAAAGAGCCCCTTAACTCCGTTAATGAACTCTCCGAGGTAACAAACGATTGGGATGTGCAAGCTTCGTTTTTGGACGAAGCCACAAAACAAAAAATTCAAAAACATCTTACGGACATCAATGATGTCATTACGGAAGATGATATCCGCAGAATTGATACTGGCATCACGCTACGGATGCAACCGCCACAAGGATATACACCCGGCACCGGAAATATATAACGGTCATTTGTTCCTTTTACTTTAGGAGGGAAAATGCTACCTGCATTTCAAAATAATGATGCAAATATTTGCAGCATCCAATACCCTGCTGTCTCATATTTATTAGAGACTCGTTTTGCTGCCCTGCGATATGCAGATGAAAGGATTGCGACGCAAGGATGTTGCCCAAAGAGCGATTGCTGGTATCTGCATTTTCTATTTCTTTCCAATTTATTTATCTCCTTCTTCTATTTTATGGCCAGGCTCGGTGGCCCGGGTTGCGGTTGGGGTAGTTGTTTGAGTAAATCCCCTTCGTAAAATTCCGATAGCGGAATCACTACAAAACTTTCGTGTATTCACTAAAAAAGGTCTTTAAAGATTTTTCACATTTGTGTTGTAATTCACCTATCCTAATAAAAACCTAAAGCTAACATCCTAATGAAAAACTCTAACTGCTTAGCCGTTGCTAACCTATCCCGCTGTTTTTTGATTTCAATGATTTTATTGATTTCCTTTAGCACGCATGCGCAACCAATGCGGATGCGTGCTAATCTTTATGTGGTTGATGCCAATGGCACTACCCTAATGGACGGTAATATGACCGACTATAATTCTGCTTATAGTAATGACATAGATGGATATGACATTTGGAAGATGAGCAACTTCGGGGAAAACTTCGGTATCCTGCGCTCGGCTGCTAATCTTGTCATTGAGCGCCGTAGCCCGGTTACCATTACGGATAGTAGTTTTTTCCGCTTATGGAACCTGGTGCAGGGCAGGAACTACCGCATCAGCATGATCACAAATAATCTTTCAGCACCCGGCCGGCTCGGTTTTGTATTTGACAATTATCTACAGAAAACAACTTTCGTGCAGCTTAATGGAACCACGGATGTAGATTTTGTAATCAACAGCGTACCCGCTTCCTATGCACAAAATCGCTTTACATTTATTATGGCAGACGGATCCCTGATGGCTGGCCCGCTACCGGTAAGTTTCACCGGTGTTCATGCGCAGTTAACTGCAGCCCGAAGTGCCCGCATTTCATGGACGGTACAAAACGAAGATGGCATGGATAAGTATATCCTGCAGCATTCTGCAAATGGTGTAGACTTTAAAGACATTGCAGAAACACAGGCCACACAACTGCAACAGCGGAATAGTTATAGTGCGCAA
>DGQO01000253.1:2611-5698 GCA_002400445.1 Chitinophagaceae bacterium UBA4412
CGGCGTAACCCGCCAAACCATGAGCTTGCCGGCAGCAGTTTCTCCAGGCATTTATCAACTTCAAATAATGACATCAGATCACCGTACCCTATCTAAAACCGTTACTATCCTCTAGAAAAACCCAGCTCTGAAACCACTCAAACAGTCTCCACCCAAATGGGTGGAGATTTTTTTGTGCCATCACATCCTTGTTGCTATCCTTTTAATTCTCGCTCCCAGAGATTAATTGCTTTACACGGCAGAAAAGATTTAACCTTGCTGGTTTTAAGCTTTCAAAATGCACGTAGCAATATGATAAATTTACAAACAGAAACAAATCCATATTTTTATGTATCGGGGAGATAAAGATTAAACTTGATGGCCCGATACTAACGACCAGGTTTCTTGAGCCATGGTACTAACTTCCTCTCTGGTTAAAGAGTTATTCAATAATTTGCCCTGCTTAAAAAATGAGTCTAACACATAGAACTTCGTAGAACAAGGGAACTTACACATGAATCCTTGTTTGAAGTAAGAGGTAGCCCTAACGCTGCCTCTTTTTTTATTTCATTTTGATCTTTTCTGTTCAGGCTTAAATTAATCCGTGCACGCAAAACTGGATTGCAAAATGGAAAGAGAACTGTTGTAAGGATATTGGCGCAGACCCATACATTCTGGTTTTTGCGGAGCCGCATGGTATTGCCAGGAAAGCCTTTCTTATCTTTAAGCATATCAATTTTTTTATGCAGAGATCATTTACCCAATATGGAAAGCAAAGCCTGCAATTGCCCCTACGCCTGATGATGCTTTGCTGGATGATAACAAAGTGGATTTGCCTGCCGGTATGGTTTGCCACCCGGAATTTTCCTATGCTGCCTGTGCATAATGTTTTGTTGAAAGCACCAGCTTTGCTGCACGCCGGTTTGTTTTGGATTTCGGCCGCCGCTATTGTTGTACTTATTTTTTTTCCGCTGCGCAAGATAGCAGCCGTTTTATTTTTTGTTGAAATTTTGAGTTGCCTGCTCGATCAAAGCCGCTGGCAGCCCTGGGAATACCAGTTCATCCTAATGACCGCGGCCTATATTTTTATTCAAAAAAAAGAACAGTTGTTGCTGGCCTGGCAACTCATCCTCGCTGCTGTTTATTTCTTTAGCGGACTATCCAAATTGCAACCTGCATTTATACATGATATTTGGGATGGCCTCATCCTGCGTTCCTGGCTCCATATTTTTAATGACTCCGCCTGGCTCGCAAGGCTTGGATACACGATACCACTTGGCGAAATGCTGGCTGCCATTTTATTGTTTTTTGTCCGTACCCGCAAGCCGGCCATTATTTTGCTGGCAGGCATGCATCTCCTGATGTTGGCAATGCTTGGCCCCCTGGGTACTAACCTCTATATGGTGCTATGGCCCTGGAATGTGCTCATGATTATTTTGCTCTTTATCCTCTATTGGAAAAATGCGATGCAGTGGAGCGGGATCACCCTCCGAAAGCCGGTCTTTGTTTTTCTGATCATATTATGCTGGATACTGCCCTTTTTAAGACTTGTAAATCGCTGGGATCGAAACCTCTCTTTTAATTATTTGAGTGGTGGTGTGCCCCAACTGTATGTGTGCACGGAGGAAAAGCCCGTACTTTTTGCGCTTAGCCCGTATATGACAACCTTTAGCAACAGCAGCCTTCCTTGCCGCTTCCCGGTATCGGTGTCTAACTGGAGCATGCAGGAAATAAAATTAGTTCCCTACCCACAGGAACGCAGCTACCTGGAGATTGCCCGGCAGTTAAAGGAGCAATTTCCAAAAGCTGATATTCGTTTTTATTTGTATTACCCAGGTTTCAAAAGTAGGGTAGAACCATTGAAGGATTAAACTGCTCACTTGCACTAATGCCCGGCCTAGCCCCGATTGCAGCGGATATGGCTGAGGCACGAAGCCATAGCAGCGCAAAGCGGGAGACCAATGCAGGGAACTGCAGATCTGCCCATGCTCCTTTTTTTTTGAACTTAATTTGCAGGCCGCATTCACCCTGAAAAAAAAGGAGATTTTAAAGCGTGGTAGCAATTCTTTTCCCTCATCTTAATGCTTAATGATTGACCTTTGAGTTCTAAAACCCTTTTGTCATGCGCATAGAATCTGATATTAAACTTGGTTTTAAAGATGTGATGCTGCGGCCAAAACGTTCTACGCTTTCCTCCCGCTCTGAGGTATCTCTCCTGCGTAAATTTCATTTTAAGAATGCAGATACAGACTGGGAAGGCGTGCCCGTTGTGGCGGCTAATATGGATACGGTAGGTACTTTTGAAATGGCAAGTGCGCTGGCACCGCATGGCCTGATAACCGCCGTGCACAAGCATTACAGCGTGGATGCATGGAATACATTTTTTCAATCTGCAGTTCCCGGTCTTGCAGAACATGTGGCCGTGAGCACGGGCACGGGCAAAGACGATGCGCTTAAATTGCAGCAAATTATAGATGCTGTTCCATCGCTCCGTTTTATTTGTATCGATGTGGCCAATGGCTATTCGCAGCACTTTGTAGATTTTGTAAAACGTACCCGTCAGCGTTTTCCCGGGCATATTATAATGGCGGGGAATGTGGTTACCGGGGAAATGGTAGAAGAGCTCATTCTTGCTGGTGCAGATATTATAAAAGTGGGCATTGGCCCTGGCTCAGTGTGCACGACCCGGATAAAAACCGGCGTGGGTTATCCGCAACTTTCTGCTATCATTGAATGTGCCGATGCGGCGCATGGTTTAAAAGGCCAGATCATTTCTGATGGTGGGTGCCGGGTGCCGGGTGATGTGGTAAAGGCCTTTGGCGGCGGTGCAGATTTTGTGATGCTGGGCGGGATGCTTGCGGGTCATGACGAGAGTGGTGGCGAACTGGTAGAAGAAGAAGGCAAAAAATATAAATTATTTTATGGTATGAGTTCTACCACGGCCATGCAGAAGTATGCCGGTGGCGTGGCCGAATACAGGGCTTCTGAAGGCAAAACGATTAAGCTCCCTTTCAGGGGAGGGGTGAATGATACCGTACTTGATATCCTGGGCGGCATTCGTTCTGCCTGTACTTATGTGGGTGCATCTTCGCTTAAAGAACTCACCAA
>DGQO01000253.1:5821-6017 GCA_002400445.1 Chitinophagaceae bacterium UBA4412
ATCGGCCAGTAATCGCTCTTCTCCTACCACTTTATTATTGCTAATAACGATACGGGCTACATGTGTGCTGTTAAGTCCGCCAATGAACAAGTTGTTTTTCCATTCCGGGATGGCGTCCCCGGCATAAAAATCCATGCCGCTTGGGCTCAGTACGGGGTCCCAGTAATATACAGGTTGTTCCAGTCCATCTTTTTGC
>DGQO01000151.1:0-9734 GCA_002400445.1 Chitinophagaceae bacterium UBA4412
CGTGATGATCACTTCTACATTACCGCCTAAGGCCTCCCGCCATTTGGTAAAGATTACTTTGTTTGCAAATGCCAGTTGCATTCGGTAGAGTAGTGAGCCCTTGTCCACATCATCATATCTTTCTGCAAGATCTACCGCCCAGTAAAACAAGGTTTTCTTTATGCCCGTAAGTTCCTTTCCCTTGTTCATGATGCGCTCATATACTTTTTCAAGAAGACGTGGCACAGTAGTAAAGAGGGTGGGTTTTACCTCCTTTAAATTTTCTCCAATGGTCTCCATACTTTCGGCATAATAAATAGAGATACCGCTGCTCATGTAGATGTAGGTAACCATCCGTTCAAAAATATGGTTGAGCGGAAGGAAACTTAAAGCCCTCGCTGTTACATTATCACTAAAAGGAAAGGTGGCAATAGAATTTAAAACATTACTTACCAGGTTGCGATGGCTTAGCATTACACCTTTTGGTTTTCCGGTAGTGCCAGAGGTATAAATAATGGTGGCACAGTACTCTGCTTTGATTCTTTTTTTCACAAGTTCCATCTCCTCCAAATCATCTGGCGTTACATCTGACAATAAATTTTCCCAATGATCTGCACCTGGCATTTCATCAAAACTAAATACGCCCATCAAAGAAGGTACCCGGCTTCGAATGCTGTTTACTTTGTCAAGAATATCATCACCTGTAATAAAAATGTATTTGATGGCCGCATCGTTTAATATGAATTCCAGCTCATTTACATTCGTGGTTGGATAGATGGGGCAGAGCACCACACCAGCTTGCTGGCAGGCCAGGTCTAACATCACCCACTCTGGGCGATTTTTGCTAATGATAGCAATTTTATCCTGGTTCTCCACCTGCATATCGTTTCCGCTAAGGCCTTTCTTAAGCAAAGCAGCACTGAGCTGGCGTACCCGATCTGCTATATACTTCGTGGAGTATGGCCGATAGGTTCCATTGATTTTGGCCGCCAGCATATCATCTTTCGGAAATCTCTCGAGCTGATGGTATAGAAAATCAAATATGCGGGATTGGTCGTTCATCATTTATTTCGGCTTTTGGTTTTGGCTCAGTAATCGTAAGATAATAAAAAAAGCCAACCCCGGGAGGTTGGCTTGTGCAGTAGTTTTTAAGAAATTATTTTTTGGTAGAACTCAGGTTTAATTTAATATTCACCGTTTTGTTAATTACCCAATCCTGTGGGTTGTTTGGGCCCTTATAATTCATTCCCCATTCTGTTCTGTCAATATTAAAGTTTGCTGCTGCAATAAGCTTACCTGTGCTTGCAGTTATTTTAGCCGGGAAAGAAATATTTTTGGTGCTGTCTTTCAGGGTAAGGTTTCCTTTTATCAAATGTGTAGCGTCTTTTGTAACCAGGTCTTTGCTGCTGCTATCTGCTACAAAATTTTCTACACCGGTAATTTCAAATTTTGCTGTGGGAAATTTTGCAACGTCAAAAAAATCCGGACTCTTTAAATGACCTTCCAGTTTTGCTTTATATTCTGCATCTGTAAGATCCAGGTTATTTAATGAGTTCATGTCAATCAGAAAGCTGCCACCTGTAAGTGCGTTATCCTTTACGAGGAGCTTGCCTTCCTGCACTTTAAATATGCCCTCATGCTGGCCGGTGGGTTTAGAACCCATCCAGGTTATTGTTGTGCTGCTGTCCACACTGTAGGCTTCACCTTCGCCGGTTTGCACTGTTTTAGAATCCGTAGTAGCGGCTTTGTCTCCCTCTAAGCGGTTGTTGCAGGCTGCAAATGTGCTGGCTGCCAGCATCACTAATGCAAGTCTTTTCATGTTGTTGTTTTTTTTAGCCCGCAAAGATAGGGGAAAAACTAATTCAATGTTTAGACACTAAAAATTAATGATAGTATTCTTTTTCTGGTATTTTGAATACCCGGCTTTGCTGAAATTGCAGGAAAGCAGCATTTTCATCGGTATGATTATTAACCCAGGATTGGTAAGCAGAAAGATTTTGAGTGCTGCCAAATAACCATTGGTTATAAGCTTCAAATAATCCTTCTCTTAGTAATTGCTGATGGTAGCTAAACAATTTGAAAGATGGCGTTTTTTCATCTTCAAACCAGTCTATAATAAAACGGGTTCGTATCATACTCAGCGATTCCGTACCAATACCCATCGAGGTTAATGGAGCCTGAGCTTCCAGGTTTGCAGCTACTTTTTTTACAAAGGAATTCTTTTCTTTTGCAATAGCATCGGCACTCACCTGCATGTAAAATTTTTTGTAAGCATCTACTAATAACTGTTTCATTTCTGGCGCACGATTACTCAGAGGCTCCATATTGATAAAGATTTCAGCATAAAGAATGCTCCATACTTTATCTGTGGTGAGATAATAAAAGCGGGCTGCATTATAATAATTCTTTGCATAGGAGGGATCGGCGGCAATGCCTTTTTCCCAAAGCCGGATGGCATCAAAGTTCTGTTGCTCCCATTGCAACTCGCCCAGTTCATTATATAGCGGGCCACTTTCCGGAAATTTTTTCAAAGCCCTCTTGTACATTTTTTCAGCCTCTTTTTTCTGATCTGTTCTTTTATAGATCATCCCTGCAATTTGAAAAGCCTGGTCATCTGCTTCATCTCTCTCCAGGATGGGATTAATGATATCCAGCGCTTTGGCATTTTCCTGCTGAAAGTAATAACTGAGTGCCAGGTCTTTCCCAATGGAAATATTTTGCGGTTCAAGTTTTAATGCCCGGTTAAGCACTAATACAGCATTGGCATGGTCGCCCTGCCGCATGAAAGCTTTTGCGGTTTCATGTAATTCTTTTGCGGTTTGTGCGCAAAGGGAAACTGTAAAAAGGAGGGCGATTAAGAGGCCGGTGATTTTTTTCATCCTTGTAAAGATAAAAAAAGGCCGTTTCACAAAATTTAGGTTAACAGATTTTTGCCAACCTTCTTCTGAAACGGCTATAAAACAATTTTTGAATGCTTAATCTATCAGGTGGGTGAGCAGGCCATCCCGTAGTTTTGGTTCAAACCAGGTACTCTTTGGTGGCATCACGCTTCCGCTGTCTGCCACGGCAAAAAGTTGTTCAATGGTTACCGGGTAAATGCTGAATGCTATGGCCATTTCGCCGCTGTCTACCCGTTGTTCCAGGGCTGCAAGACCCCGGATGCCACCCACAAAATCAATTCGGGCATCTGTTCTTTGGTCTTTGATGCCCAGCACCGGCTCCAGCAAATTTTGCTGAAGAATACTTACATCAAGCACCGCAATAGGATCCTGATCGTTATAGCTACCCGGCTTGGCCGCCAATTTATACCACTGCTTTTTAAGATACATGCCAAACTCATGGGCTACTCTTGGTTTGTATGCTTTAGCTTCTTTACTTATGCTGAATGCATTTGACAGCTTTTCTAAGAAATCATTTTCAGATAAACCGTTTAAATCTTTAAGCACCCGGTTGTAATCCATGATGTGTAACTGGTTACTTGGAAAAAGGGTAGTTAAAAAGAAGGAACTGTTTTCAGTAGCTGCATTGCCCAGTGTCTCACGCACTTTAGCCGCCGAAGCAGCCCGGTGGTGGCCATCGGCAATATAAGTGGCCGGTACAAGGGAATGAAACAGTGAGCCGATGAGCGCAATCGTAGCGTCGTCGCTAATGATCCATATCGTATGCTGAATTCCATCTTCTGCTATAAAGTCATACTGCGGATTTTTTTCCTGCATCCAGCCATTAATCACTTCATCTATATCGGGTACATTCTGATAAGCCAGGAATACATTTCCGGTTTGTGCACCGGTTGTTTTAATATGGTTAATACGATCCAGTTCTTTATCCGGACGTGTAAACTCATGTTTTTTAATGAGGCCTTTGTTATAATCATCTACGCTGCTTGTGCATACCAGGCCTGCCTGGCTATTGCCATCCATAATGAGGCGATAGATGTAGTAGCAAGGCTTATTTTCCCTGAACAAAATATTACGGCTGGTAAATGCCGTTAGATTTTCTTTTGCCCGCTGGTACACCTCTTCTGCATGTACATCCACGGATTCTGCCAGGCCTATTTCTGCCTTGGTTATGTGCAAAAAAGATTTTGCATTGCCTTGCGCTTCCACTTTTGCTTCTTTGCTGCTCAATACATCATAAGGGCGGCTAGCCACTTCTTTGGCGTGTTGCGGTTCGGGTCTTAGGGCTTTAAACGGAGTAATTGTAACCATGATTCTGTGCTGTTATTAAAAACGAAAGGGCCGTAAAATTAAGGCATCCTATGTTCTGCGTTTTTAAAAGATTTTAAAGTTGCATTGCCTGCATTAGAGGAATTACCCGTGAGAGGCCGCAAAGTTGTTCATTAAATCGGTTAGGGCGATTACGCTGCTCATAGGTAAAGCATTGTATAATGAAGCCCTGAAGCCGCCTACCGTACGATAGCCTTTGATGCCCACCATGCCATTTTCTTTGGCAAGCTGTAGAAAAAGAGGCTCAAGATCTTTATCATGCATCACAAAACTTACATTCATCTTACTGCGATCTTCCAGCGCAGCCGTGCCCTCAAATAATGGATTCTCATCAATAGTTTTATAGAGCAGTGTTGCTTTTTCATGATTCAATTTTTCCGCGGCTGCTATGCCGCCCATCTCTTTGAGCCAGCGCAAGGTGAGCAGGCTCACATATACAGCAAAAACGGGTGGAGTGTTTAAAATACTGCCTTCCCTGATGTGGTTACGATAATCCAGCATCGTAGGTATATTTCGCTTTATCCTGCCCAGAATATTTTTATTGACCACGACCAGTGTAGCACCAGCAGGCCCCATGTTTTTTTGTGCACCTGCATAGATCAGGTCAAACTTATTAAAATTCATCACCCGGCTAAAAATGTCTGAACTCATATCGGCCACCAGCAGATTGCTTGGAGTAGGAATGCACTGCCATTGCGTTCCATAAATCGTATTATTGCTGGTGATATGCAGGTATTTTGCATCATTGGGCACCGCAAAATCCTTTGGAATATAGTTGTAATTTTTTTCTTTTGATGAGCATACCAACTCCACTTTTCCAAAAAGCTTTGCCTCTGTTGCAGCCTTACTTCCCCACACACCAGTATCGGTGTAAGCAGCACAATCCTTAGGGTCTAACAAATTCATAGGCACTTGCATAAACTGCATACTGGCGCCGCCTTGCAGGAAGAGCACTTCATGATCATCATCAAGCTGCATTAGTTCTTTTACTAAGGCACGGGCTTCTTCCATTACGGCTATAAAAGCGGGTGTACGATGACCGATTTCTAAAATGGAAAGCCCGGAATTATTAAAGTTGATCACCGCCGCTGCGGCCTGTTCAAATACCGTTTTGGGTAAGATAGAAGGTCCGGAATTGAAGTTATGCACCTGCCTTGTAGCAGGGGTATTCGTTGCTGTCATTCAAAAAAAATTAAGGGGTAAAGGTAATCATTAATAAAAAGGAGCCTGTAATGGATTATTCTTCCCGGCCTATCATCTTGCTGGCACCGCTCCATTTTAAATTGAGTTCTTCAAACTCCCTGAGGTCTGCTTCAGATAATTTTTGGTTAGCCAGCCCTTTCAAATCCGGCTGACCGGCGTTTACCCAGGCGGTAAACCAAAAGGAAGCAATAGCATAAATGCTTTGGCGCATACGCCGCTCCACCATGCCATCCAGCATCTTATTATAAGCAATACTAAAGGCCGATGAATATTGACGAATGATTACACCATTCCTTTCCTCGAATGAATATTTCTGATCGGCCGGAAATGTTGCGCTCAGTTCTTTCTCATACAGCAATACCGTGTCCGCAGCCTGGGCGCTTTCCAGCACACGATCCCAGATAAATGCGCCAGGATTTTTCAGGTAGCTGGCTTTGCCGATAAAGAAATCCCATTCTTTTTCTGCCAGTAATTCCGGTACACGACTTTCCCAAAAACCATGTATGCCTTTTTGATTGCTGAATTGTCCATTGTGATTACTGCTCGCATGGAGCGGTACATGCGCATCTGCAATGTAGTGCCCTATTTCTGCACTGTTTTTCATGATACGGCTAAAGTTCTTTTCCCTGAAGGCTGCCGTGAGTCGCTGCAGCATTACCTGTACATGCCAGGGCACAATGCCATTATCCGTCAGTGAGTCTAAACCAAATTTCTCTACGGCATCTTCCCATTTCCTGGGCAGCTCGGGGTAAGGATATTTTCCATAAAGATCTATATCAATATAATGCCTTGGTCCTTCATCTTTAATAGCATAACGCCGCTTATCCGGATCTACCGCATGCTCAGTGAGAAAGCCGATATTTCCTTTGTATAATACCATCATCTCTGGTGGTAAAAGAAAAACGGCAAAGTAATTAATTTTAGGATGCGCATAAAAACCCCAGCAATAGCAGGGGATGGAGCTGAGCAGGAGTGCAACGCAGCAACCGGTGGCAACTAAAATTTTTCTAATCATATCTATCTGCAGGCTGTTTTGCTAAAATAATGTCTTCTGCGCAATTTGCAGATAAATTTACACGCCAGGCAGTGGTTACGCACTTTCCGCTTCGGAACTGATGATTTCCTCGATGGTAGTAACACCACCGCTTACGGCAAACTTCATCGTTTGTGCACTGCTGATATTGGTAATAGGCCGTACCCTCGATCTGGGAATTACATATACATTACCAGCTACAGAATAGGCCATTGGTATATAAACGGCTACATAATCTGGTAGCCCAAATTCAGTCATATCTTCATGGGTAATAAAACCCACCCGCCACACATCATTATCATCTACATTGGCCAGTACATTCTTCGTAAACTTTTTCTTATCCCCCGTAAAGGCTTCAAAGAAATCACGGGTAGTAGAGTAAATATGCTTGAGGCCAGGTGTTTTTTGAAAGAATTTATCCATAAAGCTTACAATCCGGCCCGTGATGAAGAACGAACTGAAATATCCAATCAGTATGATAGCCCCAATTACGATAACGAAACCCAGTCCATAATTCTGTACCCGAACATTGCCAAATTCATCTACATGCGTAAAGATGGGGAGCAGTCCATCAATACCGGATACTACAAAATACAAGGCATAAATACTTACACTTACCGGCGCAAGTATGAGCAATCCCTGAAGAAAATATTGGAAAAACTTTCTATACTCAAATGGCTTATCCATAACAACGATTTAGGGCTCAAAGATACAGTTGCTATCCAGTTATCAGGGTTATGCTTTAAACCAAACCCTTTTTCTGCACATTAATAAATTGTTATGAACGGTAAATAGTTTACATGGAAACTTTGGTAACGCTCAAAGTTTCCATAGTTTTGCGCCCTGATATGACAGAAATAGATCCCAAAGAACGAATAAAGCTGGCGGCGCATGAACTCATCATGAAGTATAGTATGCGCACGGTGAGCATGGATGATATTGCCAATAGCGTAGGCATGAGCAAAAAAACTGTGTACCAATATTTTAAGGATAAAGACGACTTGATGACGGAAGTAGTAGAGAGCGTGATTGCAGAGAATCGCTGCTTCTGCGATAAGCATTTGGAGAAATCTGAAAACGCCGTTCATGAGATTTTCCTGGCTATGAAGATGATGATTGAAATGTTTGAAAGCATGAATCCTAATATCATCTATGAAATGCAGAAATACCATAGCCGTGCCTTCCGTCGCTTTCAGGAGTATAAAACCCAGTTTTTACTATCCCAGCTAGAAAACAATATTATCCGGGGAATTGCAGAGGAATTGTATCGCCCGGAGTTGAACGCAAAAATTCTATCGAGGTATAGAATTGAGACAATGTTCATTCCTTTTCAGCCAGAGTTTCAGCGCAGTTTGCCCGAGGAGACATTATTAGCATTGCATGATGAGATTATTCTCAATTTTCTTTTCGGAATGGTTACACCCAAGGGATATAAACTGGCGGTGAAGTATATGGCAGAACTGGCAAAAAAATCAAAAATCAATCATTAGAAACACAGGAAGTGATGACAAGACAAATTTTAAAATGGTTTCTTACCATGATGGTCATGCTGATTACTGCGGGCAGCACAGCAGTAAGTGCACAGGAAGTGAGAAGTTTCACTGCAAAACAGGCGGTAGATTTTGCCATGAAGAATTCGGTGGATGTGCGCAATGCGCTGCTTGATATTCAGCAGCAAAAACAAACCAACCGGGAGATTACTTCGGCAGCCTTNNGCAGCCGCCACTTATGGCGTGCTTAGTACAGAAGGCGTAAAAGATGGAAATGGAAATCCCATTATTACACCGTCAGATTTTGGGGTAGTGGCCGCCCAGTTTGGTACAAAGTATAATGCTTCGGGTGGTTTCGATCTTTCTCAATTGCTTTTTGATGGGCAGGTTTTCGTGGGCTTGCAGGCACGCCGGGCATCTATGGATTATGCCAGGAGCCGGGCAGCTATTACACAGGAAATGATCAAAGTAAATGTATTGAAAATCTATTACCAGTTGGTAGTGGGCCGGCAGCAGATTACTTCGATTGATGCAAATATTACCCGTTTTGAAAAATTGCTGAATGATACCCGTGAGATTTTTCGCCAGGGTTTTGCAGAAAGGCTGGATGTAGATAAGGTGAGTGTGCAACTGAACAACCTGCGCACAGAAAAAGTAAAAGTGCAAAACCAGTTGGATGGTGGAAATGCCAGTCTCAAATTCTTAATGAACATGCCGCAAAAAGATAGTCTTGTATTGGCAGATTCGCTCACGGAAGATGAGCTGAAGGCAAATGTGCTTGACCAGAATTACCGCTACGAAGACAGGGTAGAATATAAGGCAGCAACCTTTGGACAACAATTGAACGAATATAATGTGCGCAGGTACAAGCTTAGTTATCTGCCCACAATTGCTTTATATGGAAACTATTACAAAAATGCGCAGCGTAATGAGTTCAACTTTTTTAATGATGGTCCCTGGTACACCAGTTCTTTAATCGGAATGAAAATAACCGTTCCCATTTTTGATGGTTTTTCTAAAGCTGCCAAATTGAGTGGTGCGAGGCTGGCGCTGCAGCAAACGAATAATAAAATAGAACAATTGAAAGCTTCTATTGATAATGATGTGAAGCAGGCCAATTTGAATTTCACTTCTGCCCTGCTCACGATGGATGCACAACGGGAGAATATGGAACTGGCAGAAAAAGTGTACAACACCACAAAAATAAAATATGAGCAGGGCCTTGGTAGCAACCAGGAAATATACACCGCACAGTCAGAATTAAAAGTGGCACAAAACAATTACTACGGTGCCCTGTACGATGCAATCATTTCCCGTATCGACTTCTTAAAAGCCACTGGCAAATTATAAACCGATGATCGTTATCAAAAACTCAATACTAAAACAACTGAATAAATTCACAGATATGAAACTAAATATCCTTCCTGCTTTATTGATGTTATTGCTGGCGGCAAGTTGTGGTCCGGGCGTTAAAGACAAGAATGCGCAGATCAATGATAAAAAAGTGGCGCTTGCAAAGCTGCAGGATAAAAAAGATAAAACCGACGCAGAAATTACTGCGCTGCAGGAAGAATTATCCAAAATAGATACTTCTGTTGCAGCCAATGAAAACCGCAAACTCGTGGCAGTGGCGCCTGTGCAGAAGCAGGACTTTAAACATTACATAGATCTGCAGGGAACGGTAGATGCAGAAAACAGTTCTTACATTTCGCCAAGAGGAATGGGCGGACAAGTAAAAGCACTTTATGTGAAGCAGGGCGATCGTGTGCGCAAGGGACAGCTTCTTTTAAAGATGGATGATGC
>DGQO01000151.1:9835-21406 GCA_002400445.1 Chitinophagaceae bacterium UBA4412
TTAAACACAGCCAATGTGTACAGTGATGTAAATGGTGTTGCGGATATCGTGAACGTGCGGGTGGGAGAAATCTTCCAGGGAATGGGAGCTACTGGCCCCCAAATAAAAATTGTAAATACCAGCAGTTTAAAAGCCATGGCAAGTATTCCTGAAAATTATATTTCCCGGGTGAAGCAGGGCACACCAGTAGTGATTACGATACCTGGCCTCAACCGCAGCTTTAACAGCACGGTTTCCCGCTTGTCTCAGGCTATTGATGCTACGCAACTTGGTTTTGTGGCAGAAGCAAAACTGCCTGCAGATGCCGGCCTCAAACCTAATCAGTCTATTGTGATGCAACTCCTGGATTACAATGCAGCCAACGCAGTTGTAATTCCGGTGAATACCGTGCAAAACGATAATGCCAGTAAGTATGTATTCGTGATGCAAAAAGAAGGAGATCGAATAGTGGCGAAAAAGAAAAATATCAATATTGGCACTGTGTATGGCAGCCTCGTAGAAGTAAAAACAGGATTAAATGGAGGCGAGCAACTCATTACAGAAGGTTACCAGGATCTGTATGATGGACAGAGCGTTACCACTGGCACTGAATGATAATGCATGGAAGGCATTTTCTAAAAGTATGATCACAAAAAAATAGTTATGAATTTTATAGAAGGCATCAAGGATAAGTTTAAAGAATTTGGGCTCACCAGTTGGTCCATAGATAACCGCACCGTTATTTACATCATCGCTATCCTCATTTCGCTATACGGATTGAATAAGTTCAACAGTATGCCCAAGGAGCAGTTTCCGGATATTGTAGTTCCCACGATTAGTGTAACGACCATTTACGTGGGCAACTCACCAAAGGATATTGAGAACCTCATCACAAGGCCTATAGAAAAACAGTTGAAAGGCATTAGTGGTGCAAAGGTGAACAAGATTAATAGCATTTCTCAAACAGACTATAGTCTTATCGTGGTGGAGTTTGATACCGATGTAAAAACAGAAATAGCAAAGCAGAAAGTAAAAGATGCTATCGACAAAGCACAAACAGATCTGCCTACTAATCTTACGCAATTGCCGAATGTGCAGGAATTTGCTTTTAGTGAAATGCCCATCATGTTTGTAAATGTGAGCGGGAGTTATGATCCAATGAAACTGAAAGAATTTGCAGACCGGATGCAGGATCAGTTCGAGAATCTGCCGGAAATTACCCGGGCGGAAATTGTGGGTGCGCCCGAGAGAGAAATACAAATTAATGCAGATCCTTACAAAATGCAGGCTGCCCGCATCAGCTTTATGGATATAGAGAATGCAGTGGCAAGAGAAAATATGGACATCACCGGCGGACAGGTAGCCGTAGGGGATATGAAGCGAACGCTCAAGATAAAAGGACAATTTGAAAGCGCCCTTAACCTTAATGATATTGTAGTAAGAAGCAGCGCTAGAGGTGCTACAGTTTACCTCAAGGATATTGCAGAAATAAAAGACACCATAAAGAATGATGAGAGCTATGCCAGGCTAGATGGGCAGAACGTAGTTACGCTAAACATTGTGAAACGTGCCGGAGAAAACCTGATAAGTGCTGCCGGAAAAATTAAAGACATTACTGCAGAAATGCAGAAGACAGAACAATTACCCAAAGATTTGAAAGTGGTGATTACCGGTGATCAGAGCCGGGCCACCGCCACATCCTTCGAAGAATTGGTAAATACCATTATCATTGGTTTTATTCTCGTAATGGTCATTCTCATGTTCTTCATGGGCGTAACCAACGCCTTCTTTGTGGCCATGAGTGTGCCGCTTAGTGTGTTTGTTGCCTTCCTGTTTTTGCCGGTGGCAGATGCCATAGTAGGTTCATCCGTTACGCTGAATTTTATTGTATTGTTTGCCCTGCTCTTTGGCCTCGGTATTATTGTGGATGATGCCATTGTGGTTATTGAAAATACACACCGTATTTATGCCAATGGGAAAATACCGATTATCCGAAGTGCCAAGGAAGCGGCGGGAGAAGTATTTATTCCGGTACTGGCAGGTACGGCCACCACGCTGGCGCCTTTTTTCCCGCTACTTTTCTGGAAAGGGATTATCGGTAAGTTCATGATTTATCTGCCGGTCATGCTCATTCTCACCCTGGCAGCTTCGCTCATTGTAGCTTTTGTTTTCAACCCCGTATTTGCGGTAAGTTTTATGAAGCCAGAGGGCAGGGAATTTGAAAAACCAAAGAATGCCGTTTTTAAAAATAAATGGTTTTGGAGTGCGCTCATCTTTGGCGTGCTGTTTCACATCTTTGGTTTTATCGGTGCTAATCCAACGTTTCATGCACTGGCCAACTTTGCCCTCATCATGACTTTCCTGATGGTGCTGCACAGTTATGTACTCAATGATGTGATTCATGTGTTCCAGGAACGTGTATTGCCTGGGCTAATGCGGCGCTATGAAAAACTATTGCGCTGGGTACTGCAGGGCTGGCGCCCGGCCTGGATGCTGGTGGCGCTCTTTGTGCTTTTTCCTATTTCTGTGGCCCTGTTATTTGCAAGGGGAAACAAGACCACCTTTTTCCCGAGCGGCGATCCCAATTTTGTATACGTGTACCTGAAACTTCCACCAGGAACAGACATTAAAAAAACAGACAGTGTAACCCGCCTGCTCGAAGGAAGAGTGTATGATGTGCTTAAAGACAATAAGCCAGGGCAGCCTGGAAGTATTGTAGAGAGTGTGATTACAAATGTGGCCAATAGCGCCAATAATCCAAGAGATCAAAACAGGAGTGTGCAACCCAATCTCGGTCGTATACAGGTATCTTTTGTAGAATATAAAAACCGCCATGGCAAGGCTACACAACCTATCATGGATTCTATCCGGGCAAGGATGGTAGGTGTGCCGGGAGCAAGTATAGAAGTAGCCAAAGAAGATGGAGGTCCTCCAACTGATCCGCCGGTAAATATTGAAGTGATTGGCGACAACTTTGAGCAGATATCATTGGTGGCCCGGCAATTAAATAATTACCTGGATACCAATCAAACGGCGGGTATTGAAAACCTTCATCTTGATGTGGATCTGAACAGCCCGGAAATTACCGTAAATATTGACAGGGAGAAAGCCAATATGGAAGGTATCACCACGGCACAAATTGGTTCAGAAATTCGCACAGCCTTATTTGGTAAAGAGATCAGTAAACTGAAAGATGGCGAGGATGAATATAAAATTCAGTTGCGCTTTCCGGAAGACCTGCGCAATAATGTGAGCGAACTGATGAACCACCGCATCACNNTTTATGGACATGACAACGATGCAGATCAAGTCTGTACCCATTAGTGCGGTGGCCACCGTAGATTATACCAATACAAGTGGTGCCATCATGCGGAAGAATGTGAAGCGCACAATACAATTACAATCGAATGTGATTGATCCATCCATGACCACAAAAATTAACCAGGAACTAAAGGGAAAAATTGAGGATTTTAAACGCACTACCCGGGTTCCTTCGGATGTTACTATCCGGCAAACTGGGCAAGGCGAGCAAGAGGCAGAAACATCAGCCTTCCTGGGTACTGCACTCATCATTGCACTTGGGCTCATCTTTGTAATCCTGGTGTTGCAGTTTAATTCTTTGAGTAAGCCCTTTATTGTACTTAATGAAATTTTCTTCTCTGTAATGGGTGTACTTATTGGTTATGCTGTTACCGGCATGACGATCAGCACCATCATGCTTGGGGTGGGCGTTATAGGCCTGGCGGGTATTGTAATTAAGAATGGTATCCTGCTCATAGAATTTACGGATGAGCTTAGAGGGCGTGGCATACGCACCCGGGAAGCAGCAATACAAGCTGGTAAAATCCGGATTATACCGGTGATGCTTACGGCAATAGCCACCATGCTGGGCTTGCTGCCACTGGCCGTTGGTTTTAATATTGATTTTAAATCTTTCTTAGAAACGTTTAACCCCCATATTTTCTTTGGTGGAGATAGCGTCGTGTTCTGGGGGCCGCTGAGCTGGACCATTATTTTCGGTCTCATCTTCGCTTTCTTCCTCACGCTGATGATGGTGCCAAGCATGTACATTATTGCTGAGCGCCTGCGCAGGCCAATGGAGAAATTCTACGGTACCAAGTATGTGGCTTTGTTTGGTTTTACGGGTCCGCTGTTCTTCATCTTTGTAGGCATCATGTATGGTGTGCGCAAGTTGCAGGGCAAAAAAGTGTGGACAGGTCAATTGAAAGAAACGGTGGCTGCATAAATAATTGGAATTCGCATAAAGCTGCTTCAAAAATACCAACTAAGGGTTTGTTTTTGAAGCAGCTTTTTTGTGACCTGCATGCACATTCCTGTTTTCTGAAGCAGGTTCACGGATTATAACGTAAATAGTAAAGCCGCTACTGGAGCGGCTTTACTACTTGAAGCAAGCTTAACTTTTCCTTTCCAGCACCAGCACAATCTTATTAAAGTCTGCAGCGGCGTTTATTACCCGCTTAAAGTTTTCAAACTCGTAAAGGGGATAAGTAAGTTCATTATAGCTTTCCAGGATGTATAATTTCAACTGGTTATTTTCCAGTGTGTAATTGCTTACAAAGCCCATACTTGTCTTTCCTTCTTTTTTCACCTGTATATCCATATTCAGGGCCTCCGGGTTTTTGATGTTGTATCCGGCCGGAATTTCGAAATTGATTTTTCTTTCCAGTATATGTGCATAGCCAACATCTGCTGGAAGCTGCCTCGGTTTTTCCTGGTACATTTCCTCCTGCCGGCCAATCAATTCTCCCAATTTTAATAGGATTTTATTCCCCGCTCTTTCTATAGGCTCGCCGGTATGAATGGTGCCGCCAATAATGAGCGGTTTGTTATCCCAGAAGTCGATGAAACCCGTATTCTCACATTTAATGTCCTGAATATTTTCGCTCCGGGCCACACTTTGTATAATGCTCTTGACGGTTTCCGTTTGTTTGTCTTTTTCTAAATAGCTCCAGATAGGACGGTAAGAAATGGCGCCGTAACCTTTTAAGATCTGTTTGCTTTTAATGATGAGGGAGTCGCCGTTATCATCCATGCGCACATCTAGTTCGAGGTTGTGGGCATTAGCGTCTGGTCCAAAAATGCTGATATCATCAAAGCGACCGACTGCGGTGCGAATATCTCCGATGGTAGTTCCTTTTACAAACAATCCTTTTGTGCCTGCGCAGTAGGGACTGGTAAATGGGTAACGAATTGTGACAGCATTGGGCTGAAGAAACTTTCCCGTAGAAGGAAAATACAGCAGGGTTTCATCAATGCGATTCCAGTTGGCCATTTCTTCATCAAGTGGCAATTCATCCCGTACGGAAGGAAACACCACCTGGTATTTAATATTCTTTTCCTCCAGCATTGCACACAATAATCGCACAGCGCCAAAGTCATTTGTATTCCCCGTTTTAATAATTTTTTCCAGGTTAGCCACTTCGTCGCCACTTATTTTTTCATCAATGTTGATGTTTTTTTTCAGGTAATCTTCCAGTAGCTGTATTACAGATTCTTCTGCAGTGCCTGCCGGAATATTAATACCTGCCATAAATTTATCCCTGGCTTTTTTCTCCTTGTCTGTAAGGGTGGTGATGTTGCTATACACATTGCGGGCAAGTTCTTTCCAGGTGTAGAGTTCCACATCATTATTTTTAGCCAGGTTATAGCTAAACTTAAAGTCGGCCCGCTGCAAGGCTGGTGTGCGTAAGCCATATTTTTCATCATCCATTTCCTTAATGTCAGACGCATACCCTGGCATGAAACGTTCTTCGCCGATGAGGCTATCTTTAAACATGATAAAACCATTGTATCCTTTAGCCGAAAAACGAAGGTGCGCTGGTGTGATGATCAGGAGTCTTGCCTGCACCGTGGGTACATTTTTAGTTTGATAAGTTTCACTACCAAAAAAAACAGGCTTTCTTTTAATGGTGTAGCTGTATTCAATCTCTGCACCTTTGTCCAATCCTTCCATGGCAAACAGTTTGTAACGATTGCCTTCGTCCATTTCTTCTTTGATTTTATCGGCCGGTATATTCAGCACTTTTCCTGTACTGGTTATCGCTCTCGCTTTTATATCAGAAATTTCTGCATAGGGGGGCACATAGAGATACACCCGGTTAAACATTTCAATGCCCTTATCATCCGATACTTTTACCAGCTTGTAATAAGTAACATACTGAAAGAGATCCTTGTCATCCACTTTGTATTGAAAGATGCGGGTGTCTTGCAGGTACACTGCACTTTGCTCCTTAAAGTTATTGGGCAATGAATGCAATACAGGTGCTTCTGTCCAGCTTTGCTGTGCGGTATAAAGGCCGGGTAGCTGCGCCTGCGCCACATGGCCCAGGAAGGAGAGTGCCATAAGCGTAAAGAATGTTTTCATGGTTGAGTTTTAAAAGTAAATTATTTTTTACGCAGCACTACCTGCTCCTTGTACGCTGGTGCAATGGTAGCAAGGGCCTTATTCCATGTTGCAAAATCTTGTGGCTGTATGTACAATTTTTTACAAAGAAACTGTTGCGTTGCTGTTACGTTGTTGCCTGTATGGCTGTAGTCAATAGAAAATGTAAAAAGATCATTGCTTACAGAAACGTTTTTAGGAATGTAATCTGTAGTATATCCTGCCGGAATTTCTAGTTGATGTACCTGGTTAATGGTATAGAGAAATTCATTCTCAACAGCCACTTTCCTTTTATCGATATCAATGGGTGTTGAACTTACCAGTTTCTCCAGGTTCAGGTTAAGGTAGATTTCATCCCCAATAGACTTTACATAGTCTGGTATTTCAAAATGTGCAGAAATGTTTGCAGCTTTGTCGCCTTTTTCGCTCAGGGTAAACTTATAGTCTTTCAGCATAAATTTATTGCTGGCTTTACCCATGCGCTGCAATGCATATTTTCTTTCATCTTCACCGGTATGGTACTGCAGGTTTCTAAATACATCACTGCCAAAATATCCCAAATAGTTTACAGAAGAATTGCCCTTGAGCATTCCATCGTTGATGTGCAGGAAAGTACTGTCTGTAATCAGGTTTGTTTCAGCAGGCACGATCGGTACTTTTACCAATTCATATTTATCCGGCCCAAAACTTATCAACGCTTCTTTACCCTGGATGCCCGAAGTGGGCAGCCCGAAAATACATTGCGGATCTGTGGCATCAAGGAAAGTCCACTGGCCATCTAACTGTACTGCACAAATCATGTGATCATCTGTTACAGGCAATGGTACTTCGCTGTAAGCATAAGGAATGGCACGGGTGCCAATCCAGGTGAAATGCGCTTTCACAGCACTGAGGCTGCACAATTCTGTGAGAATGCTTGCCATGTCTTTGCAGTCGCCATATCGCTTGCGGCACACATCTGCTGCCTGCCTTGGCACAAAGCCTTCCAGCCCTTCCTCAAAAGCCACGTATTTTATGTGATCCTGCACCCATGTATAAATGGCCCTTACTTTCTCCTTATCCGTTTTTGTTCCGCTTGTAATGCTGTCGGCAAGTTTTTTAAGCGTAGCATCCGGCTGAGTGTTAATATTAGCGAGGAAGCCGGCGTTCCATTTATATAGTGCATCCAAAGAACTGAAGACTTGTACAGTCTCCTTATCCACCTCGTAGCTGGACACATATATGATTACATGCGGTGCGTAGTACCTTATAGAAGTGCCATCGCTATAATGCTCGTAATCTTTAATATTTTTTGCAGAGAAAGTGATGGTCTTTTTACCCCCTTTTTTCGTTTCAGCCACGGCAATCATTTTGTCTGCATCATTTCTAATGATATACTTTATAGAAACTTCAGCGGGAAAACTAACCGAAAAGCTCGAATGCGCCACCGGCAGATAATTGCTGAAATAAAAGCCCGTGAGAAAGCGAATGTCTTTATTGAAATGTTGCGTTTCCATATGCGCAATACTTCCTTTTGTCATCAGCGGAAAATCGAAAGTTGTTTCTTTCATGTCGTCGTAAAAAACCCCGGAGCTCCTGCTCGATTGGGTTTTAAAGTTGGTCACCTTTACTTTCTTCATACTTTTTCCGTCGGGCACCAGGGTGAACGCTTCCACTTTTTTCAATTCATTAAAACTACTGTGGTACACTTGTTCCCGGTTAAAGCGGCCATTTGCCGTTTCATCCAGGATCATCATTTCTGTAGTTTCAGTTGCTTCGGCATAAGGTGTATTTTTTTTAATAGATATTTCCAGTACCCGGTTAATGCTGGAAAATATCGCCATTTTACCGGGAAACTGTTTTTGCATTTCCTCAAGGCCCTGGCTCTTCACCTGCATGCAGGAAAAAAGGAACAGTACAATGGATATCGTTTTCATAGGTGGTGCTATTTTTTTGAAAGCAAGGTACCCTGGTAATAGAAGTACGCCTGGCTTAATTTTCCGCCGGTATAGTATTTACAAGAGCCGTGCAATTCGTCCAGGTAATAATTAATATCATAAATGAGGGAACCGTCTTCTGCATAATATTTACATGCGCCATGGCGGGTGCCATACAGGAAATTTTCTTCCTTTTTAATTTTACCGCTCGGGTAGTAGCTTTTACTTATACCATTGTCAAGGCCATTTATTCTCTTGCCAATGGTCATTTCTTTACCATTGCTCCAGTAAAAATTGCGATCGCCATTCACGATGTCTTCATTAAAAGTTGCCTGGAAACTTTTTATTCCGTTTCTATAGTAGGCAGTTACGGTACCGCTACCACCAGCAAGCGCAATCATGGGTAGCAGTTTTCCAGTTTTGTCTTCGTAACTGTAGCCTGATAGCGCATCGTTTTTATAATAAAGCACAATCATGAGTTGTTTATTGTCACCATAATATTTTGCTTCCCCGTTGAGCATATTGTCTTCATAGTTAAACTCCATTTTCAGGTTGCCTTCGTCATCGTACACCAGGTCTNNTCCATTTGCCGGTCTTTTTTCCATTATCATATGTTCCTTCCGTTCTTATTTTTCCGTTGGGATCCCAGGCAGTATAGGAACTATCATTTTCTCCATTCTTGTAAAAGGCACTGCTGGCTTTGCTGCCGTCGCCATGAAAAACATCGTAGGTACCGTTTAGGATATAATGGTCATAGCTGGATTGAAAATAGGGTTTGCCATCAAAATGTTTCATTTGCATTTTTCCTTTTCCGGCAGTGAGCGTGCTGCTGCTGATAAGCCGGCCCACACTATCAAATCTTTCCATCTTATTAAACCAGCCATAATCATAGTATTGGAGGTTGTCTAATTTTCCCCCGGGATAATAGTATTCAGCTATGCCATGTATTTTATCATTAAGATAATAGACTTTACTGGTGAGATTTCCCAGCAGGTCATAGTACAGGAAAGTTCCCTGCATGTCATCATCTTTATACCAACCTTCGTTACTTACCTGCCCATTGGCATAATAATTTATAAAATAGCCATCTGCTTTGTCGGCTTTAAAACTCCCTTCCTGGCTTACCTGCCCGGTTGCGTAATAGAAAGTTTTTTTTCCTTCTTTTAATCCATTCTTGTAAAAACCTCTTGCAGAAATTTTTCCATTATTATAGTAGTATAAAAACTCGCCTTCTGCCAGGCCATCTTTAGAGTAAAATCCTTCGCTGCTCTTTACTCCGTTGGGCGTATAAAACGTAATATTTGCTGCCCCGCGGCGGCTGGTAGTACTGCTGATAACATTGTTTTTTTTATCGTAAAATTTAATGTCACGCAGGCGCCCTTTTTCATATACGGTTTCGCTGGAAAGTATTCCATCATCATCAAAACCTTGAGCAGTTCCGTCTGCTTCATCTTTGCGATAGTTGGTTGTAATGGCAATTTTTCCATTTTTATGAAAGCTCTTTGCTGGACCTTCCAACTTTCCATCCTGGTAATTCTCGGTGTTTGAAATGGTTCCGTTTTCGAAATAGTATGTCCAGGGTCCAACTTTTTTGTCTGCAGCATAATTTCCACTCGCCTTCATTTTACCAGAGGCATAATTTTCCAGGTATTCACCTTCGGCAAGGTCTTTTACATATTTTAATTTGGATAAAATCTTACCATTAGGGTAGTATTGTATTTGCAGGCCGTCTTGTTTGCTCCCCGTATAGCTGGTGGTCGTTTTAAGAGCGCCATTAATATCATAATACGTGGCCGGGCCATTGAGCGCACCATCTTTATAGTGGGTTACAGCTGCTGGCCAGCCATTGTAATACCAATTTTTGTATTCCCCATCCAACTCGTCTTCCTGGTAAGTAGCAAGGGTAGCCTGGAGTCCATTGTCGCCCCAGGATTGGCTTTTACCATGTGCATTTCCCTGCTTGTAGTGGCTCGTTTCTTTGAGTACGCCATTCTCATGATAGAAATCCCATTTTCCTTCCCGCTTACTTTCCTCTCCAAATTTTCCTGCAGATTTAAGTTGCCCGTTTTCCGAATAAAATTCCCAGTTGCCCACCAGTGTCCTTTCTTTTTTTGCATTGATTCCATAGCTACCTTTTCCACTTATAACATAATTGGAAACATAGTAACGGGGTTGTGACGTCTCCCTTTTATTAAATTGAAGTTCTTGCGATTCCCGGATATCATTTAAATAGCTAACAGCAACTTCTTCTGCCGCTTCTATTTTTTTCTTTTCTTTCTTATTATAATCTTTTACATTTTTAATTTCCAGGTTGCTAAACATGCGAAAAATCATTGGCTCAAACTGGTTGGTTTCCCAAAGGCTCTTAAAAAGAGGTACATAATATTGCACCCAAAATCCTCTGTCGCCCGCATTGAATTCTAATTTTTCCATCACAACCTGTAGCTGCCTCACGATGGGATCTTCCAGGTCTGCCTTTAATTTATATTTTTTATTGAGCGATATCTTACTCACCAGGATTTCCTGCACCTCGTCAAACCTGTTTTCCTTGCCGGGTTTATAGGCTTTCAGCATTTCTTCGGCCGTGGTGTTTACTTCAGCTATGATTTGAAGCATGGCAATACTATTTTTATAATATTTATTTTCCGGGGCAAGAAACAGGTTAGTAGAAAAACTGAGGATTGCCGGAACCAGGTTGCCTTGCCGCATGGCTATTACACCAAGATGGTAGTGTGCGGAACTGTAATAAGGATTTAGGAGAATACATTTTTGAAAAAATGGCATAGCCTCGTCATAGCGCATTTGGCGATACAGGCTAATGCCTTTATTAAAATGCACAAGGTGGTTGTAGGGGTTTTCTGAAATTACAGAATCATAATACATCAGCGCCGAATCGCTACGATTGGTATCATCGTAGATATCTGCCAGGAAGCCATACCACTTTAGTCTTTCATGTGGGAACAACTCCAAACCCCGCTTTGTGAGGTTTTCGGCCACAGCATAATTGCTATCTACATAATTACTCAGTATCAGTTCATGTAGAACGTTTACATAGTTCGTGTCGCTTTGCGGTACCTGTTTATATATCGCAATAGCATCTTTATACTTTCCTGCGTTGTGCAATTGGCGACCTTGTTCTAATAATTCCTGACTATCAATCAACGGATTTTTTAATGCGCTTTGGGCAAAAGGTACAGCATAGCAAAAGAAAAGCATGCCGGCTAGCAGGTAGATTTTTCTCATAAAAGGGTAGGTTGTAGGTTTGCGGGTTTT
>DGQO01000053.1:0-5473 GCA_002400445.1 Chitinophagaceae bacterium UBA4412
GTTACTTCCATACCAAGGGAGGCAAAACCGGGCGCAAATATTACCATCACTGGTAATTACTTAAACTGGGTGAATGCAGTAACCTTTGCCAATGGTAAAATAGCAGACTCTGCAAGTATCGTGAGCAAGACGCTAACCCAGTTGGTGGTAACAGTGCCAAAGGATGCGCAAACAGGTAAACTTATTCTTTCTTACGGTGGTACCGAGTGGGGCGAATTAGAAACGGATAGCACTTTGATTGTTACGCTACCTTCCATTACCAGTATGGCGCCTAATCCAATAAAGCATGCAGATAATCTAACGATTACCGGACAAAATCTTGATTTAACCTGGGGCGTTTTATTCAATGGTGTAAGCCAGGCAGACACCGTGATGGTAAGCAAATCAGCCACTTCAATTGTCGTAAAAATTCCGGCAGGAGCAAAGCAAGGTAAAGTAACACTGGTGGCTGCTTCTAAAGTGAAAGTAGAATCAACTGCAGACCTTATGCTTATGATGCCTGCTGTAACAGACTTATCACCTAATCCCGTAGCAGCTCTCGGAGATCTTACCATTACAGGCACAAATCTTAACCTCGTTTCCGGAATTTTATTCAATGGCGCTACGGCTAACGTTACCACTTTCATCAGCCAGTCTCCAACAACGATTATAGTAAAACTTCCTGCAGGAGCCAAAAGGGGAAAAGTGATTCTCTCTGTTCTTAATTCAACATTAACTGTGGAGGCTCCCATGATCCTCACCTTTATTGGCGATCTTCTTCCACTGGCTCCAATGGATTATTTAATGTATGATGACCAGTTTAGAAATAACTGGCAGGATTGGGGTTGGAACCGCACTGCAGACTATGCTAACACAGAGAACGTTCGGGAAGGCACCAAGTCAATGAAATACACCTATACAGCTCAGTGGAGCGGAGTAAAATTTGCCAATGGGAATGTGGCTACAGCTACCTACAAAGAAGTGGCTTTCTCCCTCTATGGTGGCCCGGGAACAAATGGCAAAAAGATAAAAGTTACTGCCAATGGAAACGGAGCAAGCGCCCAGGAGATTACCATCGTAGAAGGCGAATGGAGAGAGTTTAAATTCAATTTTACGGCTATTGGCAACCCTGCAAATCTCACGGAGTTAATTTTAGGAAATGAGGATTGGACGGGTGTGATTTACGTAGACCAGTTAGGATTGAGGAAGCCATAAAAATAAAACAGACCAACAGCATTCGCTGTCCGTTAAAAACAAAAGTATTTTATACAGGTGATGGAACGTGATGTTCCGGTTACCTTGCCCATCTTGAGAGGTTATACGATTTTACTGAAAAGTAAATTCGTATAACCTGCAGGAAGGTTTAAACATTTTCCTTTTGCAATCACTAAAATGATTGTACCCTTCCGAAAACAAATACAACTAAAAATTCACCAGGATTGCTATTGAAGGATTCATTGAATAGCTGGTAAAAACTGAAGCCGCTGCATCAAGAGATATAGCCGATCAAATAAAAGACAGCCTGAACCAGGAGACAGATTCAACAAGTATGAAACAACTACTCACCATATTTTTTTTAGCAATACTGGCCACAGGAAAGATCGATGCACAGGCTCCCTCCTTAATAACAATAAAGAACCAGCAATTCCTGCTGAATGGCCAGCCCTATTATTTTGTAGGCGCTAATTACTGGTATGGCAGTTTACTTCCATTAGAGAAAGACAAGAGCAAAGGCATTGAACGATTACGCAAAGAACTTGATTTTTTAAAGGCAAATAATGTTACGAATCTGAGGGTACTTGCCGGCGCAGAAGGCAAGGGCATTATCAATGGTCATGTGCGGGTGGGTCCGGCCCTGCAACCGGAAGAAGGCGTTTTTGATCAGCATGTTTTACAAGGCATGGATATTTTCTTACATGAACTAAGCCTGCGCAAAATGACCGCTGTTCTTTACCTGAGTAACAACTGGAACTGGAGTGGCGGCTTTCCACAATACCTGCAGTGGAATAATCTCTATCCAGATTCTGTATTTCTTGAAAAAATTCCCTGGACTACCATGGGAGAATACAACAGTAAATTTTATACCTGTGAGAAATGTATGGATGGGTATTATAACCAGGCAAAACAGGTTATCAACCGTACGAATACCATCACCGGAAAAAAATACACAGAAGACCCTACCATCATGGCCTGGCAAATAGCCAATGAGCCACGACCGATGCATCCTGATGCGAGAGATGCTTATAAAAAATTTATTGCAAATGCTGCGGCCTACATCAAAAAACTAGACCCCAACCACCTGGTAAGCACAGGCACCGAAGGATATCAGAGCACACAGGGTATGCCGCTTTACCAGCAAATAAACGATGACAAAAACATTGACTATCTCACCATACATATATGGCCAAAAAATTGGGGATGGCTTAAAATAAATGACTTTGCCGGCAGCATGGATTCGGTGCTCACTAAAACGAACCGGTATATTAGTGAGCATGCAGAAGTAGCTAAAATATTAAACAAGCCAATGGTAATTGAAGAATTTGGCATGCCCAGAGATGAGCAATCTTTTGAAATGAAATCGCCCACAACTTACCGGGATGCATACTACCGCAACATGCTGCACAGATGGCTGGATAATAAAAGAACAAATGGCAGCCTGGCCGGCCTCAACTTTTGGGCTTATGCCGGCATGGCAAAAACGATAAAAGGACAAGAATGGTGGAAAGAAGGTGATCCTTATACTGGTGATCCTACCATGGAAGAGCAAGGATTGAATTCCATTTTTAATGCTGACAAATCTACTTGGCAGCTCATTGATTCTACTACAAAACAAGCAACAAAAAAATCAATTGCCTCTCCTATCGATAGCAAAGCGACGAAAGAGACCGTAAACCTTTACCATAATTTAAAAAAAGTAATCAATAAAGGCATCATGTTTGGCCACCAGGATGATCTGGCCTATGGTGTAAACTGGAAATATAAAAAAGGAAGAAGCGATATTAAAGACGTAACGGGCGACTACCCTGCGTTGTTCGGTTATGAGCTTGGCCATTTAGAAATAGACAGCCCTGTAAACCTTGACAGCGTGCCTTTTGATAAAATGAAAACATACATTGAATGGGCTTATAAAAAAGGAAGTTTGATCACCCTAAGCTGGCATGTGAACAACCCGCTTACTGGCGAGAATGCATGGTTTCCGGCCCACGGAACCGTTGCATCTGTTTTGCCTGGCGGTTCAAAGCACGCATTATTTTTAAGCTGGTTAGATAAAGTGGCCGCCTTTGCCCATGATTTAAAAGGACCACAGGGAGAAGCGGTGCCGGTTATCTTCAGGCCATTCCATGAGCTGAATGGCAATTGGTTTTGGTGGGGCAAAAAACATTGCTCGCCCGAACAATACAAAGAACTTTTCAGACTGACGGTCGCTTACCTGCGGGATGTAAAAAACGTACACAATTTCTTGTATGCATTTAGTACAGATGCATTTTCCAGTAAGGAAGAATACCTCGAGCGTTACCCCGGCGATGAGTGGGTAGATATCGTGGGCTTTGATTTCTATCAAAGAGAAAAGCCCAAAGAAGATTATTTACCTAAGATGCAATTCATGCTTACTACCCTGGAACAAGTGGCCAAAGAAAGAAACAAAATTCCTACCCTTACTGAATTTGGTGGCAAGCTGGACGAGGCCAATTGGTGGACAGAAACATTCTTGAAAGCACTGGGCAATCATAAAATTTCTTATGTGCTCGGCTGGCGGAATGCAGGTTTAAAATCAACAGGTGAAATGGAATATTACGTGCCTTACACAGGACATCTCACCGAAAAAGATTTTAAAACATTTGTAAAAGAACCCCGGATCCTCTTACAAAAAGATGTGAAGTACAAAATGTTATATAAATAAAAAAGAGAAAGTTTTTTATGCAGAGCACTACCCTGCTCTCGAAGACAGGAATTAAGCTTAAAAAAATAAACCTATTAAAATAAATAAACCCAAAACCAACTTACATGCAAATGAATCAATCGCTGAAATTTAAAGAGAAAGTTGGCTATGGTTTCGGCGATTTTGCGTCGTCGATGTTCTGGAAATTATTTTCCGTTTACCTCTTATACTTTTATACGGATGTTTTCGGTATAGCCGCAGCGGCTGCCGGAACCATGTTCCTCATTACCAGGATATGGGATACTTTTCTCGATCCCTTCATTGGAATTGTTTCTGATAGAACTGAAACAAAGTGGGGAAAGTTTCGCCCCTACATTCTATGGATGGCGATACCATTTGGCATTGCAGGCGTACTCACTTTTTCTTCTCCTGGCTTTGATGTAACAGGTAAATTAATTTATGCTTACCTCACCTATACTTTAATGATGATGGTGTATTCCTTCATCAATGTACCTTATGCGTCCCTCATGGGCGTAATGACTTCCAACATTAAAGAACGCACTACACTGGCCACGTTCCGGTTTGTTTTTGCATTTGCAGGAAGTATTCTTGTATTAGCCACGGCAGAACCCCTTGTAGCCGCCCTGAGCAAGACGGCCAAGGGAATAAACATTGGTCACGGCTGGCAAATGTCCATTATCATTTATGCGGTGATTGCAGCAGTTTTATTCCTGCTCACTTTTGCGTGGACCCGGGAAAGAATAAAGCCTCCCAAAGAACAGAAAACATCTTTGAAAGCAGACCTCTCAAACCTTGCAAAAAATAAACCCTGGTTCATTCTTTTAGGAGCAGGTGTAGCCACACTCATCTTTAATTCTTTACGAGACGGCTCTACCATCTACTATTTTAAATATTATTTTCAAAACCAGGAAGCATTTCAAATGCCCCTGTTCAACTTCGCTATTAATTACAGCACCCTATACCTGGTGTTGGGGCAAGCGGCAAATATCGTGGGCGTAATACTGGCAAAGCCTGTATCAGACAGGATCGGCAAGAAAAATACTTTTCTATACGCTATGTTGATTGCAGGTGTGTTGAGTTGCATTTTCTTCTTCTTTAATGAAAATAATATTTTCCTCATTTTCCTATTTCAATTCTTAATCAGCATTTGTGCAGGAAGTGTATTTCCCCTACTATGGTCTATGTATGCAGACATTGCAGATTTCTCCGAATGGAAAACAGGCCGCAGGGCTACCGGGCTCATTTTCTCTTCTTCTTCCATGTCGCAAAAACTGGGTTGGACTTTAGGTGGTGCCATCACCGGATGGTTGCTGGCGCTGTGGGGATTTGAGGCTAATATGGTGCAAACAGAAGAAGCAAGAACTGGCATAAAAATGATGCTGAGTTTCATTCCGGCGGCAGGAGCATTAATTTCTGCAGCCTTCATCATTTTCTATCAACTCAGCGATTCGTTTATGCTCAAAGTAAGTAATGAACTAGAAGAAAGGCGCAGGAATGAAACAGATGAAAATGGAACAGCAGCAGATACCTTAACCAAAATTTAAATAGAGTACAATGTATAGCGTCATGCAGGCATAAGCAGCCAAAATGAAA
>DGQO01000053.1:5482-6588 GCA_002400445.1 Chitinophagaceae bacterium UBA4412
GAAGCAGGCAATGGCATTTTTAAACGCTTCGAATTTCCCATACTCACAGCGCAGCACACGCCTCTGGAGTGGCGCTACGATATGGATCAAATAAGCAACCCCTATCTAATGGAGAGACTTGCCATCAATGCCACGCTGAATGCTGGTGCGATGAAGTTTAATAATAAGTATATCGTAGTAGCAAGAGTGGAGGCAGCCGACAGAAAATCATTCTTTGCCATTGCTGAAAGCGAGACAGGCATTGATCAATTCAAATTTTGGGAATATCCCATACTAATGCCGGAAACAGATATTCCTGATACGAATATTTATGATATGCGATTGGTACAACATGAAGACGGCTGGATCTATGGATTATTCTGCACAGAAAGAAAAGACACCGCAGCACCTCCCGGCGATCAGTCTGCAGCCACTGCCCAATGTGGTATAGCCCGCACAAAAGATCTGATACATTGGGAGCGATTGAAAGACCTGAAAACGACCTCAGCGCAGCAACGCAACGTAGTATTGCATCCTGAGTTTGTGCATGGTAAATACGGGTTTTATACAAGACCACAGGATAGCTTTATAGAAGCTGGCGCAGGCGGCGGCATTGGATTTGGTTTATGCGACAATATTGAAGAAGCAGTTATTGAGAAGGAAGTAATCATTCATGCCAAAAAATACCACACCGTGTATGAATTGAAAAATGGACAAGGGCCTGCTCCTATCAAAACCAGCATTGGTTGGCTGCACCTTGCGCATGGCGTGCGCAATACCGCCGCCGGATTCCGGTATGTATTGTATATGTTCCTTACGGACCTGGAGGATATTACCAAAGTGATTCATCAGCCGGGCGGATATTTTATGGCACCAGAAGGTGATGAGAGAATAGGCGATGTTTCGAATGTATTATTTAGCAATGGCTGGATTGCCAATGAAGACGGCAGCGTTTATATCTATTATGCGTCATCAGATACCAGGGTGCATGTGGCCACAAGCACGATTGACCAGTTATTGGATTATGTAAGCAATACCCCGGAAGACGGCTATTCTTCTTTTCAAACGGTAGAAACAATTACCAAATTGATAGACAAAAATAAAAACGCAAAGGCGCCGATGAATGG
>DGQO01000053.1:6622-16388 GCA_002400445.1 Chitinophagaceae bacterium UBA4412
GGCTCTGTAAATAATGAGAATATTCCGGAAAGCGGCGCTATAAAAGGCTTAGTGCTCAACAGTCGCATTCTTTGGGCATTTTCTGCAGCTTATCCGGTGTCTAAAAATAAAGCACATGCAGACTTTGCCACAAAGGCTTACCAATACATTGTGAAGAATTTTGTAGACGAAGAACTGGGTGGCGCTTACTGGTCACTAAATGAAGATGGCAGTGTGCATGATGGCCGGAAACAAATTTATGGTATTGCATTTTGCATTTACGGGCTGGCAGAATATTACAAAATCACCAACGATGATGCAGCATTACAACTGGCGATAAAGTTTTACGAAGTAATTGAAAAGTACAGTTTTGATAAAAAGGATAATGGGTATTGGGAAGCATTTACCCGCAATTGGAAACCCATTGATGATGTAAGGCTAAGCGATAAAGACAGCAACGAAACTAAAACCATGAATACGCATCTGCACGTTGTAGAAGCCTACGCAAACTTATATAGTGTTTGGCCAGATGCAAAGTTGCGGCAGCAGGTCATCAATCTGCTCGATATTTTTGAAACCCATTTCGTGAATAAAAACAACGATCATCTTCACTTATTTTTTGATGATGGATGGAACTTAAAATCATCCCTGCAATCCTACGGGCATGATATCGAGGCAGCATGGCTATTGCAACAATGTGCGGAAATCATTAACGACGATAAAACGATCAATACATTCAGGCAGCTTGCCTTACCCATTACGGCAGCAACAAATGAAGGAATGGATAAAGATGGCGGGCTATGGTATGAGTATGAAGCAGCAAGTGATGAAATGATCTATGAAAAGCATTCCTGGCCACAAGCGGAAGCCATGATTGGTTTTCTCAATGCTTACGAGTTATCGGGTGACGAACGCTGGCTTCAGCAATCATTGCAAAGCTGGAATTTTATAAAAGAAAATATTATTGACAAAGAAAATGGAGAGTGGTTTTGGGGCATTAAAAAAGATGGCAGTAGAATGAATAAGGAGAAGGGCGGATTTTGGAAATGCCCCTATCATAGCGGCAGGGCCTGCTTAGAAGTGATCCGCCGGGTAGATCAATTGCTGGCTTAAACACTCTAAAACTTTCAATGAAAAGTTTACAACAGTTGAATCCGAACCAAAGCCGGTGAAATAGAAAGTTGCATTCCAGTTTACAAAACCCATACATTTATACATTAAAAAATTGCTATAGCATTTAATAATTGTTATAGCAATTTTTATATTACAGAAAATATCCGAGATGAAAAGAATGATGACAAGTGCAGGTTTATTTTTCCTGCTGATGAATGCCGCTGCGCAATCTAACTGGAAAATTGCAGGTGATAAAATCACAACGCAGTGGGCTGCAGATGTGAACCCTGCTAATGTATTGCCGGAATATCCCCGGCCACAAATGCAGCGGGATAATAAATGGATAAACCTCAACGGGCTTTGGGATTACGCTATCATTCCACTATCGGCAGGCAAAACAAAACCCGCAATCTTCCAGGGAAATATCCTGGTTCCATTTGCGGTGGAATCCGCATTGTCGGGCGTGGGAAAAACGGTTGGAAAAGACAGTGTCTTATGGTATCAGCGCACGGTAAAAATAAAACAAGCTAAAAAAAATGAAAAACTGTTGTTGCACTTTGGCGCTGTGGACTGGCAGGCGGAAGTATTTGTAAATGGAAAAAGCGTCGTACTTCATGAAGGTGGCTATGATCCTTTTACGGTTGATATTACCGAGGCACTGAGGCCCGGAACCGCACAAGAAATTGCAGTGCGGGTTTGGGATCCTACAAACGATGGACCTCAGCCGAATGGCAAGCAGGTAGCCAAACCAGGCGGAATCTGGTACACGCCTGTAACCGGTATCTGGCAAACGGTTTGGATAGAAACCGTACCTTCTACTTACATCGTTACAACAAAGCAAACACCTGATATAGACAACGGAACCATCAGTGTGCAAGCAATGGTAAACCATTTAGAAACAGGTGATCTCGTAAACGTTTCTGCCTGGAAGGGCACAGAAAAAATTGCGGAACGAAATGGTGCAGATGCAGCCATTATACTCTCCATACCGCAGGCAGAACTCTGGTCTCCCGATCATGCTTTTTTATACGATCTCAAAATCAGGATTGTTCGTAAAGGGAAAATAATAGATGCCGTGAGCAGCTATTTCGCTATGCGCAAAATTTCAAGAACGGCAGATCAGCATGGCGTACAGCGGTTGATGCTCAACAATAAATTTTTGTTTCAGTTTGGCCCGCTTGATCAGGGTTGGTGGCCTGATGGACTATATACAGCTCCAACTGAAGAAGCCTTAAAGTTTGATATTGTACAAACAAAAGAGATGGGTTTTAACCTCATTCGCAAGCATGTAAAAGTAGAACCAGCACGCTGGTATTACCATTGTGATAAACTAGGCATGCTCGTATGGCAGGACATGCCAAGTGGCGATGTGGGAGATAATTTTTGGGAAGGAGGGCCAGGCGTTTATGGCAGGGCTACAGACAGAAAAAGAACGGAGGAATCAGAAGCCATTTATCGCAAAGAGTGGAATGCAATCATTGACGCCCTATACAATTTTCCTTGCATCGTAGTATGGACGCCATTCAACGAAGCCTGGGGCCAATTTAAAACTGCAGAAATTGCAAAATGGACCAAAGAAAAAGATCCTTCACGCCAGGTAAATTATGCAAGCGGCGGTAACTATGTTTTCGGATTGGGCGATATTACCGACCTGCACCATTATCCTGATCCGCTGATGCCATCACCTGAAATTTTTGGCAAACAATCTGCGCTCGTTTTGGGCGAATATGGCGGCCTCGGCTTACCCTTAGAAGGACATACATGGAACAGCAAAGGATGGGGTTACCAATCATTTAAAACAGCAGAAGAATTATTCACCCGCTACAAAGGTTTGAATACAAAATTGGAAGCATTCATTAAAGCCGGCCTCTCTGCGGCGGTGTACACACAGACAACAGATGTAGAAGGTGAGATCAATGGTTTAATGACTTATGATAGAAAAATCATGAAGATGCCGCTCGTGGAATTAAAAAAAATCAACTTGAAATTACTAGAAGTATTGCCGTAATAACTGGCAATGCCTTCTACCTGATAAATCTATTTTGAAAGTCGCCTGGGCATTTTCACGCTCACCTGCGATCCCCTGGCAAGAAATACAGATACCGGTTTTACCTTATGTAAAAACGGACTAAATTCTTCACCGTAAGCTTCCGCTATATCACAATCCAAACCAAAGCCTGTTACAGGATATACTTGCCATACCGGGTGCGAAAGTGAGTATTCAATCGTGCGGCTATCATTCAATTTATTATAACCAGAATAGTGCTCAAAGATGAATTCTTCCTCAGAACCAGGAATGATATTACTGGGTACCGGGATCGCTTTAACCCACATTGAATTTTTACGTTGACTTTTCTTTTGCCAACTGTAAGAAACATGCAGTTCATCTTCATTGAGTTCGATCAAATGCTCCATTTCTGCCGTGCTGTAATGCTCATTATATAACAAGTTAGCCATACAGGCTATTAAGCTTTTCGGCACAATTTCAGAAATAAAACCCACTCCCCTTTTCCAGTTATTCCCATCAAAGTATTTTATGTAATACCGAAGATTCACTTCTTCAAAATTTACAAATCCTGGCCACTTCACCCCCAATACTTTGGTATCGTTAAAAAGAAATCCTACCACGCTCACTACTGCCTTTCCATTGTACAAATCCAATTGGGTAAATGGAGGTAAATGCGGCAGCAGTAAAGCCTCATCCACTTCATAATTAAACATGGCGAGGTATTCCCATTGTGCAGATAAAAATATTCCTGGAGCCATGTTAAAATATTTTTTGAAGTGGAATGCCGGGTTTGGCGTATGCATAGCGTTGTAAAAATGCGGGTGAATAATAACCGTCGGTACCATTGCTGCACACAGATTCCACCTGGTCTAAATGCAGAAATCCATCTGCAGAAACAATGGCTTCATTAACAAACACGGAAATCAGTTTTCCTATTACAAGAAAGGTATCGTTTAATTTAATGGGAATTACTTCCTCTAAAGAAAGGGCATATTTTACCCGGCTCTCCAAAACAAATGGTGCCGGAATATTTTCCAGGAATTCTGCGGTTAACCCTACTTCCTCAAACTCATTTTTACCAGCTTCATATTTAGCACTTGTTTGATGTGCCTCTGCCAGGATACCTGGATGAATATGATTGATGGTGTATATGCCGGTGGCTTGTATATTCGCCAGGGTATGCGGAGCCGCCTTTACCGGACGATTCACATATCCTATCAACGCAGGATCAGAACCAATATGTACAATACTACTGAAGATCCCCAGGTTTAAGTTCCCGGCCTCATTTACCGTTCCAATCATGCTCACAGCTTTAAATCCTGTAAGACTGTTGATAAAATTGGCCCGGTAAAACCGCTCCCAGGACGAAATAGCTGCGCTGCTGTAAGATGCCATGCAATTCTTAGTTGTTGTTTACTAAACATTCCTGTATCCAAATTGTTTTAGATGCCCATACGAAAACTGCCGAAAATTTTTAGAGCATCTATGACAAGAAAGAAACCATGGAACCGGGTAAACCTCCCGGTTTATAGCATCAGCAGCAAGGGAAATGATAGTGCTAATATGCATATGATCACCTATGCTTCGCAGGTGAGCATGAAGCCTAAACGGTTTATCTGTGGCATTTATGAAAATACAATGACGCTGGAAAATATAGAAGCATCAGGAGAATTTGTGCTCCAGCTCCTGGCAGATAAGCAATACAGGCTGATGGACTTATTGGGAATGAAAAGTGGAAAACAGATTGACAAAATAGAAAAACTGAGAAAGCGGAATGAACTGGAGCAATGGAAGGGTTATTACATCCTGAAAAATAGTTTGGCGGTAATGCATCTTAAGGTGTTGAGCAGCTTTGAAGCGGGAGATCATAAAGCATTCTTGTGTGATGTACTCGCCTTCAAAAATTTGAATGAAGGAGATGTTTTGACACTCGACAGCTTAAGGCAGCGGAAAATGATTCGGATATAATGAAAACAGTAAGCAAAGAAAACCTGCCTGTAAAACAATGTGCAGCCTGCAAGCGGCCATTTACCTGGCGAAAGAAATGGGAAAAAGTATGGGATGAAGTAAAATATTGCAGCCAGAAATGCAGGGCGATGAAAAAGCAAAGTACCAGTGCGAATGAAAATCTATAAAAATTTAACGCTGACAGACCAGGACCGGATTATTGAAATGGCCTGGGAAGATCGTACAAGCTTTGATGCCATCGAAATACAGTTTGGCTTAAAGCAGCAGGATGTAATAAAGCTGATGCGCACTTCGCTCAAAGGCACTGGTTTCAGGCTATGGAGAAAGCGCACAAAGGGCCGGGCCACCAAACACGAGGCACGCAGCAATGAAAAAATGAATCAGTTTAAATGCAGCCGGCAACGAACAATAACACATAATAAAATAAGTAAGCGCTAACCGCACGAACTTTTTACAGGCATTTTTGTTTAAGCAATAAATTCATCAAGTGGAATCAGTTAAAGGAAAAAATATACTGTTGATCGGTGCTACCGGTGGTATTGGTCATAAGACGGCTAAGCTGCTGTCAGCAAGTGGAGCCAATCTTTTTTTAGTGGCAAGAACAGGTGAAAAATTAGCTGCCCTTGCAACGGAGCTTCATCTTTCTGCCGACAAAATTTTTGCTTTAGACATCAGCAAGGCAGAAGACATGAATGCGCTTAAGGAAAAATTTTTTTTAGTGTATCCTTATATTGATGTCCTCATCAATGCAGCGGGCATCGGCATAATTAAATCAATGGATGAGTTAACAGAAGACGAGTTTTTACGCACGCTCCGTTTCAACCTCGTAGGTCCTTTCCTCCTGATGAAAGCTTTTCTGCCCGCAATGAAAGAGACTAAAAAGGGACTGATCATCAATATTCCAGGCATTTTAGGAAAAGTACCCATGGCAGGTGCTGCAGCGTATAGCGCCTCTAAATACGGGCTTGTGGGCATGATGCAAAGCATTCGGGAAGAACTGAAACGCACAGAAATACGCATCACCAGTTTAATACTGGGTGGCGTAGATACGCCTTTCTGGGATAATATTGATCTGCGGGTGCAGCGGGATAAAATGGTAATGGCAGAGGAAGCCGCAAAAGCCATTTGGTTTTTATGCCAGCAACCTTCAAGTGGTGTGGTGAGTGAAATGGTTATTCAGCCATTTAACCACCAGGCAATATAACTGCCCGGCAAAGCCAGGCAGTTTCCTATTTCAGTTCTCGTGTATGATATCATCTTATTTCTTTAGCGCAGCTACTCTCCAGAAGGCTGGCTTTGGCAAATAATTTCTGTCGAACAATAAAGGGTAATTCGTTCTGCCTCGCACGGGCCATCCATTAAGCCAACTTTGCCCATCTTGCACACCCCAGAAGGTAACTCTTGTTATTTTGTCTTTGTGCTTTAGAAAAAGCCGGAATAATGCCTCATAATCATCGGCCAGTTTTTGCTGAATGCTATCAGGCAATCCATTTACATATGGGTTATTAGCTCCACCGTCCTGCATAGCCTGGCCTACGTCTGCACCTGTAAAATCCCGCCGTAAAACTTCAATGTCCAATTCTGTAAACATCACTTTTAAACCCAATTTTGAATAAGCGATAATACTTTCTTCAATATCTTTTAAAGGCAGTTTTCCCAGGTGCCAATGGCCTTGTATGCCCACGCCATCAATACGCACACCGGCAGCCTGAATTTTTTTGATAAGCGCAATACATCCTGCTCTTTTTGCAGGCTGCTCATTATTATAATCGTTGTAGTATAACTCCGTACGGGGTGCCGCTGCCTGCGCTTGCCGGAAAGCTTCTGTTACAAAATCGCTACCCATTCTCTGGAGAAAAATAGAATTACGCATGGTACCATCTTCATTCAATGCTTCATTAACTACATCCCAGGAACTTACCTTACCATCATATCTTGATGCAACTGTTTTGATATGATCGGCAAAAAAGATTTTGAATGAATCTACATTTTTTATCTGCCGGGCAAATGCTGGCAACTGGCTGTGCCAGATCAAAGTGTGTGCATTCACTTTGATATTATTCAACTTACAATAAGCCACCATTTTATCTGCCAGTCCAAAATCATACACAGCCCACTGCGGATGAATCTCTTCCGCTTTCATACAATTTTCTGGTGTGGCCCAATTGAATTGTTGTTTGATCAAAGCATCCGCTTTCGGATCTTTCTGTTCTATTTGCATTGCATTGAGCGCTGTTCCGATACCAAAGTCCTTACGGTAAAGCTCTTTCAGGGAAGGAACCTGCTTCGTTGCTGTGGTATTTTTTCCAGTACTGCAACTGGAAACTACAATTGCTACAATGAGCAGCGGTACAAATAATTTTATGCATTTCATAATGTCCTTTTTTATGTGTTATCGTGTGTTTATTGTTTCTTCGGGTCCCAGATAACTTGGCTTTAATCCACCAAAGTCAAGTACAAGCTTTTGCAGCACTACCGCAGGATCTACCATCCAGAATTTTACAATATGTTTACCTGCACGGGAAACCAGGTGAGTGCTGTTTTTGATGATGATATTAGGACCAACCCAGCCATATACGATTCCACCTTCATTCGGCTTTTCTTCTTTATTGATGCTCACGATTTGCGGTGCTTCGTCATCTATGGAAATGGCATACTGCAGGCCATTAGGCGCCTGGTGAAAATTTAAGGTGGGAGAGAAATAAGCCTTTATGTCAAAAGTTCCGCTGCTGTAACTGTAAAATTCATATTCAAGATGTGGTGCATTGCCAGCAGGCACTTGCGCTTTTGCTGTTACCGGGAATACGGTGATCGCATTGCCAGTTTTTCCATGGTCAGGCAAAATATTCCAGGTAATGCCATTGCTGTTAAATGCCCGGGTAAAATGATCTGCTGCTATACTCACATAACCATTTTGTTCGTGGAAGGAATTTGCCAGGAATTTTTTTGGATAAGTTGCTTTCCTTGTTTTTATATTGCTGTCCACCATCGCCTTTACTTCATCGGCTGACACATAAAACACTTCCGGCATTTTTTGTACAGCAGGCTCCTGCCAACCTTTATATCCAATATGTTTCTGGCTCATCATGTGATTCCACTTTCCCCCATTCAATTGATGATAAGCCAATGTGATAAGGGAATCATTAGCGTATAATTTTTTCACACTATCCGCATATTCATTGGCCACTGCCCACCGCTGCGCATAAGCCCTTTTATTCAACGCAACATAATAATACATCTCATTCAGATTAGCGGATGCCTTTACCGGGTGCAGCACCAATTGAAAATAAGCATCATGGTATTGCGCAGGTAATGCAGCGCCAATAGCTTCGGCTTTTTTTAATAAATCCCTATACTCTTTTATGATGCGGGGCCATTCGTTGTAATGGAAACTATACGTATCAGCATCCAGCATTTCTGGTTTCCGGCGACTGATGTATTTGCTATAATCAGCAATTACTTCTGCAATACCCTTTGCATGAGCAGCACCAAAAGTAGATGCGCTCCATTGCTCCGTATATTTCTTCAAATCATTTGCCGTAATACGATCCGGACTCCAGGCGTAATCCAGGAAAAAACTTATGGGAAATTCCATCGGCTTAATATCGCCCACATTTACAATCCAGATATTTTTCACATTATAGGAATAAGCCAGGTGCATTTGCTCCCAAACCCGTGGAATTGCATTTGTGTTAAGCCATTTGTAGTTGCGGGGGCCGCCCACATAATCAAAATGATAATACATTCCATACCCACCTGCATGCGGCTGTGCATCCAGCTTTGGAAGCTTTCGCACATTTCCCCAATTATCATCGCAGAGCAGCACGGTAACATCATCTGGCACCCGCATGCCCTTGTCATAATAATCCTGCACCTCTTTGTATAAGGCCCATAATTGCGGCGTTGCTGCGGCAGGTTTTCCAGTTACTTCTTCAATAATGGTTCGCTGATCTTTTACAATTTTTTCCAGAAGATCGATGGCTGTCCCTTGCGTCATCGGCATATCCCCGTCTCCACGCATGGCAAGCGTTACAATGCTTTCATGTGATTGCATATGCTCTATTCCCTTTCTCCAAAAGCTCCTGAGCGTAGAATCATTTTTAGTATAATCCCATGCACCTTTGCCNNATCATCGGCATTGAATGCATTGCCCCACATAGCCGGCCACAAATAATTGCCTTTTAAGCGCAGTATCAATTCAAAAACTTTCTCATAAAAGGAATGATTAAGTCCACCAAATTTTTCTTTTGCCCAGCCCGATAATGCGGGAGCCTCATCATTAATAAAAATTCCACGGTATTTTACTTTGGGAGCATCAACCATTTTTACCGGGATATTGATATAAATATTTGCCTGTTTTTTTACCGGCACATCGGCCCACCAATACCAGGGGGAAACCCCCATCTGCCTGGAGAGTTCAAACACGCCGTAAGCCGCACCCCGCCTATCGCTCCCGGCAATAACAAGTGACGTACCTGCAGCAGCAGTATTGAACAGCGCACTATTTTTAATGCTATTGATCGAAAATGCTTCCCAGGCAGCCTGGCCAAAATGTATTTTTCCGGCAGCGATCAGTTGATCTATCAACAGCGAATTACCTGCGCTGCCAATGATGATATAGTTGTTTGATCTTGCAGAAACCTGGTGAGTGATCAGCGGCCTTTTCCCGGTTACCATTTCGATATCCTGCTGCAGCCA
>DGQO01000053.1:16404-22382 GCA_002400445.1 Chitinophagaceae bacterium UBA4412
ATTGATTTCGGCTTCATAAAATATTGTTTCATGCTCCCTGCTTTTAGAAATATCTCCCTCTTCCATTAAAGGGACTGATCATAATTTTCCCTGCGCATATCTTTCTGGATGATCTCATCAATATTATGCACCGGCCTTTCTACTTCAGCAGGTATGGGCATTTTACTAAACTGCTGAAAGTATAATAAACACGCATCTTTCCATAAGACTGCATTGCTGCTTTGGCTGCGGAGTTTACGCTGCACTGCAGAAAACCTTTCTGCATCAATGTAAGGCGCTGCCTGGTCCCAGGTACTTTGAAATGCACGCACCTGTTTCACTCCTTTATCATAATGAACACAGATTTCATCCCAAAGCGTGCGCCCACTTTTCATTTTAAAATCCCAGGGTAAATGATGAAACCATAGCAGCAAAGGATCAGGGCAGGAGCTGGCATTGTTCAGCAGCGAAGCGATAGGTTCATGATATTGCTCCACGGCATCGCTGCCTGTTGTAGTGCGATTAAACCCAATGCCCATACTATCTGCCTGGTGATAATAGGGTGGCGTCCAATCTGCCCGCATACCCACCGGGCCCCACCACGGGCCAGGGCCATAATGTCCATTGGCACTCATAATATGGTGCAAGCCAAGCGGCATCATATAATTAACAGCGGCTTCCCTGCTGTCTAACATCATTTGTTTTACGGGATCAAGAAAATGATGGTTTAAATAAAAAGCATCGTTTGCTGTTTTTTCTGTTGCATTATTAAAAGTGAGTTTGAGCCACTCATCTGCTATTTGAGAGCTGGGTAAATCATGATTCCATGCAAGACGACCAAAGGCATACCAGTTCGCTTGCGCAAAGTCGTGACCGGTCCAGTTTACATCTGAGCCCACATTTGATACGCCTGCAATGGCTGAATATTTTTGTGGTTTAAGCGTACCGTCTGTACACTTTGCCACCGTGCTACCCTTTCCAAATTGATAGGTATCGCTTTTCAAAGTTTCCTCCCACATGGGCGAGAGAAATACAAGATGGGTAGAATGCCCGAGGTATTCCTGCGTAATCTGAAACTCTACCATCACGGGCGTTTTTTGCATCGCACCAAATAATGGACTGAAGGGTTCTCTTGGCATAAAATCTATGGGTCCGTTCTTTACCTGGATAATGACATTATCCCGGAATTTTCCATCGAGGGGTACAAATTCATTGTATGCTTGTTTAGCCCGGTCTTTATCATTGGGGCTATACACAAATGCACGCCACATGATGAGCCCGCCAAATGGTTTCACTGCATCAGCAAGCATATTCGCTCCGTCTGCATGGGTGCGTCCAAAATCCTGTGGCCCGGGTTGTCCTTCACTGCTGGCTTTTACCAGGAAGCCACCAAAATCGGGAATCAGTTGATAGATTTCTTTTACTTTATTATTCCACCACTTAATGACGGCTGCATCCAATGGATCGGAAGTTTTTAAATGACCAACCAATGCAGGCGAAGAAAACTTTACGGCCAAATACACTTTCACACCAAAGGGTCTCAGCACATCGGCAATGGCTTTTGTGCGCTGCAAATAATCAGTGGTTAAAATAAGTGGGTTCGCATTTACATTATCAATCACAGCTCCATTAATACCCACTGACGCATTTGCTCTTGCGTAGGATTGCCATAAAGCTTTATCCTTTTGTGTAACGGTGAAAGGGTCTGTTGTTCTCCAGAAAATAGATTTACCGGCATAGCCTCTTTCAATAGAACCATCCAGGTTATCCCAGTGATTAAGAATGCGATGACTATAGGAGGGATTACTCACAAACGCATGAATGGTTTCACCCGTTCGCTGCCGGCGAAGCATTTCAAATACACCATACAAAATTCCCAACTCCGTGCTGGCCTGCACACCAGATGCGCTGAGTTTAAAACCATCGCCTTGTAAGCTAATGTCTTTTTTAAGCTTGAGAAAAAATATTGCTCCAGCAGTACCTTGCCAGCCTTTTTGCAGTTCTTGTATGGCCATCTGCATCGTTGCAGAATTGCCCCGGGATATGATCGTCACAGGCTTTGCCGGTTTTGACCGCAACCAAAGTTCATGGCCATCTTCGGCAAAAATATTAAGCTGCCTAAGGAATAGTACTAAAAACAGCAGCAGGGTTTTAATCATTTTCATGGCGATTCTTTTTCCGTAAAGGGATATCAAACTTTCTTTTAATTTTTATGCTAATTTGTTACTGATCTGTTCTGAACGGAGAAGCAGGCAAGCCTTCCTTGTTGTACAAATTCGGATGCACGGGGTTATCAGCCCAGGCGTAGCGCACATATAAAGGTTGCTCCACCTTATCACTCCATACCATTACTTTATCGCCTTCAATCTTTGCTTTGGCCCACACAAACTTTTTATCCGCACCAGCGATAGCAAACTCTCCGGGCTCTTCACCATCATTGGTTATGAGACCGGTTCCAATGTTTGTAAAAGAGATGTTGATTTTATTTCCATCCACCACCGCCGATGTAAAGGTTGGACCGGAACTTACCACATGCTCGCCATAGGCTATCTTTTCAGCGATTAAGGCTAAGCGTTTTCCTACATCTTGTTTATTATCGGGATGTATATCGTTCCATTCCCCTAAATCAATGGCCACCACCATGCCTGTTTGCGGCAGGCTTAGCGCTTTAGATTGCGCCTCTCTCAAAGCTGCCCAGTTGCTTTCGGAAGGCAGGTAATTGTAATCCATGAAGCCGGGTAACTGTACCCAGATAAATGGCAATGCATCCATATTCCATTTGCTTCGCCAGTCTATGATTTGTGCAGGTTGAAATTTTGCGTATTCTGCAGGCCGCCCGGTATTGCTTTCGCCCTGGTACCAAAGAAATCCCTTCACTGCATAATCAGTGATGGGAGCAATCATTCCATTGTACAGTGCAGTGGGTGCGTTTTGTGCAACGACCGGTGAGCCACCAAAGAAATTTTGCATGGGCGAAAAAACTTCGCCTACTTTATATTGCCAGTAACCTTTAAGATCTACCGTGTCTGCACCGGCAAAAAGATAATAGGGTTTACCCGGAACAAAGCCACCCTTGCCCATTGAATTGGTAACCTTGATTACAAAAATATTTTTTCCTGCCTGCAACAAATCTGCCGGTATATCGTAACGACGTTGCGGATATTGATAAGTAGTATTGCCCACTTGTTTACCATTAATATACAATATATCAGCATCTACAATTCTTCCTAAAAAAACCCTGGCAGCTTTACCAATCATGCTTACCGGAACTTCAATTTCTTTCCTGTACCATACCACCCCATTCAGGTCTTTCACGCCCTGATCTTCCCAATAGCCGGGTATCGCAATCGTTCTCCACTGCGTTGGAATATAATGTACATCATACCATGGAATCGGTCCGTTCAGGCCTTTGTCTCCCGGCATTTTTGGCGATGGTTTATACGCTGAATTTGCAGCGGTTGCTTGTTGGTCAAGGTATGCGGTGTCTTTATTCTTCTCAATCGTTTTAAGAATTTCCGGAAAGTTTTTAAACCCCTCCTCGCTTGTCCACGCTTCAATGGGTGTGCCTCCTACGCTTGCGTTGATAATTCCGATAGGTACATGATACTTCTCAAAAATTTCCTTTGCAAAAAAATAGCCCACTGCTGTAAAACGATTTATATTTTCCGGGTTGGCCCATTTCCAGGAAGTCGGCAATACATCTTTTTGCGGGCCTTCCATGCGTGCATTTGCAGGTATTTTAAATTGCCGGATCGCAGGGTAATTTGCAGATGCAATTTCATGAGCATACAACACGTTGTGCTGAAACATGTAGTGTTCCATATTAGACTGCCCCGAGCATAGCCATACATCGCCAATTAAAATATCTTTCAGCGTAATTTTATTTTTACCCGAAATTTTCATGGTAAACGGGCCACCGGCTTTCATCGGTGCCAGCCATACCAGCCAGTTGCCATTGCCATCTGCTTTCGTCTTATAATTTTTTCCATGAAAATTAATCTGCAGCTTTTCATTTGCGGATGCCCAACCCCAAATCTTCAGCTTTACATCCCTTTGCAGGATCATACTGTCGCTTACGATCATGGGCAGTTTCACCTGTCCATTCGCCTGCGGCAGGTAAATCAAAAAAATAATAGCTATGGCAAAAATCTTTTTCATTAGATAAAGTTTTCCCGGTTAAACAAAACGGCCGTTGCAAATGATGCAAAGCTTATAACCTTTAAATGTGGCCATCATTATTTAAGTTCCAAAACGAGCACACTGAATGCCGGCATTTTAATCTGCAGTTTATCTCCCACCAGTTTCGCATCCTTAAATACAACCGGTACAATATGATCTGGCTTTTCAAAACTGTTATAGTTCTGCAATCTGTCAGATTTTAATATCCGGCCAGATACTGTTTTAAAAGCAGCACCTTCAATATCTATGAGGATGTCCTGTGTGTTATGCGCATCAATATTTACCAGCGATATATGTGTGCGCCCTGCACCATCTCTTGAAGCCGAAGCCCAAACTGCCTGGAGCTTTTCGCCATCCAGCACATAATCGTTACTAATCACCTTTAAAGGGAGCATGATTGCATTTTGGTGCACGTTATACATTTCCATCACGTGGTAAGTGGGCGTGAGAATCATCTTTTCTTCATCGGTAAGAATTACGGCTTGCAGTACATTGATAATTTGGGCAAGATTGGCCATTTTAACCCTATCGCAATGGTTATTAAAAATATTAAGATTGCAGCCGGCGATCATGGCATCTCTCATGGTATTTTGCTGATACAGGAATGCTCCATTTGTTCCCGGCTCCACATCATACCAACCTCCCCACTCGTCTACCGCCAATGATTTTGTTTTCTTTGGATCATATTTATCCATGATGGCGCTGTGCTTTGTCACCAGTTCTTCCATCTCTAAACTGCGCTGCATGGTGGTGAAATATTCTTTTTCAGTGAAAGCTGTCGCTGAACTTTTTTTGTTCCAGTCAATTACGCTGTAATGATGCAATCCCAATGCATCAAACATTTTTAAAGGGATATCCCGCATCATCACTTCGGTCCAATGATAATCGGCATCAGAAGCACCGCTGGCAATGCGAAAGAGCTTGTCGCTGTTGCCCCAATCCGTCATGAAGGTAGCGTACTGCTTATATACGTTTGCATACCACTCTGCCGTCATATTTCCACCGCATCCCCAGGCTTCATTTCCTAAACCCCAGAAGCCCACCTTCCATGGAGCTTTTCGGCCATTGGCTTCACGCAAGTCAGTCATGGGGCTGCTTCCATTAGGATGTGTTGTGTACTTCACCCAGTCGGTAAGTTCATGAGGGGTGCCACTTCCCACATTACCGCTCAGGTAGGGTTCGGCACCAATTTCTTCGCAAAAGTTTAAAAATTCATTGGTTCCAAAACTGTTATCTTCTTTTACATTACCCCACCATACGTTGAGCATAGAAGGTCGTTTGTCTTTTGGCCCCACCCCGTCTTTCCAATGATAAGTATCTGCAAAACATCCGCCGGGCCAGCGCAATACCGGCACTTTGAGCTTCTTTAGTGCGTTCATTACATCAAGGCGGATTCCATCTTTATTGGGAATCGTTTTATTATTTTCACCCACATACAAGCCTCCGTAAATACAACGACCGAGGTGTTCAGAAAAATGACCGTAGATATTTTTGTTGATGGTATCTGCGCCTTTATCTGCATGCAATACCATATAATTCTGACTTACAGCAACCTGGCAAATAAGCAGCAGGGAAAAAATAAAAATTGCTCTCATATCAATTGGTTTTTAATAGTATTCCATTTAACAGGGCCAAGTTGCACATGTGTTAATGTGCTTTCTTTCAAAATTACGGGCTCCAATAAACCGCCGGATGAATTGCGCCCACGGCTCTTTTGGCCAGGATATTGGATAACCGGAACGCTTGAGCAATCTCAGACAGAGTTTGTTTTATCAGCATAAGTAAGCAGCAATCTCAAAAGATGCAAAGGCTAAAATAGT
>DGQO01000088.1:0-516 GCA_002400445.1 Chitinophagaceae bacterium UBA4412
TGCGGTATTTGAAGCCACGCATGGCACTGCACCAAAATTTGCCGGCACCAATAGCATGAATCCGTCGTCGGTTATTTTAAGTGGATGCATGCTGCTGGAATATATTGGTTGGAAAGAAGCTGCAGATATGATTACCGATGCGCTGCAAGCTACCATTATGCGCAAGCAGGTAACCATTGACTTTTATAATTTGATGACCGGCGCCACTTTGCTCAAAACAACCGAGTTTGGCAATGCTATTATAGAAAATATGGGCGTGGTAACCGGTGAGGTGCAATTGAAAAAAAGCTCGGGTTTGTAGGGATGCTGGATGCTGGATGCGGNNNCTGGATGGTGGGGGCTGGATACTGGATGTTGGATACTGGATGCTGGTGTGTGGAGAGTAAAATAATTACAGAGAACTATTTTATTATGAGCTATCGAAATCTGGATATATGGAAACTTGCCCGAGAGGTGGTCATTGAAACACATGCGATGACAATGAAGCTTCCCAAGTTTGAACAATTTGAAGGTGCC
>DGQO01000088.1:565-2701 GCA_002400445.1 Chitinophagaceae bacterium UBA4412
AAAGTTATGGAAGCCTACATTCAAAAATGGAAATTCCTGGAAGAAAGATCAATAATTTCATCCAAGCAGTGGAAAGAAGCCACAATGAATTTGGTACCCATCCAGAATCAAGCATCCAGTATCAAGTATCACTAATCGTACATTTACATTTAAATTATAAAGAAGCATGGCAAAAATTAAAGTAGCAAATCCGGTGGTAGAGCTGGATGGTGATGAAATGACCCGCATCATTTGGAAATTTATTAAAGACAAATTGATTCTCCCTTACATTGAAGTGCCCATTCAATATTATGACCTGGGTATGGAACACCGGGATGAAACCAATGACCAGGTAACCATTGATGCAGCCAATGCCATTAAGGCCTGCGGCGTGGGCATTAAGTGCGCCACAATTACACCAGACGAAGCCCGGGTAAAGGAGTTTAACCTGAAGCAAATGTGGAAGAGTCCGAATGGTACCATCAGGAATATTTTAGATGGAACCGTATTCCGGGAGCCGATTGTGATGCAGAACGTGCCCCGCCTGGTTACCAACTGGACGGCACCCATTATTGTGGGCCGTCATGCTTTTGGCGATCAATACCGGGCAACCGACACCGTGATAAAAGGTAAGGGAAAACTCACCATGACCTTTACACCAGAAGGTGGCGGCGAAGCGCAGGTGTTTGAAGTGTATAATTTTAAAGGCGATGGTGTGGCGCTTTCTATGTACAACACCGATGAAAGTATTTATGGTTTTGCCCGCAGTTGCTTTAATATGGCACTCAGCAAAAAATGGCCTTTGTATTTATCTACAAAAAATACAATCCTTAAAAAATATGACGGCCGCTTTAAAGATATTTTTGAAGAAGTATATCAAAATGAATTTAAAGCATTGTACACTGAAGCCGGCATTACTTACGAGCACCGCCTCATTGATGATATGGTGGCAAGCGCTTTAAAATGGCATGGCAATTTTGTGTGGGCCTGCAAAAACTATGATGGCGATGTGCAGAGTGACACGATTGCGCAGGGCTTTGGCTCACTGGGTTTGATGACCTCTGTGCTGGTAACGCCTGATGGAAAAACAATGGAAGCTGAAGCGGCGCATGGCACGGTAACCCGGCACTTTAGAGAGCACCAGAAAGGTAACCCCACCAGCACAAACCCTATCGCATCTATTTTTGCCTGGACGAGGGGCCTGGCTTTCAGAGGCAAACTGGATGGTAACCAACCGCTGATTGATTTTTGCCATGCACTGGAGCAGGTATGTATTGAAACGGTAGAAAGTGGTAAGATGACAAAAGACCTGGCCATTGGCATTCACGGAAATAAAGTGCAGCATGGCACAGATTATTTGAACACCGAAGAATTCCTGGATGCGATTGATGAAAGCCTTAAAAAGAAAATGAATTAAGCGATCAATTTTAGTCATAAATAAAGGGAAGTTTTGCTTCCCTTTTTTATTACCACATTTTTTACACCTGTTTAACGTATACTGCAAAAGCGTTTCAGGTTCGCAACCAGGAAGCAATCAAAGTATCTTGATCACTATTATTTGGTGATGCTTACAGTAACCGTCCAGATTTCATCACTACCATAAGCATCTAAAGTAATGGGAGGTAACTTATCATCGAAATCATAGGATACCAGTCGCCTTGTTACCACATTATAGGGTACATCCTTTTTGTAGGTGGCCGAAAATTTTGCTTTATCAAAAAGGCCTTCCAGTTTTGTACACATGGCCAGGGCCTCAGGCTTTGTCATATTCTGGGTTTCCGCTACATACACCCATTTTTCTATACCGGTAGAACTAATCTTTGCAGAATAATTTTTTACAGAACAATTTATAAATCCGTTTAATTTTTCATTTACACTGTAACTATTATCCCGTCTTTCTACCAGCAAATATTGAAATTTATCCCTGGGGTTTTCCGTAAATTTTACCAGTTGCGCTATGAATTTTTTAGGATTAAAGGACTCTGATGTTATCTGCCCATCCCGGTATTCATAAATAATTTCTGAGCGATCTTCTTTTAAAATGCTATAGGCTCTTCCCTGCAGCAAGCCTTTACGCCAGTTGCCACTAATCGTTTCCGTCCTGGTGATTAATTTACCGGGTCCTTCTTCCAGACCCTTTTCAAACTTGCCCTCAAA
>DGQO01000088.1:2864-4911 GCA_002400445.1 Chitinophagaceae bacterium UBA4412
GCTCCAGGATATAAAGTGTTTCACTGTCTTTTTTTCGGGTAGTGATTATTTTTCCATGGAGCTTTCCGTTCACCCAGTTTCCCTGCGTTACACTTCCGTATTCATCTGTTTCTGTGCCCTTACCGTCTTTGATTTCGTCTTTCCAATTTCCTTCATACACCGTTCCCCTTCCATCATCATATTTTCCAAAGCCATTTATTTTATCGTTGGAGAAATTGCCTTCGTAATATCCACCCGCTTTAAAAGTATATTTTCCAAAACCTTCTTTCTTTTTACCCACCACATAGCCTTCATAACGGTCTCCATTCGTGTAATCAATCTTTTCAAAAACCGCATTTTTGTTGGTGGGAGCCGGCACTACGCCACCACCTTCCTTTTTTGAAGACACCAGTACGCCGTCTTTGAAAACTTCTATATAGGTTTCTTTAGTGCTTTTAACGTAGTGTATAAAGTTGCCATCCCGCTTACCGGCTTTCCATTTCCCCTGGTAGGTTTCACCATTTTTAAAGCTGTAGGTACCCTCCCCGCTAAAGTCATCCATATTCCAATTGCCATCATATTGATCACCATTTCCATAGACCAGTTTACCAGCACCTTCTCTCCTGTCTGCTGCCCATTGACCATCATATACGCTACCATTGTTGTAGGTCATTTTTCCCGTTCCCACTTTACTTCCATTGCTAAATTGCCCGTTGTATTCATGGCCATCTTTATCTACGAAAGTCCCTGTTCCATTTTTGCAGTTACCCGATATACAGACATTCATAAAGCTGCTGCGCTCCATCTTAGTGATCACGACTTGCACGCTCTTGCCATTCCGGTTTACCATGAAAGTACTCTTGTCTTTCGCTTCGGCAAAGCTTTTAACGATAAGGCTCGTATCGTCCATGGGATAACGAACCTCATTTACACTGGTAATGATATCTCCTCTTTTTAAACCTGCATTTGCTGCCGGCCCGCGGGAGATAATTCCTGATACTAACGGAACTTTATCCTGGATCTGGTAGGCAAAACCAAAACTCTTTGCACCCGTAATTTTTGGCACGGTTGGCTGCTCCACTTTCGGCAGAGTTTGCCCATCAACTTTTGGAGCCGATTGCCCGATAACCCATGCAAAATTTAAAATTGCAAAAAACAGAAGTATCCCTTTTTTCATAAAGCGCATTTATTTTTAGGTGGTAAAGTTTAAAAAAAATCAATACGAATGGGATGCGGTTTTGTTTACACTGCTAAAATCTTCTCTTCCTAATTTAGATTTAGCTTATTATTTTCAATTGTATTATTGAGGTTCTTTAGGCTGCCGGGTGCCACTGTACATTTCATATTCCAGCAGGCGGCAATCAATTTTGCTGGTAAAAAATTCAATGCGTCGTTTAGGTTTAAGGCCGATTTTTTTTGCAAGCTCCAAATTACCGGTAAAAATATAACCAAAATAGCCCGCACATTTTTTCTTTAAAAAGTCTCCAAGTCGTTTGTAGGTTGCTTCTAATTCAGCCTCTACACCAAGCCTGTCTCCATACTCCGGGTTGAAAAATACAACACCGGGTGCATCGGGCAATGTGGTTTCTTCAAAATCACATACTTCGTAAGTAAGCAGCGTTTCTACACCTGCAATACCTGCGTTTACTTTGGTGATGTTCACCGCATCTTCACTGATATCTGTTGCAATAATTTTTAAATCAGCCGTAGGTTCCGTAACCTGCTTTTCCAATTTTGCATACGCTGCATTATAAAATGCAGGGTCGTAACCTATAGCATGCATGAAAGAATAATTATTGCGATACAGGCCCGGCCTGCGATTGGTAGCCATCATTGCAGCCTCTATAGCCAATGTGCCGGAGCCACACATGGGATTCACAAAAGGAGATACTTTATTCCATTGGCTGGCCATGATAGTGGCTGCAGCAAGAGACTCCAGCATGGGCGCCTTGCCAGGAATTTTGCGATAGCCGTGCTTGCTCAAAGTTTCACCGGATGTATCAATAAAAATTTCTGCGGCATCTTCTTTCCAGAATAAATGTATGACCAGGCCATTGAGCGTAGCCCC
>DGQO01000128.1:0-355 GCA_002400445.1 Chitinophagaceae bacterium UBA4412
TGACTGGCCTTGAGTGGACTTAAATCTGACATAAAAATTGATGACCATGCTAATGTGTATTAAGTACGCAATTTACACATTGGAAGCCGATGTTTTTTCAAAAATCTTTTAAATCAAATTTGCGGGCAATCCTACGCTGTATCCTATATTTGCAGAAAATCATTATTAAGATATGACTACAACTACTAACCGTCGCACAGGCCTATACTGGCTTTTCTTCTTCATTTCTGTTGCCGCTTTCTTTGTGGTGTATGCCGTTGGTGGTGGTTATTGTTCTTTAGTACTCCCTTTTGTACTCACATCTTTTGCGCTGGCTTTAGATCTGATGTAAAGCTGCCATTCATTTTATAAAAAA
>DGQO01000128.1:398-2192 GCA_002400445.1 Chitinophagaceae bacterium UBA4412
AAAATAAATGACGGCCGCCCCATCGTTGATTTTTTTCAAGCGAATATTCATCAGGCGATAGTTCGTAATCTTGCTTTGTTGGAAAGATTGAAGCACTTCTGCCTTATTCATGAGGATAGTTCCAAAAAAAGCCTGGTAATCATCCGCCATAATTTCTCCCAGTTTATCCAGTTGCTTTGTTTTGGCAAATTCCCAGGTTGCGATTTCTTTATTGGTTATCTCCTTGCTGTCTGCTTGCGAGAGTTCTGGCCCAGCTTTAGCCGGAGCTGATGCTGTATTATTTTCAGCTTTGGGCTTGCATTGGCTGAGGGCCAGTAAAAATGTACCGGCAATCAGCAGTGTAAATATATTTTTCATTTTCCTTCCAATTATTGATAAAAAAATGCCCGGAGGCTATTACTACCAGTGTATTGCAAATTCAATACCACCAATAACAATTAACGTCCGGACAAGTTTTTTAGATCTTGCGTGCCTGAGTTACTTGACAGGCCTGCAATGTTTGTAATGATGGGTTGCTGCCTGCTGCACAGATACAGACCGGGCACAGGAAGCAATTACTAAGATGAGGGTAAGCAAGGCCAGGAGGTTTTTCAATTTCATCGTTGGATTTTGTGGTTAAAGGTTCAGATACAAACGGCTGTGTTACGGAACTTAGTATGCAGGTTGAACTAACTTACTTAAAAAAGGTATTTTTTTTTGGTTGTGGGTAAAACTACGACGTAAAAAAGCCGCCCCTTAAACGGGGCGGCTTACTATCTAAAACTCAGCCACAATTTACTTTACTTCTTCAAACTCAGCATCGGTAACGTTCTCGCTACCACCTGCGTTTTCCTGTCCACCGCCCTGCTGTTGATCGGCGCCCGGCTGAGCACCTGCATCCTGCGTAGCTTTATACATATCTTCGCTGGCTGCTGTCCATGCTGCATTTAAAGCTGCACTCGCTGTGTCAATTTGAGCAAGATCCTGGCTTTTATGCGCTGCCTTCAATTGTTCGAATGCGGTTTCTATTGCTCCTTTTTTATCGGCAGGAATTTTATCGCCGTATTCTTTCAATTGTTTCTCGGTTTGGAAAATTAGACTATCTGCCTGGTTTATTTTGTCTACTTTTTCTCTTTCTGCTTTATCCGAAGCCTCATTGGCTTTAGCATCATTCTTCATCTTTTCAATTTCTGCCGGGCTCAAACCACTACCCGCTTCAATACGAATCTTCTGTTCTTTACCTGTGCCCTTATCCTTTGCCGTTACATGCAGGATACCGTTTGCATCAATATCAAAGATTACTTCTACCTGTGGTACACCTCTTGGTGCCGGCGGAATGCCATCGAGGTTAAACATACCAAGGCTTTTATTCTGCGTAGCCATTGGGCGCTCACCCTGCAGCACATGAATTTGAACACCGGGCTGGTTATCGCTGGCCGTACTAAATACTTCACTCTTCTTGGTAGGAATAGTTGTATTAGAATCAATCAATCTCGTCATTACACCACCCATGGTTTCAATACCGAGAGAAAGCGGCGTTACGTCCAGGAGTAACACGTCTTTAATTTCACCGGTCAATACACCGCCTTGTATAGCTGCGCCTAAAGCCACAACTTCATCCGGGTTCACACCCTTATTGGGTTTTTTACCAAAGAATTTCTCTACGATTTCCTGCACTTTTGGAATACGGGTACTTCCGCCCACGAGGATTACTTCATCAATCTGTGATGTAGCAATACCTGCATCTTTCAAGGCTGCTTCGCATGGCTTAAGACAACGCTCAAATAATTTATCTGCCAGGGCTTCAAATTTTGC
>DGQO01000128.1:2338-2845 GCA_002400445.1 Chitinophagaceae bacterium UBA4412
ACGGAGATATCAAACGTACCACCACCAAGGTCAAATACGGCAATCTTTTGGTCTTTACCTTTTTTATCGAGGCCATATGCCAGGGCCGCTGCCGTTGGCTCATTTACAATACGGCGCACATTAAGGCCCGCAATCTCGCCTGCTTCTTTAGTAGCCTGCCGCTGTGCATCATTAAAATATGCCGGCACAGTAATCACTGCCTCATGAATTTCCTGGCCCAGGTAGTCTTCTGCAGTTTTCTTCATTTTCTGCAATACCATGGCGCTTATTTCCTGTGGCGTATACATTCTGCCGTCAATATCAATACGCACCGTATTATTGTCACCTTTGGCTACTTTATAGCTCCAGTGTGTAGATTCTTCCGTCACTTCGTCGTAGCGGCGCCCCATAAAACGCTTCACACTACTAATGGTGTTATGTGGATTCGTGATGGCCTGGCGCTTTGCAGGATCCCCCTCTTTACGCTCACCATTCTTTAAAAATGCAACTACTGAAGGGGTTGTTCTG
>DGQO01000215.1 GCA_002400445.1 Chitinophagaceae bacterium UBA4412
TTGTTGCAGGTGTGCAAATTCATTATATAAAACAATATTTGCCCTGCGCTGCAGACTATACTCAGTAGCCTTCTCTATTTGAGGTAATTCTTTTTCTGCACTTTGTGCAATGAACTTGGCGAGTTCCTGGCCATTATCATAAAAATAGACGTTGAAATTTTCAGTTTGATAATACTGCCATTTGAATTTATTAAACTGTAAACGATTTCTTCCAAACAGCACTGAATTTACCTGCGCAGAACTGAAAAAGGAGGCTAACATCAGAATGGAGGAAAATACAATCGTTCTACGGAACTTTGACATACTGAAATTTTGAGATTGGATACTAAATTACTTTATTAAGGTTAATCATTAAAATATTTAAACACCTGCAATGCTTACATTGAAATCTTTCGAATTTAATCCTGTACAGGAGAATACATATATACTTTACAATGAGTTTAACGAATGCGCAATCATTGATCCTGGTTGCTATTTTGATCATGAAAAAGATGAACTTACCCGCTTTATTGAAACAAAGCAACTGAAGCCCAAATTTCTTATCAATACCCACTGCCATCTCGACCATGTTTTTGGCAACAAGCATTTGGCTGCATTATACCATTTACCCTTAAGCCTGCATGAAGGAGAAGTGGTAGTGCTCAACTTTGCACCTACCAGTGCTTTGATGTATAATCTTCCTTTTGATAGCTACCAGGGTGAATTTCATTTTCTTAAACCGGGAGATGAAATCAAGCTGGGTACGGATGTTCTCAAAGTATTGTTCACGCCCGGCCATAGCCCGGCCAGTATTAGTCTTTATGCCCCTGCAGATGGCTTTGTGATAAGCGGGGATGCACTGTTTAGAGAAAGCATAGGAAGAACAGACCTGCCTGGCGGAAATGCAGAAACCCTGATCAGGAGTATACACAGCCAACTTTTTACGTTGCCAGATGAAACGAAAGTTTATAGTGGGCATGGAGCACCCACCACTGTGGGCCATGAAAAGAAAATGAACCCTTATTGCGCCCTGCGCTGATCACTGGGGCTTTTCCTGGCATAATTCTACGAGTACACCATGAGTATTTTTGGGATGAAGGAAGCAAACGATTTTGTTGTCTGCGCCATTTTTTGGCTGTTCACTCAGCAATTCAAATCCTTCCTGTTTCAATCGCTCCATCTCTGCCTTAATGTCGGCCACATCAAAAGCAATATGATGTAGTCCTTCTCCTCTCTTTTCTATAAATTTTGCAATAACGCCCCCAGGCTCCAGGCTTTCCAGCAATTCAATCTTGGTGTCGCCTGTTTTAAAGAAAGCGGTATTTACTTTTTCTGAAGCCACAGTCTCCTGTTTATAACATTCCGTATTGAGTAACTTTTCGTATACTGGTATCAATTCATGAAGCCTTTTTACAGCAATGCCTATATGGTCAACTTTGCGCATATATTAATTTGATTTGGCAGGTTTACGAAATAAGTAAAATGATGGTGGAAGGGTTTGTCTTAAAGCCAAGATAGAACCTTTTACAGTAAATTTGTGTTATTCGAATTACTAATTTATCTATACAAAAATATGTTGAAACTACCGATTTACCTGGACAATAACGCTACCACACCGATGGATCCACGGGTGTTTGAAGCGATGACACCTTACTTTATGGAACACTTTGGAAACTCTGCCAGCCGCAACCATCCTTTTGGCTGGGAAGCAGAAGAAGCAGTGGACTATGCCCGTGAGCAAGTGGCTAAGTTGATTGGTGCAGATCCTAAGGAAATCATTTTCACTTCAGGTGCCACAGAAGCAGATAACCTTGCCCTTAAAGGTGTTTTTGAAATGTATGCATCCAAAGGCAATCATATTATTACGGCGACTACGGAACATAAAGCTGTATTAGATGCCTGTAAGCATATTGAGAAATTGGGTGGAGAAGTAACTTACCTGCAGGTGCAGCCAGACGGCCTAATTGATTTGAAAGAACTGGAAGCTGCTATTAAACCAACAACGATATTAATTTCTATCATGTATGCCAATAATGAAATTGGTACAGTGATGCCCATCAAAGAAATAAGCGCTATTGCCCGTAAGAATGGTGTTTTGCTGTTTACCGATGGTACGCAGGCAGTTGGAAAAATTCCGGTGGATGTAAACAAGGATGGTATCGACCTGATGGCATTTACTGCACATAAAATGTACGGACCTAAAGGTGTTGGAGCCTTGTACGTACGTCGCAAGAATCCAAGGGTGAAGGTAACTGCCCAAATGGATGGCGGAGGTCATGAGCGTGGCATGCGCAGCGGTACTTTAAATGTGCCAGGTATTGTGGGCTTTGGTAAGGCTTGTGAAATATGTATGCAGGATATGGAAGCAGATACAAAACGGATCAGCAAGTTGAGGGACAAACTGGAAGCGGCTTTGTTACTGCTTGAAGAGGCTTATGTAAATGGTAGCACGGAGCATCGTCTGCCACATGTGAGCAATATTTCTTTTAAACATGTAGAAGGAGAAGGATTACTTATGGGATTTAATAAAAATATTGCGCTTAGTTCCGGCTCTGCCTGTACTTCAGCTTCCCTGGAGCCTAGCTATGTGCTTAAAGCCCTGGGCCTTGGCGATGATCTGGCACACAGTTCGCTTCGTTTTGGATTAGGCAGATTTACAACTGAAGAACAAATTGAATACACGGTAAAAGCGATTAGTGATACGGTGATTAAGTTGAGAGAAATGAGCCCCCTATGGGAAATGTATAAGGAAGGCATTGATTTGAATTCTATTGAGTGGGCTCATCATTAAAGAGCTCCAGTTTTTTTGATATTAAAACCTTTTGACATAAAGCTGCGTTACTCCGGCAGTCTCTGGTTCTGAAATAATGAACTACAGGAGCAATTAATTATGGCATATTCAGACAAAGTGATTGATCATTACCAGAATCCCAAAAATGTGGGCACGCTGGACAAGTCAAGCAAAAGTGTTGGTACCGGCTTGGTGGGAGCTCCCGAGTGTGGAGATGTGATGCGCTTGCAAATACAGGTAGACGATGCCACCGGTATGATTACCGATGCAAAGTTTAAAACTTTTGGATGCGGCTCTGCTATTGCTTCTTCTTCATT
>DGQO01000024.1:0-3231 GCA_002400445.1 Chitinophagaceae bacterium UBA4412
GATATGGAGCATGTGAATGATGAACTTACCCATCGCATTTTTACAGAACTTGGAAAGAATTTTATCACCCCTTTTGACCGGGAAGATATTCACTACCTCGCCTCTGCCCTGGATGATATTGCAGACTACATGTACGCTGCCGCTAAAAAAATAAATTTTTACAGGGTAAATCCGGATGACATCGGCATACAGAAATTTGCTGATCTTATCCCTATGGGTTGCCTGCATATTCATAAAGCGGTAACAGAACTGCGCAATATGAAAAATATGCGTCAGATAACGGATGCGCTCGTGGCTATCAACAGTATTGAAAACCAGGGAGACGATATTTTTGACATGAGCATCGAAAGACTCTTTGCTACGGAGCCAGATGCAAAAGAGGTTATCAAGAAAAGAGAAATTTACCAGGTAATGGAAATCGTGACAGATAAATGTGAGGATGCTGCAAATGTGATCGAGTCAATTATTGTAAAATATTCTTAACTGCAGTGTATTACAATTGTAGACTTTAATTTAAACATTACCTGATGCCAGAATTCTCCATACTTCTTTTCGCCATCATTGTACTAGCGCTTATTTTCGATTATATCAATGGCTTTCACGATGCGGCCAATGCCATTGCCACGATTGTTTCCACAAAAGTTTTAACCCCTTTCCAGGCTGTAATTTGGGCGGCGGTTTTCAACTTTGTAGCTTACTTTATTTTTAAGGATCATGGCGTGGGCGAAACCATTGCCAAAACAGTGAATGGCGCCATCGGCCTGCATGTTATACTGGCCGGGCTTATAGCCGCTATCATCTGGAATCTGATCACCTGGTGGTATGGTATTCCCTCCAGTTCTTCCCACACGCTTATTGGTGGTTTTACCGGGGCGGCTGTAGCATCATCGGGCAGTTTTGCCGTGATCAATACTCCTATCATGATAAAGATCATCAGCTTTATTGTGGTAGCTCCCATCCTGGGTATGGTAATGGCTTTTATTATCTCTGTATGGTTTTTAAATTCTTTTCGCAAGGGCGTTTTACCTAAAATAGTTGCGTTGCTCATTATTGCCTGCACTATCATTTTAATGTACAATGTGATCATTACAGATCCTTCAAAATTGAAAACGCATTATGAAAGCTATGTTTGGAAAGTGCTGTTTCACTCGCATAATTTTAAATGGGTACTCATAGGTTTTATCATCATTTCTCTCAGTATCTTTTCTTTGTTTCTCAGCTACCTTAATTACAGCCAATCTGAAAGATGGTTTAAAAAAATGCAGTTGGTTTCCTCTGCTGCATTTAGCATTGGCCATGGAGGAAATGATGCGCAAAAAGTGATGGGCATCATCATGGTGGCATTAATAAGTTCCGGGCAGTACAGTAGCTTTGACCAAATGCCCAACTGGGTGCCGCTTGCCTGTTATACGGCTATTGCGCTGGGTACCATGAGTGGGGGTTGGAAAATTATTAAGACCATGGGCACAAGGATTACGAAAGTAACCCCTTTCGAAGGTGTTGCTGCAGAGTCGGCCGGTGCATTAACACTTTTCATTACCGAGATGCTTAAGATACCTGTAAGTACAACGCATACGATTACCGGCGCCATTATTGGCGTAGGCGCCACCAAGCGCCTGAGTGCAGTACGCTGGGGTGTTACCATCAATCTGATCTGGGCATGGATACTCACAATACCCGTAAGCGCCGTTTTAGCCGCCATCGTTTACTATTTCATCAAATTCATTTCATAAGATTTTTTAGCTGAGGCCCACGCCAAAAATCACTCCATCCATGCGTGATTTTCCTTTTCTTTGTGCCATGAAAAAAATCCTGGTTACCGGCGGAAGTGGCTATATCGGTTCTCACACTATTGTAGATCTCGTGCAAAATGGCTATGACGTTATTTCTGTAGATAACAACAGCCGCAGCAGTCCGCTGGTTATTACCGAAGTAGAAAAGATCATTGAAAATAAAATAAAAAATTATACGGTTGATCTCTGCAATTACGATGATACCCATGCCATTTTCCAGGAGAATAATGATATTGCCGGCATCATTCACTTTGCGGCTTACAAAGCTGTAGGAGAATCTGTAGAACAGCCTTTATTGTATTTTGAAAATAATATCACTTCTCTCATCAACATCTTAAAATGTGTAGCAGAATTTAAAGTGCCGCATTTTGTATTTTCTTCTTCCTGCACCGTTTATGGTAATCCTGATGTAATTCCGGTAACAGAACAAACGCCCCAAAAAGCTGCCGAAAGTCCTTATGGCAGTACTAAGCAAATGGGCGAAGCTATTGTGCAGCAGACGATGAACAGCCTTAAAGATCAACAGGCAATATTGTTGCGCTATTTTAACCCGGTAGGCGCACATCCTTCCGGCTTGATTGGAGAAATTCCGATTGGCCGCCCCGCAAACTTAATTCCTGCCATCACGCAGACCGCTATTGGAAAGCTACCGCAAATGCAGGTATGGGGCGATGATTATGATACAAGAGACGGAAGTTGTGTTCGGGACTACATTCATGTAAGCGATATTGCCCATGCACATACCCTGGCTCTAAACTACCTGATCGAAAAGAAATATGAAAGCAATTGCGACATATTTAACCTGGGCAGTGGCAATGGTTTCACCGTGCTGGAAGTGATTAAAAGTTTTGAAAAAGTAAGTGGTAAAAAATTGAACTATGCCATTGGCCCACGCCGCCCCGGTGATGTGGTAGCCATCTATGCCAATAACGATAAAGCAGTACAGTCCTTGCATTGGACCCTGCAATACGACCTTGAAGATATGATGCGCACTGCATGGGCATGGGAACTTAAACTAAAGGAAATAACAGCATAGTCAATTCAATTTGAGCAGCGCCATAATTCATTAACTTGCGCCCGAAATAAGCATAACAATCATGATGAATACAATTGAAGTAACAGGAAAGAAAGATACCCGTAGCGGGTTTGGCGATGGCATTCTTGAAGCCGCCCGGGATAATAAAAATGTAGTAGCGCTTACGGCAGATCTTGCCGGCTCCATGAAGCTTGGCGCTTTCATCAAAGAATTTCCGGAAAGATTTATCCAATGCGGTATTGCCGAAGCAAACATGATTGGTATTGCAGCCGGTCTCACGATTGGTGGAAAAATTCCTTATACCACCACCTTTGCAAATTTTAGCACAGGAAGGGTTTATGATCAAATACGGCAGAGTGTGGCCTATAGCGGCAAGAATGTAAAAATATGCGCATCGCATGC
>DGQO01000024.1:3289-3444 GCA_002400445.1 Chitinophagaceae bacterium UBA4412
TTTACTAAAGAGGAAGACTTTGTAATAGGTAAAGCGCAGCAACTGAATGAAGGAAAAGACGTGAGCATTTTTGCCTGCGGTCATTTAGTGTGGCTAGCTGTAGAAGCTGCCCGTATACTGGAAGAAAAAGGCATAAGTGTAGACCTGATTAATAT
>DGQO01000024.1:3472-3630 GCA_002400445.1 Chitinophagaceae bacterium UBA4412
GAGGAACATAATATCATTGGTGGCCTTGGCGATAGCATTGCACAGGTAGCTGCTAAGGAGTGGCCTGTGCCGATCGAATATATTGGCACCAATGACACTTTTGGCGAAAGCGGAACGCCTACAGACTTGCTGGTAAAATACGGACTGAGCACAGAAAA
>DGQO01000183.1:0-4932 GCA_002400445.1 Chitinophagaceae bacterium UBA4412
TGCCACTTACATTGTCTATTATCAACTGGGACTGTGTGCCATTGGCCACATCAAAACCAGTGGCGATGTAATTAGCCGCACCGAAACTTCCTGTGAGGCTGGCGGTGGTTAAAAGATGCAAAGTGTCCAGGGGACGAAGCGTGAACTTACTTGCGAGCGTAAGGTTGTTGCTTATGGAAACACTGCGGTCTGTGTTAACATCAGCATTCACCGTAATTGCAGCCGCCGATAAAGTATTAGCACCGGGAACAGTATTTACACCGAAAGGCGTGTTTGTTGCGCCATCAAAAATGTACGTTAATCCATTTTGCACAGATCGGTCGCCGGTAGTAGCTACGGAACCTGATGCACTACCAAAGCCGCCAGCACTTGCCGTTTGCAACGTTGCACCGCCGGTACTGATGTTTAACGGAACTGCAGTAGCTGTAGCTGTCGCAGGCTGAGAAATATAAATCGTATCCTCCGTAGTTGAAAGATCAATGATCGTTGTATTTGCCGGAATACCAGCCCCGGTGATGCTGTAGCCTCGTACGTTTCCCGTAAAGCCTGTATTCCCTTTGATGATATAAGCGCCGGAACTAAGGTTACCTGCACCTGATATAGTAGTGGTTGCAGCCTTAGCTGTAAAGGCTGCCCCACCTGTAACTTGCTTATTCGTAAAATTCATCTTGCCGATGATAGATAGATTGTTGCCAAGCGCTATATCGTTATTAAGGGTTACAGAAGTTTGGTCTCCAATAATCAACGTGGGTACGGTAATAGTTCCGGTTCCGGAAATCGTTTGCGGATTGTTCCCTGCAAGTACTAATTCGTTGCTGGTACCTGCATCAGCACTTAGGCTACCATTTACCGTTAGGTTGCCCATAACGGCAGTTTGGCCCGAGCTATGCACTTTGAACGTGGTACCAGAATTTACGGTAAGATCATTGATGCGGTAGATCGGACCATCAGCCGTAAGCGTAGCATTATTTTCTACAATGATGGAACCGAAGCTTTTGTTGTTAAAGAAGGAACCGAAGCCAGAAGTGGGATTATCAGCACGATGATGCCACACACTTCCTGGTCTGAAGTCAATAGCCGAGAAACCGGATGTACTGCCCATTGGGCTATAGCCGCCGAGGTAATACAGATGTGCTCCATCTTCAAACAGCACCCATTTTTCTGAGGATTGAGAAGAGTTTCCAAAAGCATACGAACTGGAACCCGAAGTAATGTTGGTGGTAAAAGATGAGCCGCTCTTGAACACAAAAGTTCCAGCGCTGCCGGAACTGCCGTTTTCAAAACGAAATTGCTGACTTGTAGTTACAGCCATGCTGCCACTCACCCTGCAGGCATCTACGGTATTTTGCAAAGTAACCCGCACACTTCCTGCGGGGGAGTTGATTAACAAAGAAGATCCTGCTTCTATCACAAAATCATCTCCGGCATCGCCAGCAAGGATGATCGTACTTGTGCCGGAAGTGGGCCTGAGCATGGTGATGCTTGCATTGTTTACAAATTTCAATTGTGCGCAGGTGATACCTGCACTAGCCAGTATGGTAGCGCTTCCCGTGGCCGGCGTACTACCACCCAGGTTTGTTCCGTCAAAAATGAGGATATCCGTTGCTCCACTTGAACTCGGCCTTGGGCTGCCCATACCACCAGGATCCGTGTTCCAATTGGCACCTGTGTTTATGCCTGTTGTGCCAGCGAGGCCACCTACCCAATAGTACGTGGTTTGAGCAAAGCTGAAGCCTGCCAGCAGCGACAGCAAGAGGGTAAATAAAATTTTTTTCATGCGTATAAGGTTTAATTTTTCCATTGTTAGAAATGATTAGGTCTGCGATAGTGTTGTATTTGTGGTACGATTCGATACAATGAACATGACGCAAATCCAGGCAATGGGCACCAGCAGCGCCGCCATAATGAAAAAGGAAGTGTAACTCGTCTTTGTAAGCACCGGCACCAGCCATGTTACAATGAGCGTACCTACCACTGCGGAAGTGCCACTCATACCAGCTACGGTACCCACATTTTTACCGTGGAAATAATCACTGGGTAATGTTTGCAGGTTGTTAATGAGAAACTGAAAACCGAATAAAGTTGCACTGATAAGGGCGATAGCCACGCCAGGCTGGTCTTTCAGGCTATCTAAATACCAGGCTGTTGCACTTAGGGAAAGCAGCATGATCACACTGCCAATCGTGATGGCGGCTTTCCTGGACTGCACCGCACTCTTACCCTTTTTAATTTGCCANNTCAAAACCAAAATTCTCTTTCAGAAAAAACGGTAGCCAGGTTACAAACATCCACCACACCGGGTCAATAAAAAAGCGGGAACTGATGATGCTCCAGGTATTCTTGAATTTTAGTAATTCTTTCCAGGTAAATACGGTAGAGTGTACCACTTCTCCCGGCACTACCATTGCTGGTGCGGTAATATGGGCTCTTTCTTTTTCGGTGAGCCAGGGATGTTTATCCGGTGTGTTTTTATTGATGATGAGCCAGGGAATCATCCAGAGCAGGCCAAGTACACCGATACCTACAAAGGTCATCTTCCAGCCAAAAGCCAGGAAGATATAAGCAATGAAAGGCGCTGCCACTACGGAACCCAACGAAGCGCCTGCACCAAAGATACCTTGTGCAATAGCCCTTTCTTTTGCAGGAAACCATTCTGCGTTGCTCTTGGCTGCACCTGGCCAGTTGCCCGCTTCACTAAGGCCTAAGAAGAAACGAAAAATATTGAATGATGCCAGCGTACGAGCTACGGCGTGCAGGGCAATGGAAATACTCCAACCCACAATGGCTACCGTAAAACCAATCCTCGTGCCCACGGCATCCATGAGTTTGCCTGTGAGGGTTTGCCCGATGGCGTAAGCAATCATAAAGAAGGTGGTAATTAATTTGAGCGCATCTTTACTATCCGCTTCAGCAATGCCAAAATCTTTGTAGATATAGGGCCATAAAATATTGATGGCTGTGCGGTCAATATAATTAATGATCGTAGCCAGCGCTATCAGCCCGATAATGTACCACCTGAGTCCTTTAATCTTCATACTGTCTACTTTTTTAATGGCTTAATGCAATATTGCTGATGCCTAGCGCTGCGCCCGTTACGATATTGTCGCTATATACTTTGTTGCCGGTGCTGCTTCCATTACTTCCATTTAACTGCACATTCATACCATAGCCACTTGCGTTTACTACACAATTGTTTTGGATAAACTTGTTGTAGTTACCCCATCCCTGCACAGCCACGTGCACCTGGTAGCCATCTTTAAAAATGCTGCCGCCGGGGTTAAATCCTTCATTGTATTCGATCGTGCAATAATTACCTTTTACATCAATCCAGCTATCCGCACTATTTGCACCGGTGATGCCGGTTGCATCAAAATAATTACGGGCAATGTAAGTGCCGGTAGTACCTTCTTTTACATCGATACTTTCTGCGCTCACTGCCGGACCTATATGGTTTTGAATGATCTGATTACTGTCGCAGTTGTCGGGATTGCCATTGCTGTAATTTGCCCAGTTATTTTTTGCAGAGCCCACATAAATACCTTCACCATAGTCAGGTGTTTTTATGCCGGTGTTTTCAATAAGGCAGCGCATAATGGTATTATGACTGCTGAACTTGCGCAGGTGAAGCGCTTCTTCGCCGATATTAAAAATATGCAGGCTATCGATGTTATTGTGCGTGGCAAAATCCATCATCAGTCCTTTGAGGCCATTGGTAATGCTGAATCCCCGGAGTTGCCAATGGCTGGCTTGCAGGTACAAAACATAACCGCTGTTGATATTGTCTGCATCCAGTATTGCATTGCGACTGCCCACCAATCTGATGGGTTGCATAGCCGTGCCATTATTATTCGTACCGATCACAAATTTTCCTTTGTACACGCCATCTGCAAGCACGATTGAATCACCGGCTTTTGCATCCTGCAGCGCTGTCTTCAGATCCGTAGCACTGAATACTTTCACCAGCCTGCCCTTAGCAGGCATATCCACCTCTTGCCCGGCGGGCACGGTTCCTTTGCCACAGGCAGAAAAACTAAAAGCACATAAAAGAATAGCAAGCCAGTTCATGATTGCATTATTTAGAAACAAGAAAATCTTCCCGCATAGGACTAAATGTATCGATGAGCACACCTGCCTGCAGGCAAACTGCTCCGTGTAACGCATTTGGCGGAATGTAAAAAGCATCCCCCGCCCGGAGTGTTTTTTTCTCACCTGATACTTCCACTTCAAATACACCGCTTTCCACATGCGTGATTTGCGTATGCGGATGCTGGTGAAGCGAACCGATGCCGCCAGTTTCAAAAGACACTCTTACCAGCATGAGCCTGTCATCGTAAGCCATAATCTTTCGTTGAACACCAACACTCATTGGTTCCCATTGTACATCTGCATTGGCGATGAATAATTTTGTACCGTCTGTCGTTTGCATTGTTCTATTTTATTCAGTTTAATAAAAGTTTATTGTATTTGTTTGTCTTTGTAAAAAACAGCAAAGGGGCCCTGCCATCTATAACCCGAAACAAGATGGGTTTTACCTTTTTCAAACGAATCATTGCTCTGCATAATGAGCAGCGCTTGCCCGTTCAGGGTAATTTCAGCTATGCTGTAATGTGCATCATGCCGCAGGATTTTGATATTGGTTACTGCAGAATAAGCACTCGTAGAAAACTCAGCAATCGGATCAAAATTTCCGTGCACTTCGAGCAGGTTTACAAAAAATACATCTTTGGCTTTTTTGCGCAGCAGCATCATGGGCTCATGGCGCAGGTTAAAATCAGGATCGCCTGCACCACTGCGGGTAAAGAAAACTTCTGTGCCCGAAGTACTGTAAGAACTGATGGTATAGTAGCTACTGTTGTTCAATAGGGTGAGCTGCAGCATACTGTCTTTTACCTGCCCGCAGGCTTCGGTAAAATAATGCTGGTAACCATTCTT
>DGQO01000183.1:5041-5174 GCA_002400445.1 Chitinophagaceae bacterium UBA4412
TACCGGTAATTTCATTAAAGAGGGGAACAGGGTGATGCTTTTCACTTAAAGATTCCTTGCCGCCATAATCACTTTTTTCATCTGCTACAATCGTATTATGGGTGATGGTTTGTGCCGCAAAAGATTTCGTTTC
>DGQO01000229.1:0-1527 GCA_002400445.1 Chitinophagaceae bacterium UBA4412
ACAACTTTCTTAGGTGCAGCCTTAGCTTGATTTTTAGCGACAGTGGGTTGTTTTACATTTTTAGCAGCGGGAGCCTTTGCTGGAGCTTTTTTAGCTGCTGGCTTAGCTGCAATCTTCTTGGTTGCCATCGTTTTAATTTTTAGTAAGGTTTACAGTAAGGGTAAAGCCGTTTACGTCAATGCTGATTCCTTCCGTTTCTTTTACAAATTCTAAAGAATCTGCTAAAATTTCGCGGCAAATATAATCTTTAAATTCAATTAAAGAGGGTTGTAGCTCTGCATTTTGTGTAAGGATTAACGACACCCGATCCGTTAGTTCAAAGCCACTTTCTTTACGAATATTCTGAATCTTATTTACCAATTCCCGGGCATTACCTTCTGCAAGCAATTCGGGAGTGAGGGTTATATCCAATGCTACGGTAAGCGAACCTCTTGAGGCAATTTCGAAACCTGGGATTTCATCGGTGATAATCATTAGATCTTCCTCTTCAATTAAAATTGGGGTTGCACCGGCTTCTACTTCATCCTTATTCAAAACGTAGCCGCCTTGCCGAACAAGTTCAATGGTACTGTCATCAAATTTATCAATCTCCCCCGCAGCCCATTTCATTTTTGTACCAAGTCGCCTGCCAAGTGTCTTAAAATTTGCTTTAGCTCTCTTGCGAATAAAATCATTATCTGCAGCCAGGATTTCTATTTCTTTGATATTCGTTTCTGTTTTTATAATTTCCCCGGCCTGTCTTATTTGATTCGCCATTTCTGTATCTAAAGCAGGGATGAACACTTTTTGCAGGGGCTGCCGCACTTTGATATTCACTTTTTTGCGTAGCGAAAGAATGAGTGAAGATGCTTCACGAGCCAGGGTAATGCGATTTTCGAGACTCAAATTAATAAATGCTTCGTCATGCTTAGGGAAAAACGCATGATGAACCGACTCAAAATCAAAGCGTTGTGTTACCTGGTTCAGATTGAGGTATAACCAATCGGCAAAGAAAGGCGCAATGGGAGCCATCAACCTGCTCAGCGTTTCCAGGCACTCATAAAGCGTTTGATACGCACATATTTTATCATGCTCGTACTCTCCCTTCCAAAAGCGGCGCCGGCAAAGCCTTACATACCAGTTGCTTAGCAATGAATCTGTAAATTCTTCGATGGCTCTTCCAGCTTGTGTTGGCTCGTAATTATTCAAACTCTCCGTTACGGATTTCACCAGGCTATTCAGGGAGCTCAAGATCCATTGGTCAATCTCTGGCCGGTTTTTTAAAGGGATATAGGTTTCTGCAAACTGGAAGCCATCCACATTAGCATACAAGGCAAAAAATTGGTAGGTATTGTATAAAGTGCCAAAAAACTTACGCTGTACCTCCCGGATACCTTCTTCATCAAATTTCAGGCTATCCCATGGAGAGGCATTGGTAATGAGATACCACCTTGTGGCATCTGCACCATAAGTATTTATCGTGTGAAATGGATCAACCACATTGCCGGTACGTTTGCTCATTTTATTTCCGTCTTTATCCAGCACAAG
>DGQO01000229.1:1586-13594 GCA_002400445.1 Chitinophagaceae bacterium UBA4412
CTCAAAGGTCCATATTTGCCCGAGCTGGTATCGGGCAGTCTCCACTGTGCATAAGGCATTGCACCACTGTCAAACCATACATCCACAAGATCTGGCACCCGATGCATTGGCTTGCCGTTTTTGCTCACTAAAATGATCTCGTCCACATAAGGTTTATGCAGGTCCGTAATACCCTGGTCAATGAATTTCCGATTGGTAGTACCACCCAGTTTTTGAGCGGCTGTTCTCATGGCCGCATCAAGCTCAGCAATACTGCCAATGCAAATTTGTTCTTCTCCGTCTTCTGTTTTCCAGATGGGTAGCGGAGTACCCCAAAAACGGCTCCGGCTCAGGTTCCAGTCTACCATGTTTTCCAGCCAATTACCAAATCGGCCTGTACCTGTGCTGGCCGGCTTCCAGTTAATTGTTTTATTTAATTCTACCATCCTGTCCTTGGCTGCCGTAGTCTTTATAAACCAGGCATCTAAAGGATAATAAATGATGGGTTTGTCTGTACGCCAGCAATGAGGATAGTTATGTTCGTATTTCTCCACTTTAAAAGCCTTATTCTCTTTTTTCAATTTTACGCTGATATCCACATTAACATCCGTATAACCAGGCTCATTTTTATAATCTTTTACATACCTGCCGCTAAATTCTCCTACACCATCTACGAATTTGCCCTGCTTATCTACAAGCGTGAGAATGCCCAGGTTATTTTTGCTACCTGCTTTGTAATCATCTGCACCAAAGGCGGGCGCCGTGTGCACAATGCCGGTACCATCTTCAGTAGTTACAAAGTCTCCCGTAATAATCCTGAAAGGTGATGCTCCGGGAGTGATCTCTTGAATTTTCTCCAAAGTGTTTGCATCGTACGGCATGAGTTGGAGGTAACTAGCCTGTTCAATATCTTTTCCTTTAAAGCTGTCAACTATTGACCAGGGAATATTTTTATCAGCCGCCGTGTAGTTTTCAAAATTATTTTCCGTTTCCGCTTTGAAATATTTAGGCACAAGGGCCTTTGCTAATACAATATGGATGGGAAGCTGGGTGTACGGGTTAAATGTTTTTACCAGTACGTATTCTATGTTGGGTCCTACAGTAAGGCCCAGGTTTGAAGGCAATGTCCAAGGAGTGGTGGTCCAGGCCATAAAATGAACTGGTTCACCATTACTTTTCGTAAATAAACGGGCCGTATGTTCATCTTTAACTGCCTCAAACATCACTACAGCACTGGTGTCTTTCACGTCTTTATAAGTACCTGGCTGGTTAAGTTCATGGCTGGATAAGCCTGTGCCCGCCGCAGGCGAATAAGGCTGAATGCTCACACTTTCGTATAAGTAACCCCGCTTGTAAAGCTCACTGAGGCACCACCAAAGGGTTTCTACGTAATCATTTTTAAAAGTGATATAGGGATGTTCAAGGTCTACCCAATAGCCCATCTGCCGGGTTATTTCATCCCATTTATCCTTGAAGCGCATCACTACCTCTCTGCATTTGAGGTTGTAATCTTCTACGGAAATTTTGTGGCCAATATCTTCTTTTGTAATACCCAGTTCTTTCTCTACGCTCAATTCTACAGGAAGGCCATGAGTATCCCAGCCACCTTTCCGTTTTACCTGGAAACCCTGCATGGTCTTATATCGGCATACCAGGTCTTTAAGTGTGCGGGATATTACGTGGTGAATGCCAGGCATTCCGTTAGCACTTGGTGGGCCCTCATAAAATACAAAAGCTTCGTTTCCTTCCCTTAATGCAACACTTTTTTCAAAGGCATGGCTGCTGTTCCACTTTTCTAAGATTTCATTGCCAATGGAAGATAAGTTGAGTTGCTGGTACTCGGGATAGGTTGATGCCATATAGAAACCGGTTGGTAAGTTTTAAAAATTTGGCTGCAAAGGTAATGAAATACACTATCCTCAGGGTATGCGGTATAATTATTGCATTATAAAAGTTTGGAAGAATACGTTTGAAGAACTGTAAAACCGATACGCCTTTTGAAGTAGTTTTTGGCTGTTTTGTGCAGTTATCCACAAATGAATATGGTTGGCATAAAATTGGAAATGTAGTGAGCCGAAGAAAGCCGGTGGCCATCTTCTTAATCGCTAAATGTTAACATATGAAAAACATCTTTTTTTTATTTATCGCCAGCCTGCTTTTATCGGTTTCGGCGCATGCACAAAATAAAGCTAAAACAGCACCTAAAGTAAGTGTTCCAGAAAGTGTTACTGAATCATTCAAAGGAACTTATGCTAATGTGGAGAACAACAAATGGGATCGGACTTATACCGGCAACTATGTAGCCCATTTTACTACTGCAGATAATTTGAGTCAGGAGGTAGAATATAATAACTCCGGAACGGTGATTAAGTCAAAAACAACTTACAATTTGAGCGCATTGCCAGAAACTGTTTCTACTGCTGTAGAAGGCAAATATGCAGGAGCAACAATTTCCGAAGCAGTGAAAATGGAAATTCCTGGCGTGGATGCGTATTACAAAGTAAAAATTGAAACGACTGACAAGATTAAAAAAGATTTATTTATAAGTGAAGAAGGAACGGTAGCAGAATAAGATTTTTGCTGGTTTAGGGTTTTATTAGGGTAAAACGGGAGTATTCTTGCTCCCGTTCTTTTAAATGTCCAAGTATTATTAGTCCGTTTTACATCCAATATTCACTTGATAAGTAACCTAAAAGAGGAATGAACAAAGTTACTGGTCAAAAAAAAAGNNGAAGAATAACCAAGTAACATGGATACTTCGGTAACGCTTAAGCCCTTGTCATATAGCAAGTACTTTGCATGCTCCATTCGTTGTCCCTGGTAGAAGTCAAAGATGGTAGTGCCGAAAATCTCTTTAAACCCCTTTTTAAGGTAGCACTCGTTGATTGCTACTTTACGGCTCAATGCTTTAATCGTAATAGGCTCTCCAATATGCTGAATCAAAATCTCCCGGGCCTTCATAATCTTTTCCCGGTCAAGTTCATTCGCCAGGAATTTACAATTGAAACTATGTTCCACTTTTTCACCCAGCATGCAGTCCATGCTGTAGAGCAGAAGGATTTGCGTTTGTGCATTGATGAAAATATTTTCCAGCGTATCCGAATAGTTATGATTGAGTAAAGCTTCGATAGCCATCCGGGTTTTGGCGCAAAGCGGCAAAATTTTAGAAAAAGAAGACGGGTGTTTAAAAGCGAGTACGTTATCGCTCAAACTCTCCGGCTTATGTTGCGCTTTTGCAAACTGGTTCAGATAAGCAGGTGAAAACGAAAAACTCACTACATCTATGCTATCTACTTTTTCTACACAGGCCTTAGAAGCGGAAAGGTTGCAAAAGTTGCACTCTGTTTGCTTTTGCCTGCAGTACACATTACCGGAAACACAAAACTTGAGTTCCAGGAAATTCTCTTCCTCCCGGTTCTTTTCGTAATGATAACTAAGTACGCCGGTATCTTCAATTGCCCAGGTAGGCAACTTCTTGTACCTGTTGATCGTATATTTTACGCTCCCGGGTACACTTCGGCTCACGTCCTGTAGCAGTTCCATTTCATGCAGCATGAAAGGTGCCTTATGGGCTAATGTGAGTATGTCTAATGGTTGATGCATCTTAAAGTGAAGCAAAGATACTTAAGAGTTCTAAATAAAATGTTCTAACATCGTTTTCTGCATGTTAAAAGGCAGAATGCGTTGATCTCGATTGGTTATGACGGCAACCGGAAGCCCCTGATTTGGGGTAAAAATATCGTTATAAAAATGTTTACAAAATGCGGTTAAATCACGATATATGTTGCCGCTGTGAGGCGGGTTTTTGTTACCTTCGCAACATTGTGATTTTTCACCAATTCTAAAGTATTTCCTTAACAATTTATGAGTCTAGAAACAGTAGTTCCGGTACCAGCATCCAATGGGTATAGTGCCGATAGTATCCAGGTGCTCGAAGGACTGGAAGCCGTGCGCAAGCGTCCGGCCATGTATATTGGAGATATCTCGGTAAAAGGCTTGCATCACCTCGTATATGAAGTTGTAGATAACTCCATTGACGAAGCCCTGGCTGGCCATTGCGATAAAATTACCGTAGACATTAATGAAGATAATTCTATTACCGTACAGGATAATGGCCGCGGTATTCCCACGGGCATGCATACCAAGGAAAATCGTAGTGCCCTGGAAGTGGTAATGACGGTGTTGCATGCTGGTGGCAAGTTTGACAAAGGCTCCTATAAAGTATCCGGAGGTCTGCATGGTGTGGGTGTAAGTTGCGTAAATGCTTTGAGCACTCGCCTGCAAGTAACAGTTGACCGGGATGGGAAGACCTTTGAGCAGGAATATCAGCGAGGAATCCCGATGTATAAAGTAAGGGAAATCGGCGATAGCGATACTACTGGTACTAAGGTGCAGTTCTGGCCCGATGACACTATTTTTACCACTACAGAATACAACAAAGAAATATTACAAGGCCGCCTCAAGGAATTGGCTTATTTGAACAGGGGTATAAGTATCGTGCTGAACGACCGTAGGGAATTGCTTGAAGACGGTAGTTTCTACACCAAGACTTTTCACAGCGAAGGAGGCATCGTTGAATTTGTAGAACAAATAGACAAGAATGCTAACAGGGCACCTCTCATTCCTCAAACCATTTACTGCGATGGTTATGATGAGAAAAGCAATGTAGCCGTGGAAGTAGCCATGGTGTACAATGCAGGCTACCAGGAAAATATTTTCAGTTATGTAAATAATATCAATACCATTGAAGGGGGCACCCATGTGGCCGGTTTCCGGCGAAGCATTACCCGGGTTTTTAAAAATTACGGTGATAAGCAGGGTATGTTTGAAAAAGCCAAAGTGACTATTGAAGGAGATGATTTCAGGGAAGGAATTAGTGCTATTATTTCTGTAAAAGTGCCGGAGCCGCAGTTTGAAGGGCAAACTAAAACGAAGCTGGGCAATAGTGAAGTAATGGGTATTGTAGATGTTACTTTAAGCCGGGTATTGGAAGCATACCTCGAAGAGAACCCAAAAGATGCCAAAACCATTATCCAAAAAGTAATCCTTGCTGCACAGGCCAGAGCTGCAGCTAAGCGGGCACGAGATATGGTGCAGCGGAAAAGCGTTTTATCAGGTGGTGGGTTACCCGGAAAATTGGCTGATTGCAGTGAAAAAGACCCCGGTATATGTGAGCTTTTCCTGGTGGAGGGAGATTCGGCAGGCGGTACAGCTAAGCAGGGAAGAGACCGGAGTTTCCAGGCCATATTGCCATTGAGAGGTAAAATTCTCAATGTTGAAAAAGCCATGGAACACAAAATCTACGACAACGAAGAGATCAGAAACATGTTTACTGCTCTTGGCGTAAAGATTGGCACACCCGACGATCCTAAAGCGCTGGACATCAGTAAACTGCGTTATCATAAATTAATCATCATGACCGATGCTGATGTGGATGGAAGCCACATTGCCACACTGATTATGACCTTTATTTACAGGTATATGAAAGCATTGGTGGAGCAGGGGTATGTATATATAGCCCAGCCGCCGCTATATCTTGTAAAAAAAGGTAAAGACCAGGAATATGCATGGAACGACGCAGAGCGGAAAAATCTGATAGCCCTCTTCGGCCAGGGGAAAGATGATTCTGTAAATACCCAGCGGTATAAAGGTCTGGGAGAAATGAATGCAGAACAACTGTGGGAAACTACCATGAATCCTGCTACAAGAACACTAAAGCAGGTAACCATGGATAGCGCTGCCGAAGCCGATCGCATTTTTAGTATGCTTATGGGCGATGAAGTTCCACCGAGAAGAGAGTTTATTGAAACGCATGCGAAGTATGCTAAAATTGATGTGTAAGACTCAGGAATGCATAGCCTAAAGTTGGTTAATTCCCCTTTGAGAATACCCGGCGGGATTCCTTCTTTAACCTTATCACAATCAATGGGTTTTATAAAAACTTTTGAGTTTATCAGGCATTTTTTGGCAAACTCGAAAATTTTAGTAGCTTGTACCCGTTGAAACGCTTTACTAACCATAAAATATAACTACAATGGCAGACATGTTAACCGCATATTGCATGAAGACAAAAGAAAAAAATGTACCCATGCAAGACGCTGTAATTACCAAAACTTCCCGGGGTGGCTACATGGCACAAGGGCACGATGGTAAAGGCAACAAAATGACCACAATGCTTGGTGAGGCTAAAGCACTGGAGGCCGTTAAAAACGGTGTGGCCAAAAAAGGCTGGTAAAATTTCTAAAGAATTTTTAATGAACCACCAATTTATTGGTGGTTTTTTATATGTAATAAAACGGAAATTAATTATGCCTGAGGTTTCCTGAACATCCCCAAGTGACGGCAGCGCTGATAACCTGGTGATGCATTTTCTTTAAAAACTGATAAAGCACTTCCATTGTTTGAATGTCTTCTACCACGAGGATACCATTTTTACCTACTTGTTTCAATTTGCCCTTGTTCGTACCCGTTTGCAGAAATTGCAAAATACCATTGAAAGTATTACTTCGAAAATATGGTGAGTCAGGATTGCTTACGAAGAAACACTTGAGCACATTATTTTTTAAAAATAACTTTTCAAATCCGAGCTCTACGGAGAGCTTGCGCACCCGCACCGTAGTAAAAAGATCTTCCACCTCGGGCGGTACAGCGCCAAAGCGATCTGTAAGTTCAGCATGAAAATCCTGCAGCGCCTGCTCCGTTTCACAATTATCCAGGCGGGAGTAGAGACTGAGTCTCTCTGTGATACTTTCTACATAACTGTCTGGGATCAAAATTTCCAAATCAGTATCAATGCTGCAGTCTTTTACATAATCATCCTGCTGCTGTATTTCTTCAGAAAAAAGATCCCTGAAATCTTTTCGTTTCAGTTCCCTGATGGCTTCATCCAAAATCTTCTGGTACATCTCAAAGCCAATCTCGGCAATGAAACCACTCTGTTCTCCACCAAGCATATTACCTGCCCCGCGGATATCAAGATCCCGCATGGCAATTTGAAAACCACTGCCCAGGTCGCTGTATTGCTCAAGCGTGGTTAACCGTTTACGGCTATCTGGCGGTAATGTACTCATGGGAGGGGCAAGTAAATAGCAAAATGCTTTTTTGTTGCTTCGGCCTACTCTTCCACGCAGTTGATGCAGGTCACTCAAGCCAAACTGATGCGCATTGTTCACGATTATCGTGTTCACATTGGGAATGTCTACACCGCTCTCTACAATGTTGGTACAAATAAGCACATCATACTTTTTATCCATAAAGTCCAGGATAGTATCTTCCAGTTGATCTCCTTCCATTTGACCATGCGCATAAGCAATGCTCAAATCCGGGCAAAGCCCCTGTATGAGGCTTTTCATTTCCATCAGGCCTTTCACCCGGTTATGTATAAAAAATACCTGGCCGCCTCTTTCGGTTTCATAATAGATAATATCCCGGATGGCATCTTCATTCATCACCATTACTTCTGTTTGAATCGGCTGCCTGTTAGGTGGGGGCGTATTAATAATACTCAGGTCCCGGGCACCCATCAGGCTAAATTGCAAAGTGCGGGGAATGGGCGTGGCGGTTAATGTAAGCGAATCCACCGTGGTGCGCAGTTGTTTCAATTTTTCTTTTGCAGCTACGCCAAATTTTTGTTCTTCATCAATTACCATCACCCCAAGGTCTTTGAACTTAACTGCATTGCCCAGTAAAGAATGGGTACCAATAATAATATCAATCTTTCCTTCAGCCAGTTTTTGTAAGGTTGCTTTTTTGTCTTTGGCAGATTTGAACCTATTGATAAAATCAACCGTAACCGGGAAATCTTTAAGGCGGTCTGAAAATGTTTTATAGTGCTGGTATGCCAGGATGGTAGTTGGTACAAGTACAGCAGCCTGCTTACCATCACACACAGATTTAAAAGCTGCCCGCACTGCTATTTCCGTTTTGCCAAAGCCTACGTCGCCACAAACGAGGCGGTCCATCGGGCTGGGCTTTTCCATATCCCTTTTAACGTCTTCTGTTGCTTTATGTTGATCCGGGGTGTCTTCATAAATAAAACTTGCCTCCAGTTCTGTTTGTAAATAATTATCTGGAGCATGTGCAAAGCCCTGCTGGCTCTTGCGCTGTGCATATAGTTTAATCAGGTCTGTAGCAATATCTTTTACCTGCTTCCTGGTTTTTTCTTTAAGTTTATTCCACACGTCACTACCTAGCTTATTCGTCCTTGGTACACTGCCTTCCTTACCACTGTACTTACTTATTTTATGCAGCGATGAGATGTTCACGTACAACAGATCACCATCTTTATACTGGATGCGCACGGCTTCCTGCATTTTGCCATTGGCTTCAATTTTTTGCAAGCCACTGTAAATACCCACGCCGTGATCAATATGTGTTACAAAATCTCCGGGCTGCAGTTCCCTTAAGGTTTTTAAGGTGAGTGCTTTATTCTTACTAAAAGCCTGTTTTACTTTATACTTATGATAGCGCTGAAAAACCTGGTGATCCGTGTAGCACACGAGTTTAAGATCGTCATCAATAAAACCTTCATGAATGGATACAGGCACAGGGGTTGCCTGAATTTCTGCTTTGAGGTCTGTGAAAATGCTGTGCAGGCGCTCTAACTGTTTGGGATTTTCGGCAAAAATGAAAATGTTGTATTGTTGTTTTTCATAGTCCTGCAAATTCTTAATGAGCAAATCGAATTGCCGGTTAAATGCAGGCTGCTCTTTAGTAGCAAAATTTGCGACGAGGGTATTTGCCCCAGTCTTTGCAAAAAAGGCTTTGTTGCCAAATTCAATAATATGCCGCTGGCGTAGTTCTTCCTCCGCAATTGCAGCAGTGGTAAAATCTGCAGCCGTTACCTCTTTCTTAAAATTGATTTCTGCCTGCTCATCGTTCTGCAGAGGATTTGCGTCTAAAACATATTCTAAAAACAGGGCGAGATCTTCTTCCTGAAGCTCCATTTTTTCCTTTACAAATTCCCAATCCTGGCACCATACTACCGTGTTTTCGGGCAAAAATTCAAAAAGGGAAACTTTTTCTCCGGTATCAAATTGTGTTTCTACGTTTGGAATAATATTTACCTGGAGCAGTTTTCGCTCACTTAATTGAGATTCGGGATCAAAGATTCGAATGCTGTCTACTTCATTGCCAAATAACTCAATCCTGTAAGGCTTTTCATTGCCAAAAGAATAAATATCGAGGATGCCTCCACGTACGGCAAACTGACCTGGCTCGTAAACAAAATCGGTGCGCACAAAGCCATTGTCTGTAAATTTTTGCAACATGCCATTTACATCCAATTCTTCTGCCTGCTTAATGCTGATGATATTTTCACTCAGTGTCTTACTCAGCACCACTTTCTCAAAAATAGCTTCGGGGTAGGTTACCACTATTTTCTTATTAGCCCCCGTGCTCAATTTGGTTAATGCCTCTGTTCGAAGCATCACATGGCTGCTATTGAGCAACTGGTAATTTTTCTTGTTTTTGAAGGAAGAAGGAAAGTAAAAAATGTCGAGCGCATTGGTAATGTTTTCAATGCTATTGTGGAAATAAGCAGCTTCTTCTGCATCCCTTAAAATCACGAGATGATTGAGTTGAGCCGTGGAAGGATGATTGAATACGCCGGAAAGCACAAACTGGGAAGCGCTTCCGAGCAATCCTTTGAGATGTATGTTTTGGGGGGCAGACATGGTAATCCTGTCCGCTACGGAGAATATGCGGGAATCATTTCGGTAATAGTTCAGCAACACATCCAAATTCATCCGGCTGTAAAGATAAAACAGCAGGGGCAGGATATAGCAAGTTGTGGTAGCATTAACCTGATATTAGGAAGAGAAGCCGCACAATGGTAGTAACGGCTTCAATCGATTGATTAGGAAAAATATTCAATTTCCCCTCGCTGGCGGCCGGCCATGAAAAATCAGACGGTGGCCTTGTAAGGGTTATTTCGTTTAATGCTGTATTTTTAACTGCCTGCCTTATCTTTTTCAAACATTAAACAAAACTTTTTGCATTATGGCGATAGCACCTTGGCGCACAGGGAAAGTCATTAAGATTGAAACCCAGAACAGTAACACCCGGAGATTTTTTATCCAGGTGCCCGAACTAGAACGCTTTGATTTTAAGCCAGGTCAGTTTGTTACCCTGGATTTACCCATTCATGAAAAGCCCAATAAGCGCTGGCGGAGTTACAGTATTGCGAGCTGGCCCGATGGTACAAATGTGTTTGAACTTAGCATTGTTTTATTAGATGATGGAGCAGGAACGAACTACCTTTTTAATGAGATAAGTGAGGGGTCGGAAATTACTTTACGTGGCCCTGTTGGGGTGTTTACCCTACCTGATGTATTAGAAAAGGATTTGTTTCTGATTTGTACTGGTACAGGTATAGCGCCGTTTCGCAGTATGGTTCACCATATTATAAAGCAAAACATTCCGCATAAAAAAATGCACCTCATTTTTGGCTGCAGAAAATTTGGGGATGCGCTTTATGCCAATGAATTGAAAGAACTGATGCGCCTGGATCCTGATTTTTATTATTATACCGCTTACTCCCGGGAGGAGCCAGGCAACTATGATCACCTTGTGCGTATTGGATATGTACACCAGGTGTATGAAGAAATTTGCTCGGCTAATATGCAGATGGCTCCCGGACCGGAAGCGGGGCTTGTTCCAAATCCTGCTGCTTTTTATTTGTGTGGATGGAGGGGCATGATAGACGAAGCAAAGAAGAGAATAACTGACCTGGGCTATGATAGAAAGAGTATTCATTCAGAAATTTACGGATAATCTATCAGCGCTTTTATTGTCAAAAATTTATGACAAAAATCATAGGCCTGCCTGATTGATCTAAGGCGGTTCACGCAGGCTTCCGATGTCTTTTATTTGCTACCTTGTACCCTTAATTTCATTACTCAATTACAGATTTACTATGGGTGCTTCCTCCATGATTGTGTTGATTCTTGCGGCGCTGACCTTCTCTATTTTTGCATTGCTGATAGCTAAAATTGTAACCAAGTCTACAACAAATGCGCAAAAGAATGAACCCATTGAATGTGGCATACCCACGCAGGGTAAAACCTGGGTGCAATTGAATGTAGGGTATTACCTTTTTGCCCTTATTTTCCTGGTATTTGATGTAGAAATTGTGTTTCTCTATCCCTGGGCGGTAGTAGCAAAGGCTGTAGGCTGGCTGGCCCTTGTAGAAATTGTTATTTTCTTTTTTATATTATTTGCAGGCTTTTTATACGCTCATAAAAAAGGAGCGCTGCGCTGGATATAAGCCAGGACAGTTTATTTTAAAGTATAATCAATATGCATACTCCTACTTCCAATACGCCACAAAAAACCGGTGAAGCTGTTTTTCCCGGAGAAGTGCATGAAACCCCGGGCGGTGGTATTGTCCTTAGTAAACTTGATGATCTTATTAATTGGGCCAGGAGCAATTCTCTATGGCCACTTACATTTGCCACAAGCTGCTGCGGTATTGAATACATGTCTGTTGCCGGAGCTAAATATGACTTTTCAAGATTTGGTTTTGAAGTGGCCCGTGCCTCGCCAAGGCAGGCCGATGTGATCATCATTGCCGGTACCATTGTAAATAAGATGGCACCCGTTCTAAAAAGATTATATGATCAAATGGCCGATCCAAAGTATGTGATTGCCATGGGCGCATGCGCCATAAGCGGAGGACCGTTTTTTTACAATACTTATTCTGTAGTAAAAGGTGCAGACCATGTGATTCCGGTAGATGTATATGTAGCCGGTTGCCCACCAAGACCTGAGGCATTAATTCATGCACTCATCAGCCTGCAGGATAAAATAAAAATGGGGCTTACCCGGGAACAAATCAGAACAGAAAACAAATAAATCTACAGAAGCGCAAGCTCCTGTTTTTTAAAGAAAATGGACAACGAAGCATTACAAATTAAACTTACAGAAATGGCACCCGGTGCCACGGCTGAGCAAGTGGGTAAATGGATAAATGTAACCGTGCCGGTTGCAGCATTTTTACCTTTTGCAAAGCAAATGCGTATGGATGCGGA
>DGQO01000229.1:13629-24013 GCA_002400445.1 Chitinophagaceae bacterium UBA4412
AATTTTCACGAGCGGGAAGTATATGAAATGTTTGGGGTAAACTTTTTACATCACCCCGATTTGCGGTTGCTCATTTTGCCTGATGGCTGGGAAGGCAAAAAGCCCATGCTCAAAGATTTTGAAGACCCTATTAATATGATCAGACTTTAATTGTATAGCTGAAGCACATGTATAGAGAAACGGAAATATTACAATCCCCCGAATCAGATGCCACAGGCGACCTGGTAATCAANNGGCTTTATACATCGCTCTATAGAAAAAATGTGCGAGAGCCTTACTTACCGGCAATTTATTTATGTGACCAGCCGTATGGATTACCTGAGTGCCCATATTAATAACCATGCCTGTGCCATGTGCGTAGAGCAGGGGCTGGGCGTAGAGATTCCGGAGAGGGCAGAAGTGGTGCGGGTGCTGATGGATGAGCTTACCCGGATTGCTTCGCATGAATTGTGGTGGGGCGCTATGGCTATGGACCTCGGTGCATTCACTCCGTTCTTTCATGCATTCCGGGAAAGAGAAATCATTAACGAGATTATGGAAGAAACCTGCGGTGCCAGGCTTACCATGAACTATATCGTGCCCGGTGGCCTGATGCAGGATATACACCCGGATTTTCAGCAGAAGGTGAAGGCTTTTATTACCCAATATAAAGCCAAGATTCATGAATATGATGAACTCGTGACGGGTAATATCATCTTTCAAAACCGCATGAAAAATGTGGGTTATCTCTCTGCAGAAGATGCCATCTCTTACGGTGTTACCGGCCCATCTGCAAGGGGTAGTGCTGTAAGTTGTGATATCAGGAAGTGGCATCCTTACAGTATTTATGATAAACTTGATTTTGATGAAGTGCTGGAAACTGGCTGTGATTCTTTTGCCCGTTATATGGTGCGCATCAAAGAAATGCATCAGAGTATAAGCATCATAGAACAGTTGATTGACAATATTCCTGCTGGTGATTTCCAGGCCAAAACAAAGGCCGTTATAAAATTACCAAAAGGAGAATTTTACCAGGCTGTGGAAACAGCAAGAGGAGAGTTGGGCGTGTACATTGTAAGCGAGGGTGGTACCACACCTTACCGTATCAAGTTTCGCTCTCCCGGATTTTCTAACCTAAGTGCGCTGGATAAGATGGCCAGGGGATCAAAGCTGGGCGACCTTGTAGCTATGATGGGCACACTGGACCTGGTGATCCCGGATATAGACCGCTAGGAAAAAGACGCAATAAGTGATGCCGATGAATTGTGCGACGCAACGATGCCGCACAATGAACAAAGGCTGAAACCATAATTAACGATAACGGGCATACGCAGTATGGCCGCCTTTGACACAAATTATATGTGGACTTTATCAAACATAGCAACCCTCATTCATGAATGGCTTTACGCCACATTCAATGGAACATGGGCACTCATCTTTGAAATGGTGATTGCCGGCGTATCTGTCATAGGATTATTTGCCGTGCTTGGGCTCGTGCTGGTTATTATGGAGCGCAAGGTGGCGGCCTGGATGCAAATTAGATTGGGCCCAAACAGGGTAGGACCAAAAGGTATGTTCCAGTCAATGGCCGATACGGTTAAACTGCTGGTGAAGGAAGGAATGACTCCATCTGGCACGGATAAGTTTTTATTTAACCTTGCACCATTTATTGCGATGATTGTAGCCATGCTGTTGATGGCACCTATTGCCTTTGCAAAAGATTTTATGTTATGGGATATCAATATCGGTGTGCTCTATCTCACAGCGGTTTCTTCCATTACAGTGGTAAGTGTGCTCATGGCGGGATGGGCCAGCAATAATAAATATTCACTAATGGGCGCTATGCGCAGTGGTGCACAAGTGGTAAGTTATTCTTTGAGTGCCGGCCTGGCCATTCTTACGATCATTGTATTTACGGGAAGTCTGAATATGTCTGATATTATTCTTTCTCAGCAAACAGGCTGGTGGATTTTTAGAGGACATATACCTGCCGTGATTGCTTTTGTAATTTTTATGATTGCAGGTACGGCAGAAACGAACCGGGCACCTTTTGACCTGGCTGAAGCAGAAAGTGAACTGACCGCGGGTTTTCACACGGAATATTCGGGGATGAAGTTTGCGTTGTTTTTCCTGGCCGAGTACATCAATGTTTTTATTGTATGTGCCATCGGTGCAACCCTCTTCTTTGGCGGCTGGATGCCGTTTCACATTGGAAACTGGGAAGCCTTTAACCATGTGATGGATTACATTCCATCTGCTGCCTGGTTTTTTGGAAAAACCTTTTTCCTCATTTTTCTCATCATGTGGTTCCGCTGGACTTTCCCCCGGCTGCGCATTGATCAATTGCTAAACCTGGAATGGAAATATTTGCTGCCAATAGGGATGGTAAATTTGCTGCTGGCTACAGCACTTGCTATCATGGGCTGGCATTTTTAAATAAAGAAAAATGTTTATTGTAAAATACATCAAGGAAGTTTATGGCGCCATCCGCTCACTATTAGTGGGCATGAAACGCACGGGCTATTATTTTACCCACCATAAAGAAATTATCACCGAAGAATATCCTGATAATAGGGATACGCTTAAAATGGCTGACCGATTTAAAGGTGAAGTGGTAATGCCACATAACGAAAATAATGAGCATCGCTGCACGGGCTGTACGGCTTGCGAACTGGCCTGCCCCAACGGTACCATTAAAGTGGTTACAAAGTTTGTTATCAATGAAGAAGGCAAGCGTAAGAAAGCGATTGATAAATTGGTGTACCACCTGGATATGTGCACGCTTTGTAACCTTTGCATAGTGGCCTGCCCAAGTGATGCTATTGTAATGGATCAAACTTTTGAACATAGTGTATTTGACAGATCGAAACTTACGAAAGTGCTGAATAATCCAGGCTCAAAGATTATGGATGGCGTGGAGTAGGTTATAGCAATTTATTTTGAACGAATTCTTTTTTGATTTTTACTTGCGATGAACGGATCAACAATCATATTTTACCTGCTTACAGCCCTCACGCTCATTAGTGCAGTGATGTCTGTAGCCACCCGGCAAATATTCCGGGCAGCCATTTTCCTGCTGTTTACCCTGGTGGGTGTAGCCGGATTATTTTTTTGGATGCAATATGAATTTATAGCGGCAGTGCAAATTATTGTGTACGTAGGCGGCATCACCGTGCTCATCATTTTCTCCATATTTCTTACGCAACAGGCAGGCGAGAAATTGCCAAAGCTGCCCATGGATAAAGGATTGTTTGCAGCACTGGCGGTGTTCTGCGGTTTTGCACTGGCGATGCTGCAAGTATATCAGCATGAATTTATTGGGGCTACAAACAACCCATTGCCACCTACGGTGGAAAACATTGGACGCAATATGCTAAGCACCACATCCGGAGGTTATGCCTTGCCGTTTGAAGTGGTGAGTATCCTCTTACTAGCCGCTTTAGTGGGTTGCATTGTAATTGCTACGCCGGCCAAACCAATTGTAGAAACGAATACCAAATTACCCAACGCATGATGGAACCAGGATTATATCACTTTTTATTGATCAGTGCTGCACTGTTCTTTATCGGCATGTTCGGTTTTTTTACCCGGCGAAACCTGGTGACCATGCTCATGAGTATTGAGCTCATACTAAATAGCGTAAATATCAATTTCATTGCTTTTAATAAATATGTATGGCCAGGTAAGATGGATGGATTGTTTTTCGCCATTTTTATTATTGCCATTGCTGCAGCTGAAGCTGCTGTGGCTATTGCTATCATTATTAACCTTTATCGCAGTCATGGCTCCGTAGATGTGCATGTTGCAGAAGAACTGAAATATTAAAAGCAAGACCCGAAACTAACATGATGAACCAGCACATTCTTTTACCCATGCACTTGCTTCAGGCGCTGCCTGCAGTATCGGCCTTTGGGTGGCTGCCGGCACTTATTCCGCTGCTACCTTTTGCCGGCTTTGTACTCCTGGGTCTATTTGGCAGAAAATATTTGCAAAGCATATCAGGTTGGCTCGGTACAATGCTGCTGCTTGCCGCCGCTGGCATTGGATACTACACGGCATACGAATATTTCTTTGTACTGGGTAAAACCAATGGCGTGTACCAGGCAATCGAGATTTTTAAATTGACCTGGCTGGAGTTTTCTCCCGGTTTCTCTATTGATATGGGCATTGTACTCGATCCCATTTCTGTGATGATGATCGTTGTGGTTACAACAGTGTCTTTACTGGTGCATATTTATAGTTTAGGTTACATGAAAGGCGAGCCACGCTTTGCCACTTATTATTCATTCCTTGGCCTGTTCACTTTTGCTATGCTTGGCTTAGTGCTCTCTACAAATATTTTCCAGATGTATATTTTCTGGGAATTGGTGGGTATCTCCTCTTTCCTGCTTATTGGGTTTTATTATGATAAGCCAAGTGCGGTAGCTGCCAGTAAAAAAGCGTTTATCGTTACCCGTTTTGCTGATCTTGGTTTTCTCATTGGTATCCTTGTACTTTCTTTTTATGCAAAGTCTTTTGATTTTGCCACGCTTATTCATCAGCTTACCACGCCCGAAACGGCCACGATGCAATCTGCCATTGCTGCTTCATTTCTTGGTGGCTCTGCGCTCACCTGGGGGCTTGTATTAGTATTTGTGGGTGGTGCAGGTAAGAGTGCAATGTTTCCGCTGCATGTGTGGTTGCCAGATGCAATGGAAGGGCCTACGCCGGTAAGTGCTCTTATTCATGCTGCTACCATGGTTGTAGCTGGCGTGTTCCTGGTAGCAAGGCTGTTCCCTGTATTTAATGTGAGCCCGCCGGCAATGGATTTAGTCATGTTTGTTGGTGCTTTTTCCGCCATTTTTGCGGCCATTATCGCCTGCACGCAAACCGATATAAAAAGAGTACTTGCTTATTCTACCATGAGCCAGATTGGGTTCATGATGTTTGCCCTGGGTTGTTTTGGTTTCACCGCTTCTATGTTCCATTTATTTACGCATGCGCTGTTTAAGGCTTTGCTCTTCCTGGCTGCAGGTGCGGTAATTCATGTGGTGCACAGCAATGAAATGAAAGACATGGGTGGGTTGCGCAAAAAGATGCCCATCACACATCTCACGTTCCTCATTGCCTGCCTGGCTATTTCTGGTATTTGGCCTTTTGCGGGTTTCTTTAGTAAAGAAGGAATCCTGCTGGCAGCACATGAGCACAATACCTTAATTTATTGGGTAGGTATCGTAACCTCTGCGCTCACTGCATTTTATATGTTCCGGTTATACTTCAAAATATTCTGGCAAAAAGAATGGAATGGTCATACGGATGATGCGCATGGCGAGGGTGGGTTCTCTATGATGCTTCCTTTGCTGCTGCTTGCTGCAGGTGCCGCTGCTGCTGGTTTTATCCCGTTTGGAAAACTGGTAAGTGCAGATGGAAAGCCCCTGGAAGAAGTTTTTCATTGGCAGTTTGCCCTGCTGCCTTTAGGCGTAGCCGTGCTGGGAATTGCATTCGCATTCTTGTTATACAAAAAACAAAATGACCGGCCAGCAAAAATGGCTGCCGCTTTAAATGGTTTTTATGTTGCTGCAAAGCGCAAGTTTTATATTGACGAATTATACAGTTTTATTACCACGAAAATTATTTTTAACCTCGTAGGAAAAGCTGCTGCGTGGTTTGACAAAAACGTAGTAAATGGCCTGGTGGATGCAACGGGAAGTAGCACGCAATTCATTTCAGAAAAAGTGCGGGGCATACAGTCTGGCAAGGTGCAGCAATACGCTGTTTATTTTTTAGTGGGAGCCTTGTTCCTGGCGGCCTTATTTATTTATGGATGGAGATAGACGAATTAAGCAAATAGCATGAACTTATCATTACTCATATTATTACCCGCCATTACGGCCATTATCCTGTTGCTGTTACCAAAGCCTTCACAGGTGCGCATTGTATCGTTGATTAGTGCAGTGCTTCAATTGGGATTAGCCTTCTTTCTATTTTTCTCATTCACCCGGTTGAGGGCTGCGGGCGATAACGCCAAAATGTTGTTTGAGCAAAACTATGCCTGGTTTCCTTCCTGGCATATCAATTTTCACACGGGCGTTGATGGTATTTCTGTAGCCATGATCCTGCTCACTTCATTTGTGGTGGTAGCCGGCATGTTGGTTTCGTGGAATATTACGAAGATGACCAAGGAGTTTTATTTTCTCCTGGTATTGCTTAGCCTGGGTGCATACGGTTTCTTTATTTCGCTCGATTTATTCATCCTCTTCTTCTTTTTAGAAATTGCGGTAATTCCAAAATACTTATTGATCGGTGTGTGGGGTAGCGGGCGCAAAGAATATGCTGCCAATAAACTCGCATTGATGCTCATGGGCGGTTCAGCATTAGTACTTGTGGGTATTCTTGGATTATACTTTGCCACCGATGCCCGGAGTTTTGATATTATGGAACTTGCTACCCTCAGCATTACTCCTGCATTGCAAAAAGTTATTTTTCCTTTGTTGTTTATCGGCTTCGGTGTGTTTGCGGGCTTATTTCCGTTTCATACCTGGGTGCCAGATGGTCACGCTTCTGCGCCCACGGCTGGTTCTATGTTTCTTGCAGGTATTTCCATGAAACTGGGTGGATACGGGTGCCTGCGGGTGGCCACTTTCCTGCTGCCTGAAGGTGCAAGAGAATATGCTAACATCATTATTGTGCTATCTGCCATTGCGGTGCTTTACGGCGCCTTTGCCACCATGATGCAGAAGGACCTGAAATATATCAATGCGTATTCATCAGTAAGCCATTGTGGATTTGTATTGCTGGGTATTGGTATGCTTACCAAAACAGCTATCGCCGGTGCAGTAATGCAGATGGTATCTCATGGTGTGATGACGGCTCTTTTCTTTGCTGTAATCGGCATGATTTACGAACGTACCCATACCCGGCAAGTTGATGAAATGGGAGGCCTGCTTAAAGTGACACCCTTTATCACTACTGTGTTTTTTATCGTTGGCTTTTGCTCCCTGGGCTTGCCCGGCCTCAGTGGTTTCGTAGCAGAGATGACAGTGTTTGTAGGTTCATGGGAGCACACAGATACCTTTCATCGTGTTGCCACAATCGCTGCTGTCATGTCTATTGTAGTTACCGCCGTATATATTTTAAGGGCGATAGGTAAAACGGTGTTGGGGCCGTTGAAGGTGGGTTTTTCAAATCTGACAGATGCAAAATGGAATGAAAAGGCAGCGGCTATTTTATTAGTGGCTGCAATACTGGCCATTGGCTTAGCTCCCTTCTGGCTTAATAATCTTGTCGCTCCGGCGGCTGAAGTAATCATGCAAAAAATTGCACCAGTGGCTGCGGCCGTTAAATAACGAAGACCAATGAACGAATTTTTTATTTTAATGAAAAGTGAACTGCTGCTGGGGATCATCATCTTCATCCTGCTGTTCATCAAGATAGGCAAAGGTTTGAGCAATGAGAAAATGCTGGTACTCATTCAGTCTTTGTTGTTGGTTAATTTCCTGGCAGGCTTTTTTTTCAATCAGACCGGTCATTTATTTGGCGGTATGTTCGTGAGCACGAGTGCAACTATTTTGCAGAAAAATATTTTAAACCTGGGTGTTTATCTTATTTCGATGCTGTTCTCAGATTGGTTCAGGAAACACATTCACATGCCGGAGTATTTTATACTGATGTTGAGTGCGGTGATGGGCATGTTCTTCCTGGTATCTTCAGGCAACCTGCTTTTATTCTTCCTGGCAATAGAACTGGCCACTATTCCCGTAGCTGCTATGGTAAACTTTGATATGCAGAAAAGGATTTCTTCCGAAGCGGGTATGAAGATGATTTTGTCAAGCGCATTTTCTTCAGGTATTTTATTGTTTGGTATTTCATTGATTTATGGTGCCACAGGTACAATTCAATTTGCAGAATTGCCCTTGCTTATGAAAGCCTCACCGCTCATGATTATGGCATTCATCTTCTTTATTACGGCATTTGCTTTCAAGCTGTCTATAGTTCCGTTTCATTTATGGACGGCTGATGTGTATGAAGGCGGTCCCATTGCCAGTACAGCTTTTCTCTCCGTGGTTTCCAAAGGGGCCGTGGCATTTATTTTTATCTCAATGTTGTATAAAGTTTTCCAGCCCATGCATGAGGTATGGTATCATACTATTATCCTGCTCTCTCTTTGTACAATCATACTCGGAAATATTTTTGCTTTGCGCCAGCAGAACATCAAGCGCTTCCTGGCGTTTTCTTCTATTGCCCAGGTGGGTTTCATTCTTGTAGGTATTGGGGCTAACTCTGGAGCAGGCTCCATCTCAGTAGTGTATTTTATATTGATTTATACTTTCTCTAACCTGGCCGCTTTTGGTGTGGCTGCTGCTATTTCTGAACAAACCGGAAAAGAAAATATACAAGACTATAGAGGGTTGTATAAAGAGAATCCATTCTTAAGCTGGATCATGGCGCTTGCCTTATTCTCCCTGGCAGGTATTCCTCCTACTGCAGGATTTTTTGGTAAACTATTCCTCATTAGCGCAGGCGCTACTGTGGCGGATTACTGGTATATCGTTGTTGTGGCGCTTAATCTCATTGTGTCTTTGTATTATTATCTCCGGGTAGTGCGGGCCATGTTCATGGATAAAAATGAATTCCCTATACAGAAGGTACAAGTTGCTTTTCCTGCAAAATTTGCATTGATTGTTTGTGGCGTAGCCATCACTGTTATAGGGTTGCTCAGTTGGGTATGGGATTACATACAAACTGCACTCATCTAAAATTTAATTTTTATGGCTATCAATAAGAATCACGAGTTTGAAGAATTGGATGGCATTAAATGCGGCATTGTAGAAAAGAATGTAGGCACAGACAGGGTGGCTTTTCTAAAATCCTTGTTGGAATTTAATGGCTTCACTGTTGTAGTAGTGCCATCGCCTCCACCTAAAGCAGTTGCAAAGCCAGTAGCAAGCGTGGTACCGGAAGATGCTGCTGCAGAAATACCTTTGGCTCCTCCTCCCCCGGAAACATTTACTGTTGGTGTTACCGATTATACTTTCAATTCCATAAATGCCATCTTTGGGCGCACTTTGAAAGCACCCGGTGGCCACATTGTTACACTTGCATTTTGGCGGCAGGAGGAAGCCTTTAGTCACGATGANNTGCCGCCTCATGTATGGGGCGGTTTTTTATAAAGCTTAGTGTACAAAGATGATAGGCTTGTTTCGATGTTTCCATGAGCAAAATGACGTAGGAAAACTTAGTGCATTGTATTTCCGCAATATGCTCTTGCTGCTTTGAGATGGCTGAAATAAAAAGAGGCTGATCATGTAATGAAACAGCCTCCTCCCATAGTTGGTTATAATTTGTTTATTCGTGGGCGCCCAATATTTTAATATAGTTTGCCCTTTCATACGCTGTTGGATCTGAAATGTTCTGTTGACTCATTGTGCCTTTGAAGGCATCGATGCTTTCGAATTCACGGGTAAGCATCCACGCTTCCAATTCTTCGTTTATTGTTTTTATATAACCAATTCCGTTTTTGTATAAAGCTGAAGCAGTCATGGCTACATCTGCGCCAGCCAGCAAATATTTTATCACTTCTATAGATCCCTGTACACCCGTGCTGGCAGCAAGGCTCATGGGCACCCGGCCATGCAACAAGGCAATCCATAACAAGGGTAGCCTAATTTCATTAGCATCGCTGTATTCCAGGTTGTGCAAGAGCGCCATTTTGTTGATGTCAAAATCTGGTTGATAAAACCGGTTAAACATTACCAGGCCATCTGCGCCATATTCATTCAACTTTTTAGCCATATTGCCCATGCTACTGAAGTATGGATTAATCTTTACAGCTACAGGAATACGCACGGTATTTTTAATTTCGTCTACCACATTCAGGTAGCGGTGTTCTACAGCAGAAGAGTTTACATCAATATCACCTGGAATGAAAAATACGTTTACTTCCAGGGCATCTGCACCAGCTTGTTCAATTTGCTTTGCATAGCTTATCCAGCCTTCACTTGTAATGCCATTTAAGCTACCGATCACCGGGATATTTACTTTTTCTTTTGCCTGCCTGATATGCTCCAGGTATTGCTCCGGGCCTTTACGATAATCATCCAGTTGCGGAAAAAAATCCTGTGCTTCAGGAAACACGTTGGTAGTGTGTCTTACTACGTAGTCATATTCTGCCATTTCCTGTTTCAGTTGTTCCTCAAACAATGAAAACATAACTACAGCACCGGCACCGGCGTCTTCCATCTGTACAATATTGTTCACCTCTTCAGAAAGTGTGCAGGCAGAAACCACTACAGGCGATTTCAGGTTTAAGCCCATGTAATGCGTACCCAGGTTCATACATAAAAAATTAAAAATTAAGCAATCGGCACGAAGTCGCTTGCTGATTTTGTAGCAAGCTCTTCGTAATTTTTCCAGCGTAGGTTCACCA
>DGQO01000105.1:0-4263 GCA_002400445.1 Chitinophagaceae bacterium UBA4412
TCTAAGCCAGGCGTTGGATTATGGTCAAGAATCCGGTCCTTATTGTTTTCGAAATTATTCCAGTAATTGTAATACACTCCGCCAAATGAAATGCTTAGAATGTCTTTAAATCTCTTACGCAGCAGCAATTCTGTTTCTATATACTTATAACGCACACGGTAATAATAAATATCATTCGATTTATCATAGACCGTTTTGTTACCTATACCAAAGAAATTATTAAGTGTTGGATGCACTAATTCTGCATTGATGACCAAATCATTTTTAAAAATGAGTTTATTAAACTGGCCCTGGTACTTTACCTGGAATGCATTTTTATTGGATGGTGAAATAAGTGTGCTCAATTTTTGATCTGTAGCGTAAGGCTCGTTTCTAAACCCGTAGGTACGGGAATGAAAGCCAAGACCCAGCAGCAGTCCATCCTCTGTGTTGAAACCAATATTGGCCTGCGGAAAAACAAGTTCGTTGTATTCATAGCCCGTTTCGTAGCGCAGCACATCAATATTAGACGACAACTCATTATTGGTACGCCTTGTAGCCGCAAGCACATTTTTCTCCGTACTTAAATCATAGAGATGGTTTCTTACGTTTCCCCGGAGCAGGAAGGTATCTTCACCTTTTCCTCCAATAATGCGCAGGCGAATCTTTGATGCAACATCTTCGTCTATTTCAAATTTATCGCCGCCATTNNAGGGCAGAATCGGAGTTTTCATCCTTTTTGTAAACCGTAAGTTTTAAAGCGTTTCCCTCACCCTTCGTAATATGGAAATATTCGTTCTCATTACTGCCAGTAACATTTACCCTACGGGAAATAAACTGGTAATAACGCATGGATGCTCGTTGCAGATCATCCCGGCGAGTCTTTAACTTTCGGCTCACCTGCTCCGCCAGTAAAGGCTTTATCTCCCGTGGATATTGAGCCACGGCCTTTTCAATAACATCATTTGTAATACGGCTTACAAATGTATCTGTGATCAACTTCCACTGCGTTTCATCCAATTGATTCAAAAAGAAACGATCGAAATTTCTTGAGGCAAAACCCAGTCCTTTTACATTGCTGATTTTGCTATTGAAACCCTCCAGGTAAGGCATATTTGCACCAGAGAGATATTTTACCAGCCAGCCATCAGAGCGGAAGAAAGCCTGGTCTCTATCCCGTGGCACAGGATAATACAATTTGCCAATGCCGGTATCCTTGGTCCCCCATTTCCACTGGTCGGCATGGCGGTCAAAATCGCCGATGAGAATATCAAGCAGTCTTGCATTCAACAATGACTTTTGATCTATTTTATCATCGTTCTGCTCATAGAACTTTTTTAGAATCTTGTCTGTGCTCTTTGTATTTCCCGGCACGGGATCCCTGTCTTCAAGTGTAGCAACTTTATTTGCAAAGAGGCTGCGATATTTTCCAAGTGCAGGATCATCGGGTATGAAAAAATACTTTGGCGCTGCGGCAGGAATACCTGCAGCTTTAGCAAGCGGCGTAACCACGAGTGGTGCGTAAGGTTCGCTGGCAGAAATCATATCCGAAACAATATCCTGTGCAATACTTGCTCTCAAACCACGGGGCAATGCTTTCTCCGGATCTTTCTCAATACTTCTTAAACTCCAATCCTTGCCGTTTTTGTCTTCAAGCTTTAGGGATTTAGTTTGCTTTCCACCGCCCAAACTTTTAATTTTAAAACCACCTTGCTCCTTGTTGATATTAAATACTTTTAAATGAACAGGCGTACTCCAGACGGTTCGATAATTTTTACCAAAAATGAGGTTGTTGAACCATGTCTGTTTTTTAAACTGATCTGTAGCGGAAATAGAAACACTGTCTTTAAATGCATACTCCACCTCCCGAAGGGTATCTATTTTCTCTTTTGGCAATATTGAAAAATCGAGCAGATGTTTACTATACTTTAGTTCCGCTGAATCATGCCCCACCGTAAAAATATCTGCCCGCACATTTTTATTTTTAGAAATCTGCAAGGTTACAAACCCATGGTCTGGAGATGCATAAAGTGTATTGCGACTTTTAGAAACCCGGTTACTCTTGGAGCCGCTGCCACTTACTATAAAATTGTAACCGCTATCCTGTATCAATTGCAAAGTGTGCTCATGGCCTGATATAAAAATCACGTTTGGATAATTTCGAATGATGGGTTCTACGGCGTGAATCATGGCCTGGTAAAGCGGGTGTTTCAAATCCTGTGACGTGCCAAAAACTGCCCTCGTAAGCGGGTAAGCAGAACCAATGACCGGCATAGGAATCCAAAGATTAGAACTCAAATCTGTGAGGGGGAAAATATGTTGCTTCAGGGTGAAGTACCCACCATGTGGGCCATAACTTCTAAACGGATGATGCGTGGCAAACAGCACCAGCTTGCCCGAATTGTCTGAAAGAATTTCATCTAATTCTGTGAGTACTTCATCTTTTGTTTTGTAAGGACAGTCTGATTCTACACCGGGCTTATCTGTTTCCTGCAGCCACCACTGGCTATCCATAATTACCAGGGTAACGTCTTCATTAATCTTCACTTCTTCCGGGCCGGGGCAACCATCTCTTGGCAGCATCTTCACATGCTTACCACCAAATGCATCAAAATAATCCTGCATGCGAAGGATAGATTCATACCCATTTGAACCTCCATTGGCCCAGTCGTGATTTCCGGGTATAAAGTAAACATCGGTATTGGAATTTTCACGAATGCTGATTTGTGAATCGAGTGGCGCTTTTAAAATATCGTAAGTGGGAAGTGAATTATCGGGCAAGCCTGTTTTATATAAATTATCTCCCAGGTAAATAACCGTAGCTTTTTCATCCATCTTTACTGTTTTCCGTGCTGCGTCTACCACGGGGTTTCGCCCATTGGTAAGTTGGCCGGCGTCACCTATCAGTACTATGGTAGCCTGTATGGAATCCTGTGCACTCACAGAACTGGCTATGCAAAGAATGATCAGTGCCATTAAGTTTTTTAGAAACATCTATTTGAGCTTGTTTTTTAAAATGAGTAAAGTAGCAGTGCCCTCCAGGAAAACTTCATTGGAGATGATTAAATCTCCTTGCGGGGTAAATGCGATGCCTTCAGGCTGTTTGTAAATTTTGGGATTGAGATCGTAGACTTCAGTAATCTTGTTTTCCCGGTTTACAACGAGTAACTGTTTGCTTACGGAGCTCAGGATGTATAATTCATCAGTTACAGGATTAATTGCAGCGGCGGAAGGCTTGATGTCTTTAAGTTTTTTTTCGGTTTTCCCGTTTAGTTGGGTAAGGTCGAGTGCGCCTGCATCTTCGTAGGTTTTATTCACCATGTCATAATGAAAAGAAGTAATGGACTTTTTATCGTCACTGCAATCTTTACAAATGATGATCAGTTTACCTCTATCAACATACATGGCTTCAAATTCATTCTTCTTTTTGCCGGTACCAAAATCACTCTTGTCTGTAATTATATGATCGCCTTCAAAATGCAGTTTAACAATATCACCATTGCTTACCATAATGTAAAAAGTACTGTCGATGAGAACGAGGTCTTCAAAGTCTCTCGATTTGTCAAAAACCCATTTGCGGGTTTTGTCAATGTTCATGATGGGTATCTTATATAAAACACCATCTTCATCTATGATGGCAAATACACTTGTGTCTTTCGCATAGTAAGCAAGTCCCGAAATTTCGTCTAATTCGACCGGCAGATTAAGAATTTTTGGCGTAGCAATATCATAACGGGCAGAACCTTTGTATTGATCACTCTTCGCACCATCTGCATGATCGCAACTACACTGCGTAAAAAAAATGGATAAGAGAATGCCCGTGAATAAAAATGAGTTAGGTATAAACATATTGTGGTTCTTGCCCACAAAAGACAAACGATATGCCATACCCCATACTATGAAAATGGTAAACGAAGAAGGTTCGATGTAGAAATTAATCCCCAGCAAATCAATCTTCAGTGATCAAACCCCATTGTTCTTTGAGAACCTGATAGGAAGTATTGTCTAATTGGGGTGCGTTATAGTGGCCTGCATCCCGCTTTTGCCTGAAAGCTTCATACACCGATACCGCACAGGCTACGGAGATGTTTAAGCTCTTGATAATGCCCACCTGGGGTATGAGAAAATTACCATCGGCAAGTGCAATGGTTTCTTCTGATAAACCACCATGTTCATTCCCGAAAACAAGGGCTACTTTTTGCGTAAAGTCAAGCTCATACAGACCTGTAGCATCTTTGCTAAGGTGGGTAGTATAAATCTTGTCAAAGCGCTGGCGCAAGCTCT
>DGQO01000105.1:4343-4809 GCA_002400445.1 Chitinophagaceae bacterium UBA4412
GATTCAGTACTGTTGTGAGTCGTTCGGTTCTTTCGGGAGTCATTGGGTAAAAATCTGCAATAACTGATGTATTACAAAATGTTTTTAGTCGTAAACAACAATTGGCTGTGTTTACAATTTGGATTGGTACAGTTTTTAGATATGTATAGGTAACTCACTTAAAACAACAGTTATGACACCATTAATTACGGTAATTATCACACTGGTCATTGTAGGCCTTATTCTTTGGCTCATCAACAGTTATGTTCCGATGGCCTCTTCTATTAAATCTATCCTCAACATTGTAGTGGTCATTGCAGTGATCATCTGGTTGCTAAGGGTATTCGGAGTGTGGGGAGGTGCCACTCTATAAATTCCTGAGGTAAACCATTAAACCCGTAAGTTTTTTGGTTTATCTTTTCTTTAGATGTCGTTCTTTAAGCACCGCTTCCACTTCGCTTAAGGATACTTCTTTTGCTTTAAGCAA
>DGQO01000105.1:4840-7946 GCA_002400445.1 Chitinophagaceae bacterium UBA4412
CTTCTGTAGGATTTAAAATCCTTTCAGCAATGGTATTCTCCAAATGTTGGAGAAATCCAAAACCTTCATTCCTTTCATTCCAGCAAGTATCAGCACCAGTGTGGCACACAGGCCCCTGCGGTAGCACGCTCAACAGCAATGCATCCTGGTCGCAATCGTTTTTAATGGATTGAAGCAGTAAAAAATGACCACTCTCTTCTCCTTTCGTCCACAACCGGAATTTGCTTCGGCTGAAGAATGTTACTTTTCCGGAGGCAAGTGTTTCATTCAGCGCTTCCTTGTTCATATAACCCAGCATAAGTACCCGGCCCGTATGGGCATCCTGCGCAATGGCTGGTACTAAACCGTCTAAAAATTTTGTAAAATCCGGCGTGATTAATCGATCTTTTTCCATGATGATAAATTTTAGATGCGCATAGGCACCAGGTCTTTTAAATAATTTTTAAGCGCATTGATTTCAATTTCTTTAAAATGAAAAATACTTGCTGCTAATGCTGCGTCGGCTTTGGCTTGCACAAAAACATCTTTGAAATGCTCCATCGTTCCTGCCCCTCCACTAGCAATAATGGGAATGGGCAAACCAGTGGAAAATGTTTCAACCAGGTCTAATGCGAAACCCGTTTTAGTGCCATCATTGTTCATGCTGGTGAGCAGTATCTCTCCGGCACCCAGCGCTATAGCCTGTTTTGCCCAATCCATAGCTTTGGTCGCCGTTTTTGTGCGGCCTCCATGCAAGTACACATACCATTCTCCATCGGCTTCTTTCTTGGTATCAATAGCAAGTACCACGGCCTGAGATCCTACACGATCACTGAGATCTTTTATAAGATCGGGTCTGTTGTAAGCTGCAGTGTTCACAGATATTTTATCTGCTCCGCAAGTGAGCAATAATTCCACATCAGCCACAGTGCTAATTCCACCACCCACCGTGAAAGGAATGTTGATGGTNNTCTCCCGCATCACGGATGTTTTCAAAGTTGATACCCTTCACCGTTCTTCCATCCCGGATATCAAGGCAGGGTATAATTCTTTTTGTAAGCAATGCAGATGGTTTTAAAATGCAGAAAGTTCCTGTAGGGTAATTTTGTTTTCGTAGATCGCCTTTCCCACGATTGCGGCGGCGCAGCCTGCCTGTCGCAGCTCCGTTAAATCATTCATGCTGTGCACACCACCACTTGCGGTAAGGTCGAGGCCGGGAAACGCCTCTAACAACCTTCGATAAAGCCCGGTGGCGGGTCCTTGCAACAATCCATCTTTAGAAATATCTGTGCAAAAAAAATGCACTACACCAAGAGCTTGCATCTTCGGGATAAAATCAAAAATATTTACGCCGGTGGCAGATTGCCAGCCATTGATTTTAATTTCATCGTTCAGCACATCAGCACCTATAAAAAAATGATGTGCGTCAAATTCAAGCAACCACTCTTCCAGCAATTCTGGCTGCGCTATAGCAAGGCTACCAAGGGAAACCATTACTGCGCCTGCATCGAGCACGGCCGCCACGTCTTCCATGCGTTTGATGCCGCCACCAAAATCTACTTTCAAACTGGTTTGGCTGGTGATGGCCTGCAAGCATTTAATATTTTGAACGCTGCCTGCTTTTGCCCCATCCAGGTCTACTACATGCAGGCGGCTGAGACCTGCATCTTCAAACTGTTTAGCCACTGCTGCAGGATCAGCATGATAAATTTTTTCTGTTTGAAAATCACCATGCGTTAGCCTAACGCATTTTCCATTCATGATGTCAATGGCTGGAATGATAGTCATGTAAGTTGAATAAAGTTTTTTAAAATAAGCTCTCCTGCATCACCTGATTTCTCGGGGTGAAACTGCACGGCATAAAAATTATCTCTTTGCAAAGCGGCGCTAAAGGGAAGAATATAATCGCTCGTGGCTACGGTGTTCCTGCACACTTGTGCATAGTAACTGTGCACTGCATATACGTATGCATGTGCAGCAAGGCCATTAAATAAAACGGATGCATAGTTTTCAATACTGTTCCATCCTACTTGTGGCACTTTTAAACTTCCTGCCGGAAAGCGCTTTACCGGCGTATCAAAAATGCCGAGGCAATCCGTATCACCTTCTTCAGAATGACTGCACATCATTTGCAAACCAAGACAGATGCCCAGTACAGGCTGCGTGAGGGTTTGAATAAGACGATCAAGTTTATTTTCACGCAAACTCTGCATAGCAGCATTGGCATGGCCCACCCCTGGAAAAATGATTTTATCAGCGCTGCGCAATGCTCCTTCATCCGAAGTTACAATAGCATCCACGCCAAGCCGCTGCAAAGCAAATTGCACACTCTGTACATTCCCGGCATTATATTTTACGATGGCTACCTGCATTATAAAATTCCTTTTGTTGAGGGTAAACTATCATCATCCTTATCCCGCCTAACCGCCATTTTTATGGCCCGGGCAAAGGCTTTAAAAATCGATTCTATTTTATGGTGTTCATTTTTTCCGTTGGCTTGAATATTTAAATTACAACGGGCAGCATCCGAGAAAGATTTAAAAAAATGCTCAAACATTTCTGTAGGCACGTCACCTGTTTTTTCCCGGCTGAATTTTGCTTTCCATACTAACCATGCTCTGCCACCAAAGTCAATGGCCACCTGGGCCAGGCAATCATCCATGGGCAATAAAAAGCCATACCTGGCAATGCCCCGCTTATGACCAAGAGCTTTGTCAAAAGCCTCGCCAAGCGCAATGGCAGTGTCTTCGATAGTATGGTGTTCGTCTATTTCAAGATCACCTTTGCATTCGATATGGAGATCTAAACCACCATGCTTTGCTAACTGCTGCAGCATATGATCAAAAAAAGCCAGGCCGGTATCTATCTTTCCCAGCCCGCTGCCATCAAGATTCAAAGCAATCTTTATTTTTGTTTCATTGGTATTGCGCACGTGTGTAACCTGGCGGGCCGGCAACTTTAGAAACGTGTACACGTCTTTCCAGTCTGCGGTAGTAAGCGCAATGCTACCCTGCTTAAGCGCTGCGATATCACTGGAAATTTCGCTGGCGCCCAGTTGCTCATCCTGGTTAAGCCAGATGCCTTTGCAGCCAAGATTTTTGGCAAGTTGCATATCCGTAATGCGATC
>DGQO01000033.1:0-2560 GCA_002400445.1 Chitinophagaceae bacterium UBA4412
ATGGCAAGATGTAATCCTTTTGAATTTTGCCGGTTCTGATAGGCTAAAAATCCTTCGCTGGCCAGGTAGGTTTCAATATAGGTAATGGGCTTGCCCAGGAGTTTTTCGAATCCTTTTTTATAAGGCTCCATAGCCACACCACCATGCACATAAAAAGAAAGGTTTGGCCACAGTTCATGAATATTATTAAGCTTGTATCGTTCAATAATTTTTTCAATACAAAGTTGCAGCCATGCGGGAACACCAACAATGAAGCCGATATCCCAGTCTGGTGCATTCTCTACAATCTCTTCCAGCTTGCGGCTCCAATCTTTTTCCTTTGCAATTTTTTTTCCGGGCTTATAAAGGCCCAGGCCCATAAACCAAAAAGGAATATTCTTTTGTTGTATCCCGCTAAGGTCGCCAGCATAATAAGTTGGGCCTTTTTGCAGTTGTGTGCTTCCACCCAGCATGAGCCAACCTTTGCCCATGGCACTGCGGGGAATATTTTCGTATCGGGCAAGAGTGAGCAACTGCTTTATACTAGTAATGGTATTGGCCCTTATAAGATCTTTAGTGATGGGGAGGTACTTGCTCGAAGCTTCGCTGGTTCCGCTGCTTAATGCAAAATATTGTATTACACCAGGCCAGCAAACATCAGGCACACCTTCTAAAGTTTTATACCACCACTCGCTGTAAATTTTACTGTAATTATAGGTAGGCACAATCTGTTGGAAGCGTTTGCCCACATGCTTGCTCATTAAAATTTCATCAAACCTGTTCTGCTGACCAAACTGTGTAAACCTTGCTCTGCGCAATAATTTCTTTAATACTTTCAATTGCTGGCGCCGGGGATCGCTCACTGGAATTTTCAGCGCCGCCGCAATCGATCTTGGTAGCCTGATGTCAAATATGGCCATTGAGCTGTATTAATGGTTTACGACAAATATAGTTAATGGAGTCGAGGTTAGGCCCGATGCCTATCAGGCTGACCTTTGCTTTATCCACCCAGGAAAATACTGTGATACAGAGGCACACTAAGACAATAGCGCTCTCCTGTTATCATTTCATAGCTGAAAAAAATCGGTTAATTTTAGCCAACAGACTAAAGCTGTTATCTCTCTAACACCATGAACCCATAGGCTGGCAGGGATAGGCGTATATTTCCACCCACTTGTATCGTATTGCCTGTAAATAAATCTTTGTAAGGTCCTTGCTTGCCCTCCATTTGAAATGTTGCACTTGATGGAGTATTAGAAAAATTAATAAGCGTAACAACTTTATGGCCATTTTTTTCACGGCTAAAAGAAATTACTTTATCCATCTGGCTGTTATAAATTCTTACCATGGGTCCTCCGTAAGCGCCATTCCACAATGCCTGGTTCCTATGTTTTAATTCAAACAATTTTCGGTACATATCGGCAAAAACCAGGTGGCTCCAGTCAATGGTATCTTTATCAAAAAAGCGAAGCGAGCGGTTAAGTCCGGCTTCCTGTCCACTATACAGCAAAGGCATCCCATTTACAGTACAAGCCATCACCATACATGCAGGAAGCGCATCGCCAAAGTTGAGGTATTGATTTCCCTCCCAGGAATTTTTATCATGATTGTCCGTAAAAGTCATGCGATAAGCATCTTCAGGAAATGCATTTACATCATGCGCCATATATTCAACCAATCCATTGATGTTTTTGCCTTTAGCCACAGCATGCATCTCATTCCATAAACTCCAGGAGTAGGTCATATCAAATGCCTTTTTATGTAAGTCCCGGCTTTCCCATTCCGCCAGCATAAAAACGGGCTTTACTGCGTCTAATTCGGCTCTTGCATTTTCCCAAAAATCAATGGGAATAAAACCAGCCACATCGCAGCGGAAGCCATCGATATCGGTGTCTTTTACCCAATACTTCATTGCTTCGGTCATGTACTTTCTTACTTCGGGATTATTATAATCAAAGTCTATGATATCTTCCCAATCGTACCATGGCGTGGGTTGAAAATTACCATCACTTTTTTTGGTGTACCAGTCTGTATGCTCTGCTGCCAGCGGATTATCCCATGCGGAATGATTGGCTACCCAGTCGAGGACTACATACATACCTGCAGCATGAATTTTCTTTACAAGCGCTTTAAAATCATCCATGTTGCCAAAATCTGGATTTACGCCGTAATAATCTTTTACGGAATAGTAACTACCGAGCTTGCCTTTACGATTTTGTACACCAATGGGATGTATGGGCATCAGCCATAAAATGTCTACCCCCATTGCCTTGAGGCGGGGAAGGTGCGCTTCAAATGCTCTGAAATTTCCTTCTGGCGTAAACTGGCGGATATTTACTTCGTAGATGGTTGCATTCTTCGTCCATTCCGGATGCTTAATCTCCACATACGGCTTTGGCTCATACTGATCTGCTACTTCACGGGTTACTACCACAGGAGCAGGAACTGTTGTAGGTGTATTACAACTAAGAAAAGAAAAAACAACCAGGACAAAGAATGGAAACTTCATAGCAGAATCTATTGTGATGTTTCCAAAGATCACACAAAAAGATCACTCTGCCTGATGTGAAAAAACGACTTA
>DGQO01000033.1:2637-2779 GCA_002400445.1 Chitinophagaceae bacterium UBA4412
TGAGAATGTCTGCCTTTACATCATCTTCCAACCATTGATCAAATACATCAGCTTCGTATTTATCCATTTTATTAAATACGGTGATGGTGCTTTTTTCTGCACAACCCAGGTCGGCCAGGGTTTTATTTACCACTGCAAGTTG
>DGQO01000033.1:2917-10998 GCA_002400445.1 Chitinophagaceae bacterium UBA4412
TCTATTTCTAACAATCGCTTACGCAGCAGGCTGATTTTATCTTTTACAATCCGGCGATCAGTTTCAATTTCTGTTTCACCAGGCCCTCTTGTACCTACTCCGCCGCCTTGTCTTTCCAGGTGTTTCCACATGCCTTTCAGGCGGGGAAGGATGTATTGATATTGTGCAAGTTCTACCTGTGTTTTTGCCTGTGCTGTTTTAGCCCGGCTTGCAAAAATGTCCAGGATTAAATCACTTCGATCGATTGTTTTTACATTCAGTTCCTTTTCTATGTTTTGTATTTGCGAACCTGTAAGTTCATCATCAAAAATGGCCATACTGATGTTTCCTTTCAGTAAGATATAATTTTTGATCTCCTCTAATTTTCCTTTTCCCACAAAAGTTTTGCTATCTGGTCGTTGCATCTTTTGTANNCGTTTCATTGTTTTTACGCCGGCAGTTTCTGCCAGGAAGGCCAGTTCATCCATATATTCTGTTACCTGTACTTCCGTCTGGTCTTTTTGCACCAGGCCTATAAGCACAGCGTATTCTTCAAGGGGAGCTTTTTGTTTTTTTTCTATCATATTGTGGTATCTGCTGTTTTGAGGTAAACCCTCATCATATATTCTTTAAACAACAAACGTTCCGGCTTTAAACCGGAACGCCTGAATTTCTTTGTCAAAGCCAAATCAATTTTTCATGGCGGCTGCAGCCTGTGCCGGTTTAATCCATTTGTCCATTGCACTGCAATCCTGGTAATCTTTATCGATCATGATATAGTAGGTAGGAATTTTTTTATTGAACCATTTTTCCAGAGCATCTTCTTTCTTCTCTTCCAAAGCATGATCTGCTATCTTGCTGTAATCATCTTTTAAATTCTCCCGGTGTGGCTCAGTTTGTGTTTTTAAGTACACCAGGCGAACGCCTTTACGACCCCGCTCGTCTGCAAATTCTGTAGGCTGAGATATTTCGCCCAATTTTAAATTTTTAAGCATCCCCACCATTCCCGGGTCTAATTGATCAATGGTAAGAAAACTACCATTGGGGCCTTGCACCATTCCGCCTGTAAACTTACTGGCGTCATCATCACTGTATTTATTTACGGCAGTACCAAAATCCATTGTGCCTGCTATTATTCTTGATCTTACACTATCCAGTTTAGAAAACCCTTCTGCCATTTCATAAGTAGTTACCTGTGGAATACGCAAAATATGTTTTACAACCGCATCATCGCCTGCCCTGCTCACTAACTGTATAATATGGTATCCAAACCGGGTTTTAAAAGGTTTGCTCACCTGCCCCTCTTTCAGGGAGAAGGCTTTATTGATCCAGGTAGCATCCATTTCCCTGGAACTGCGGTTTACTTCATACTGGCCGTGGTTTTGTTTCACACCAGGATCTTCAGAATACATATCGGCAATGATATTGAAAGGTCTTCCCTGTTCAATCTGGGTTTTATACTCATTCAATTGTTCAATAGCATATTCTTCTGCCTCCCTGCTCGCTTTGGGAAATACTACAATTTGCCCTACCTCTACTTCGCTTTCATAAAAAGCAAGACTATCTTCCGGAATGCGGTTAAAGTAAGCCTTTACTTCATTGGGTGTGATGCGCACATCATCCACAATTTTATTACGCATTGCAGCGGCAAGTTTTTGATCACGGATACCCGTTTTAAAATCTTCTTTTAACTGGTACACAGATTTGCCTGCTGTTCTTTCAAGCTCATCTACACTGCCGTATTGAGTAATGAAATAACGAATACGATTATCAATATCCGCATCAATTTCTTCATCAGTTACGGGTAATGAATCTTTTTCTGCCTGTAACACGAGTGCCTTTACACCAAGAGATTGCTCCATGATGTAGCAATGTGCATTAGCTGGCACTTCAATGCCCTGGCGTTGCATATCGAGAATGGCATTGTCAATATCAGACTTCAACACTATTTTGTCGCCCACCACACCTACAATTTTATCGGCAAGTACGGGCTTGGGCTGTGCCAGGGAGACACTACAAAAACAAAAAAGAAAAAAAGGAAGAATGCTAAAAATTTTCATCATATACTTATTAGCTGCATTGCACAGCAATCAAAATTAACCCTGTAAGCAAGTGTTACAGGGTTACGTAATTCATTTAACAAATAATTGTCTGTGCTCACCAGGCCTGACTTACAACGTACGCTTCACTTCAATTTCTTCGAATGCCTCTACAATGTCTCCCACCTTTACGTCATTGTAATTCTTGATTACAAGCCCACACTCCATATTTGAAGACACTTCTTTTGCATCATCTCTATAGCGCTTTAAGCTGGCCAGTTCGCCGGTAAAAATTACTATACCATCCCGAACCAGTCTCACCCTGTTATTACGGGCAACCTTACCATCGAGCACAAAACAACCGGCTACAGTGGCTTTATCAAAACGATACGTTTCTCTAATTTCGATATTACCGAGAACTTTCTCTTCTACAGTAGGCTCCAGCATACCTTCCATAGCACTGCGAATTTCTTCAATAGCGTTATAGATGATAGAATATAATTTGATCTCAATGGATTCCGCTTCAGCCATGCGTGCAGCCTGCAAGCTAGGTCTTACGTTAAAACCGATGATAATGGCATCAGATGCATTGGCAAGTGTTACATCACTTTCTGTAATGGCACCTACTGCTTTGTGAATCACTTTCACGACAATTTCCTCCGTACTCAATTTCTGCAAGGAATCGCTCAATGCTTCTACAGAGCCGTCCACATCACCTTTGATAATTACGTTCAATTCCTTAAAGTTTCCGAGGGCAAGCCTGCGGCCAATTTCATCCAGTGTGATATGCTTGCGGGCACGCATTCCCTGCTCACGCAGAATTTGCCCACGCTTATATGCAGTTTCTCTGGCTTCAGCTTCATCAGCAAAAACTTTGAAAGTTTCACCCGCTTGTGGGGCACCATTCAATCCAAGGATTAATACCGGGGTGGATGGTGGAGCTTCTTCAATACGCTGGTTTCGCTCATTATACATGGCTTTAACCTTACCAAAATGCTGTCCGCTCACAATCATATCTCCCTGTCTTAAGGTACCGTTCTGCACAAGGATTGTGGCTACGAAACCGCGGCCTTTATCCAGGGATGCTTCAATCACTGTACCCGATGCAGACTTTTGCGGATTAGATTTCAACTCCAGGATATCTGTTTCGAGGAGAATTTTTTCAAGCAGTAAATCTATGTTCACACCTTTTTTGGCGCTTATTTCCTGGCTCTGGAATTTACCACCCCAGCTTTCTACCAGGATATTCATTTGAGAAAGTTGTTCTTTAATCTTTTCAGGATTAGCACCTTCTTTATCCATTTTATTGATGGCAAAGATCATGGGTACATTTGCCGCCTGCGCATGCGATATTGCTTCTTTTGTTTGCGGCATAACGGCATCATCCGCTGCTACAACGATTACCGCAATATCTGTAACCTTGGCACCACGGGCACGCATGGCCGTAAAGGCTTCGTGGCCCGGCGTATCCAGGAATGTAATGGCCCGGCCATCTTTTGTTTTTACTTCATAAGCACCAATATGCTGCGTGATACCACCAGCCTCTCCGGAGATCACGTTTGTATGGCGGATATAATCCAACAGTGAAGTTTTACCATGATCTACGTGGCCCATGATCGTTACAATGGGCGAACGACTTTTCAAATCTTCCGGACTGTCTGCATCTTCTTCATCCTCTAATTCTGCGGCATCATCCACGCCGATAAATTCCACTTCAAAATTAAACTCCCCTGCCACCAGTTCTATCACGTCTGCTTCCAGCCGCTGGTTGATAGAAACCATGATACCAAGGTTCATACACTTGCTAATTACATCTGCAAAGCTCACATCCATAAGGCCTGCCAGCTCACTCACAGAAATAAACTCAGTTACCTGGAGCTTATTTCCTTCCATGCCTTCGCCGCTCATGTTGTCGGCCATTTCTTCCCGCTTTGCTTTACGGTATTTTGCTTTGAGACTTTTGCCACGGCCACCAGAGCCAGCCAGCTTGGCCTGCGTTTGTTTTAATTTTTCCTGGATCTCTTTAGCATCAATTACTTTATCCTCCCTGCGGCCGGCACCTGTGCCCTGACCCGGACGGTTATTAAAGCGGTTGCCCGTTCCAGTTCCTGTACCCTGTGCAGGGCGGTTGCCTGGTCCGCGGTTGTCCTGGATAGGTGCACGACCTCTACCGGGTGCCACCTGCCCGGGCGTACCCGGTTTTTTCTGAATAGGAATACGTTTGCGCTTTTGGCGATCATCCGCATCCTTTTTAGGCCGGGTATCATTATCTACGGGCAGTTCAATCTTACCCATAATCTTAGGACCGGTAAGTCTTGCTGCCGCAATATTTTGAATGCGTACGGGTTCGGGTACAGCAGGCGCCACTGGTGTAGGAGGCAGAGGTGCAACTGGCACAGCTTCTACTGGTTTTTGTGCAACTACTTCTTCCTGCACCTTCTTTTTTGGCCGTACAGGTTCTGCCGGTACCTCCGCTTGCACTGGTGCAGGGGCAGGAGCAGGCGTTGGTTCTGCGGGTTCTTCCTTTTTAGGAGTAGCTTTCTTAGGCCTGGTGCTGGAGTCTATTGCATCAAGGTCTATCTTATCCAATACTTTCGGCGCTTCAAGTTCGGGCGCTTCAATTTTAGTGATACCTGTTTCAGGTTCTGCGGGCTTCTCAGCAGGCGGAGCAGGCTGGGGCACGGGTTCCGGCTCCACTACTTCGGCCACAGGTTCCGGCTCTATTGGCTTTTCTTCTACTTTGGCTTTCTTTTCCTCTTTTTTCTTGATGGACAAATCTTCTTCGTCTCTCTTCTTCTTTACATCGCCTGTGGCTCCTTTCGGTAAATCTATCTGTTCTGCTTTTTGCTTTGCAGCTTTATCCTGTGCAAATTCCCCTTGCAGCACACGATACATGTCTTCCGAAAGCTTTGTGGATGGCTTCAGATCGTCTCCGTTAAAGTTTTTAGACACAAGAAAGTCTATTAAGGTATGGGTACCTATATTAAACTCCTTGGCTGCGGCCATTAATCTGGGTGTGTTTACTTCTGACATTCTTTGTTGTTTGCTCATTTCTTACGTACAATAAGAAATGGCTGTGTTCTTTTTTAATTGTAATAAAGGCCGGTGTTATTTTACATAGGCCTATTCTTTTTCAAATTCTTCCTGCAGGATGCGTCGTACATCTGCAATCGTTTCTTTTTCAAGATCAGTTCTGCGTTCCAGTTCATCAGCCGTAAGATCCAGCACAGACCTGGCGGTATCACATCCCACACGCTTCAATTCATCAATAACCCAGGCTTCAATTTCATCACTAAATTCTTCCAGGTCAATATCATAATCATCTACTTCATCTTCACTATCTCTGAATACATCAATCTCGTAGCCCGTTAACTCACATGCCAGTTTGATGTTTACACCACGGCGGCCAATAGCCAGAGAAACCTGGTCTGGCTTGAGGTACACATTTGCGTGCATCTTTTCCGTATCCATGTCAATACTCGTAATCTTGGCTGGTGTGAGTGAACGCTGGATGAGCAACTGGGTGTTTGCCGTCCAATTAATTACATCTATATTTTCATTTTTGAGCTCTCTTACAATACCGTGGATCCGGCTTCCCTTCATACCTACGCAAGCGCCCACCGGATCGATGCGATCATCATAACTTTCTACAGCTACTTTGGCTCTTTCACCCGGATCTCTCACAATTTTCTTTACTACGATAAGGCCATCGAAAATTTCCGGAACTTCTATTTCCAGAAGTTTTTCAAGGAACATCGGTGCAGTACGGGAAAGAATAATCACTGCCTGGTTGTTCTTCAATTCCACTTTTTTTACTACCGCCCGGATTGATTCGCCTTTTTTAAAATAGTCGGCCGGAATCTGCTCACTTTTTGGCAGCAGCATCTCATTTCCGTCTTCATCTAAAATAAGTACTTCCTTCTTCCACACCTGGTACACTTCACCACTTACGATATCGCCAATACGATCTTCATATTTTTTTATCAGGATATTTTTCTTCAGATCGTTTATCCGTGCTGCAAGCGTTTGTTTACCAGCAAGAATTGCCCTGCGGCCAAATTCTTTCTGAATGTCTACCGCTTCATAAAGTTCTTCACCTACCTGGTAATCCGGTTCAATCTTAATGGCATCCTTATACTCAATCTCTGTGAGGGTATTGTATAAATCGTCGTCATCCACAATGGTGCGCCGGCGAAAAATCTCCAAATCACCTTTCTGGTCATTTACGATTACGTCAAAATTTTCATCGCTGCCATATTTCTTGCGGATGAGGGTTTTAAACACATCCTCCATCACTTTCATGAGTGTTGGACGGTCTATATTTTCCGCATCTTTAAACTCCTGGAACGATTCAATTAAGTTAATACTTGCCATATTCCAAACCGGCTTCCTGTGAATATACCCCGCCGGCAACGGGTGTTTTGTTATTAAAATTTAATCAGAACTTTTGTATGCTTAATTTCTGCAAAGGGTATCTCCTGCTGAGTTACCAGCAGCTTTTTGCCTTTACCTGTAGTAATTTCTATGGTGACAGCTTCTGTTGTAACCGCTAAAAGCTTCCCCGTAAAAACCTGTGCATCATTACCCGTTACCTCTACATCTCTGCCCGTATTTTTTACAAACTGCCGGTATTGTTTGAGGGGCTCTCCAATTCCCGGGCTTGAAACCTCCAGGGAAAAATCGCCTTCCGGGAAATAGGCGGCTTCTTCAAGCGCTTTATATAGCGCCCGGTTGATCTTTATGCAACGGTCAATATCCAGTCCATTGTCTGCATCCAGGTATACTTTAATATTGTGCGTGGGTTTCACTTTTACTTCCACGATAAATTCCTCGGTATTCAGCAGCGGAACCAAAAATTTTTGAACACTTTCTATCAGGCTAAAACTATCCATAGTTATGATAAAAACAGAAGGGAACGACCCCGTTCCCTTCAATTCTGTCTTTTTCCGCTGCAAATATACAAAAGGCAACGCTATCAACCAAACAAAGCAGCTTTGCCGCAAGTAAAATTTAACAGGCAGGTTGAAGGCCTCATAATATCTTTGTAACATGAATATTTTTAAGTTTCTTTTTGAGCTTTTCTTATTTTATTTCTTGTACAAACTCGTGTTTGATTTCATCATCCCTGTGTACCGGGCCAGCAAGCGTATGAAAGACCAGGTAGGTCAAATGCAACAAAAAATGCAGGAGCAACAGCGCAGCAATACTCCGCCCCCGCCAAAGCAGGCGCCACCCGCTTCTTCTTCTAAAGATTATATTGATTTTGAAGAGATTAAGTAAACTACCATACCGGAAGTAGTTCTACCCGCTGACCGGGGGATAATAAAACGGTTTGAAACCCCATCCTTTTTGCGGTATCTGTATTAGGAAAAGAATCATCTATAAATAAGGTCTCTTCAGCCTGCATTTGCTGCTCCTCTAAAATAAAATTAAATATTTCTTCGCCAGGTTTTCGCAAACCTACGATGTGCGAATAGAAAATTTTATTAAAAAAAACATCCAGTGAGGTATAGCCCGTTTGCTGCTGCAGCATCAGTTCAAAAGCTGCCAGGTGAATTGCATTGGTATTGCTGAGCAGGTATAGCGGATATTTTTGCTTTAGCCCGAGCAAAAAATCAAGGGTTGATTTCCGGAATTTCAACAACATAGCATTCCAGGCAAATTCAATATCGCCGATGCCGGTATTCTTCGGGGCAGCTTTTAGCATCACTTCGTAAAAAGCTTCAGGAGAAATATGCCCGGTTTCAAGTTTTGAAAACACTTCATCTGCTGTGTATTGCGAGTACATTTCTGTAAAGTTTTCAAATCCCAGGTTAATAAAAGCATTTTTTGTACGATCATAGTCCACATCCAATAAAACACCACCGAGGTCGAGAACCACATTTTTTATTTCTACCATTTCTGTTTTTCGGCAAATATCTGAATTTACTTACTTTTGCTGCCTGCTTATCAAAACCAGTATAAAACTGGCAGCGAACCGTAAGCACCGGGCCTATAGCTCAGTTGGTTAGAGCACCTGACTCATAATCAGGTGGTCCCTGGTTCGAGCCCAGGTGGGCCCAC
>DGQO01000075.1 GCA_002400445.1 Chitinophagaceae bacterium UBA4412
CCATCCCGTTCAGATCGGTTCGTTGTAATCGTAGCATTCGTGAGCAATTGATCCATGTATTGTTGCATGACTGTATCGTAACTCGGGCTTCGAAGCATGGCCATGGTTTGTAGCTTTTGCTGGGCAGGCATTTGGCCGGAGGCACCTTCAAGCACGAGCGCTGTTACTTTTTCCGGATGCCTGGCTGCATAAGCCAGGGCGGTGGCGGCACCCATACTATGACCAATCAGAATTAATTTTTGAGGACGTATACTATCTACTAATTTTTCTACATACCATTCCATTGCATTGATGCTATAATCGCCATTGAGGGCTTTTGGCGATTCTCCATGTGCGGGCAAATCAAATGCTACTACCCTAAACCGATCCCGCCAGTATTGTATTTGTGGTTTCCACTGACCTACATCGCCACCAAATGCATGAATGAGCAGCAGGGTAGTGTCTCCTCCGCCGGCTGCCTGCACATGCAAGCCAGCACCTGGTGGAACCAATGAATCTGCGAGGTTTGCCGCATTTGTGTTTGTCTTTTTTTGCTCCTTGCAACCAAATACTGCCATCAGCACAGCAACAGTACAAATAAAAAAAGCCCGGAAAGTTGGTTGCATCAAGAATGTTTTGTTGAAAGATAAGAAAGCGAGACACGCAATTTTAATAAAAAAAGCCGGTAATGTGCCGGCTTAATTTTTTTTGATTCGCATTCTTATTTCTCTATCCTGATCTCCCCCAGATTTGCGATGGAACCTTCCTCCACCGTCACATTTTCTTTGATAACTTCCCGGAAAGGCGCATCGCCCCTGATGATGATGCGGTAAGTACCTGCTTTTATATTTAACATAGAAAGGACCCCATTAGAGAAAGATGCGCTTGCAGTATCTGCACCAGATACCGCATAGGCCTGTCCAGTGGCACTTGCGGGAATAATCGTTGCTTTAATGGAAGCCGTTTGCCGTACTCCAAATGCACACAATCCAAACATTATTAAAACGACCAGGCTAAAGAAGAGTTGAGTATTTTTCATGGGAAGAAATTTTTCTTGCGGAATAATTTTATTAATTTTCAACTACTATGCCAAAGACAGGCTGTCTCCGTTGAGGATGGTATGTTGTAGGGTAGCCCGTCGGGCTTTCATCTGTCATTTATTAAAGAAGTTATTTTATGAATCTGCCAGCCCATCACCAGGCGCTAATGCCTTATTTCATTGTGGATGATGCAAAACAATTCAGTGCGTTTATCCAGGCTGCATTTGACGCAACCATCTTAATGACTCATTTGAGAGAAGATGACCAATCGATCATGCATGGCGAGGCCATGATAAGCGGCTGTACTATTATGTTTTCCGGTGCCACTGTTGAGTATCCATCGGCAGGCATCCATCTTTTTCTGTATGTAGAAGATGCCGATGCAAGTTTTAAAAAAGCTATTGCCGCCGGAGGCAAGGTGGTGCAGGAATTGACCGACCGGGATTATGGGCGAACAGGAGGAATCGATGATGGCCAGGGAAATGTATGGTGGATTACTGCCCTTCCAGGGAAGTAAAGTTTTTATTTATCCATAGACATCTGTAAAAAAGCCCGGAAGGAATTAACCTGCCGGGCTTCATAATTTTATGTCGTTTATTTAAGCGTTTACCAGTGCGCTTGCACCAAGTATGGCCGCATCGGCTTCTTTCAATTCGCTAAAGAGCAACTTCACTTTATTTTGAAATATCGGCAACAAATTAGCTTCCATGTGCTTCCTTGTTGGTTTGAGTAAAAGATCGCCAGCCTTGGTAAGGCCGCCAAAGAGTACAATGGCTTCCGGCGAAGAAAACATGATAAAGTTTGCCAGGGATTCGCCCAAAATCTGCCCGGTAAATTCAAAGATATCATTGGCTATCGTATCGCCTTGCATAGCACAGTTGAATACCGTTTCACTTGTGAGATCTTTAATGGCATAGTCCCGGAGTAAACTTGTTAGTTCCGGGTACACGGAGAGCATTTCGATGGCCGTTTCTCTTACGCCAGTGGCAGAAGCATAGGCTTCAAGACTGCCCCGCATGCCTGTACCTTTGTGCAAGCGGCCTCCCGGCCTGATGATGGTATGTCCTAATTCTCCGGCAAAACCATCGTGGCCTACTAAAATTTTACCGTCAACCACAATTCCACTTCCCACACCCGTGCCAAGGGTGATGGTGATAAAATGTTTCATTTGTCTTGCGCAGCCGTACATCATTTCACCCATGGCTGCAGCATTGGCATCATTGGTGAGTCTTGTAGGCAATTCAAATTTCTTTTGTATCAGGCTGGCAATAGGAATGATGCCTTTCCAAACCAGATTTGGCGCAAATTCAATATTGCCTGTATAGATATTACCGTTTGGCGCTCCCATTCCAATTCCCCGGCAAGCGGCAGAACCTCCCGCTTCTTCAATCATTGGCATCAGCATATTGTAGAGTTCATCAATAAATTCTGAAACATCTTCATGCTTATTTGTTGGTATGCGATCCTGTGCCAGGATTTTACCTTCGCTACTTACAATACCAAACTTGCTGGTGGTGCCACCTACATCAATACCTACCGTAAATACTTTTTCCATAGTGCTTTTTTTCTGTTGATTGTGCTATCTGTCTATATAAACCAATTTCCTTAATGGCCTCCGCCACTTTGCAATTTATCAAAGTCAATACCTTGNNCCCACGATATAACTGTAGTGAATTCCAATTCCATCGGCAAGTACGCCCTGCAGGAAACTTACAATACCACCACCCATGATCATCATGATAAGCAAACTGCTTCCCTGGTTGGTATGCTTGCCCAGGCCAGCTACTGCCACCGTAAAAATACAAGGCCAAAGCGTGCTGCAGAACAAACCTACACTGGTAAAGGCATAGGCACTTACCAGGCCGCTGGAGAACATGCCAATCAGCAAGGCAAGAATTCCCATAGAAGAGAAAATAAGCAACATCCGCACAGGATTTCCTTTACTGGCGATATCACAAATGATCATTACAGCAATGATGACTGCATAAATATAGAATTGGGAAACCGCATGATCCATGATGGCATTTACCAGAAGGAAAACGGCAAAGGCTACATAAGGCATCACAAAACTCAAAATCTTTTTGGCCCCTGCACTCACATCAAAGGCACCTACAGCACCCGTCCACCGGCCGATCATTAAACTTGCCCAATACAATGAAATATAAGGTGCAATTTTTTCTGTGGGAATTTGGAGATATTGTTCCAGGTAAGCCGGGAGGTTACTTGCGGTGGAAACTTCTACACCCACATACACGAAAATGCCGATCATACCCATTACTAATTGCGGGTAAGAAAAAGCAGATTTCTTAGCAACAACTTCAGTTTTATCAATCGCTTCTTCCTGTGCCACTGCATCCAGGTCGATATGGTTAGGCACTTTTGAAAACTTGATGAACAAGGCCACCAGCACAAAAGCAATACCCAGGATGAGGTAGGGTGTTTTTACACTCTCAATGCTGGCTTCTGTGGATCCAGCGCTCACGCTGCCAAAGATGGCGAAACTCACCAGCAGTGGGCCGATGGTGGTACCAAAGTTATTTACACCACCTGCCATGGTAAGGCGTTGAGAGCCGGTGGCAGGATTACCCATTACGATTGCCAGCGGATTGGCGGCAATTTGTTGCAATGAAAAGCCAAGCCCAACAATAAAAAGACCGCTAATCATGAGGGTGAAAGAAGCGGTATTGGCTGCCGGGTAAAAGATTAAGGTACCCAGGGCAGAGATGATGAGGCCAATGGCGATACCGTTTTTATAACCAACTTTATTCAGCAGATCTGTCCCAATGGTTTTTGATATTAAAAAGTAAATAAGTGATCCAACCGTATATGCCACATAAAACGCTACCGATACTAACTGACTCTGCGCTTGCGAAAGATCAAAAGCCTTTTTAAATACCGGAATTAGGATATCGTTACTTGCGGCAACGAAGCCCCAAAAGAAGAAGACCGTTACAAGTGTGCCGAATTGCGACCACTTTGTGGAGAGATGATTGTGATCAGTTGATTGTGGCATCATGATAAAAGATTTGTTTGTGTTAGTTAAAGTGATGTAATTTGAGAAACAAGAATAAGCAATTCAGCTTATCTAAAAATATATCAGTAATTCAACTGATTCATCGATCGTAAATTTTTATGGTTATGGAAATTCTTCACGTAAGCGCCGAATGCTACCCAATGGCTAAAGCTGGTGGGCTGGCAGATGTAGTAGGCGCACTTCCTAAGTATCAGCGGGCTCTGGGTCATATTTCTAAAGTGGTGATGCCAATGCACCGCACAAAATTTTTGTATGAAAATGAATGGGTTGTTGAGCATAAAGGGAACTTCGCAATGGGTGCTGCAAGGTACGACTTTACCATAATCAGGGAAAAAACAAATAAACTTGGTTTTGATCTGTACTGTGTGGATATCAATGGCTTACTGGACAGGGAAAAGATCTATGGTTATGATGATGACGCTAATCGGTTTCTTGCTTTCCAGATTGCTGTGTTGCATTGGGTAGCACAATGGGAGCATCTGCCCAATATCGTGCATGTGCATGATCATCATGCCGGTCTCATTCCGTTTATGATGCAGCACTGCTACACCTTTCGCCACCTGGCGGCCGTAAAAACGGTACTTACTATTCATAATGCGCAATACCAGGGATGGATGGGCTGGAACGAAGCTTACATGCTGCCCGCCTGGGATACCTGGCGCTGGGGTTTGCTTGAATGGGCCGGCACGGTAAACCCGCTGGCTTGCGGAATAAAATGCGCAGATAAAGTAACCACTGTGAGCCCTGGATACATGAAAGAAATTAAAAACAATGCTAACGGCCTCGAGTACCTGTTTACATTAGAAGCAGGCAAATGCAGTGGCATTATAAATGGCATTGATTATGAAGTTTGGAACCCCGAAACAGATGGTTACCTGTTTCACAATTATAATCTTAAAGAGGTAGATGCCGGTAAAGCAGAAAACAAAGCAGTCCTTTGCAATGATTTTGGATTTGATGCAGACTTGCCGCTCTTTGTGTTCATTGGTCGCCTGGTAGATGAAAAAGCTGCGGATGTATTACCCGATGCCCTCAATAAAGTTTTTGCTGAAATGCCAGGCCTTTTCAGTGTACTCATTTTAGGCAGTGGTGATCCGGAAATTGAATATCGCCTGCAGCAATTGCAGGGCAGGCATATTGGTTATTATAACTCACAGATTACGTATAATGAAAAGCTCAGTCATAATATGTATGCAGGTGCCGATTTTTTACTGATGCCAAGCAGGGTGGAACCATGCGGCCTGAATCAATTATATGCCATGCGCTATGGTACAATGCCGCTGGTGCGCCGCACCGGTGGACTGGGAGATACCGTCGTGGATTTTGGAGAGGAAGGTGGCTACGGCATTTGTTTTAACCACGCCAGCCTGGAAGACATTCATCATGCAATGGACCGGGCAGTTACACTTTACGATGATAAAAAAACCTTACATCAGTTGCGCAGGCGCATGATGAAAGTTCAAACCAGTTGGGAGCAGAGTGCTCAACAATATGTAGACTTATATTTATCTATCTCTTAAAACCTTATCAGATGCTCAGAAAACAAGTGATTGCCGTTATTCTGGGCGGAGGGGCCGGCAGCAGGCTTTATCCGCTCACTTCCCACAGAAGCAAACCGGCTGTACCCATTGCCGGCAAATACCGCTTAGTGGACATTCCTATTTCAAACTGTATTAATAGTGGTATTAACAGGATGTTTGTACTCACGCAATACAATAGTGCCTCGTTAAACAAACACATTAAAAACACTTATCAATTTGGTGGATTTACCAGTGGTTTTGTAGACATACTGGCGGCAGAACAAACGCCTGAAAACTCAGGTTGGTTCCAGGGTACAGCCGATGCGGTACGCCAGTCTTTAAAACATATTCACAACAATGATTTTGAATATGTGCTTATCCTAAGTGGCGATCAATTGTATCAAATGGACTTTGCAGATATGATTGAAAAGCATAT
>DGQO01000203.1 GCA_002400445.1 Chitinophagaceae bacterium UBA4412
TTTTCGAAAAGAAAGGTATAGATGGATTAGTGAATGGCGTGGGCAAAGTAATTCAGTATTCCAGCCGGCAACTGCGCCTGGTGCAAAGTGGCCAGGTAGGTGTTTATGTATTACTCATGGTTATCGGAATGATAGCCTTGTTCGTCATTCAATTATTTAGGTAAAAAAAATTATTCAGTGGGTAGCTTTATTACATTTCCTGAATTGCTCATTTGGTTGCCGGTGCTGGCGGGCATCGCCAGTTTCTTTTTAAAGAAGCCCGGGCAGGCAAAGAATTTTGCCATCTTCATTTCGCTCATTATTCTTGGTGTAGCAGTGGCTAGTTTGTTCTTTACGGATGATACAAAGTATCGCTCCTTTAACCGGGTAAATTATTTCTGGCTTAAATACATTGGTAATAGCTTCTATATCGGTTTCCAGGGTGCTGGCCGATTACTTACTTTTCTTACGGCGCTAAGTTTTCCGCTCGTGTTTATTGCAACGCAGAAACAAGGGTATAAAAATCCGGCTGCTTTTTATGGCCTCATGTTGCTGGCGCAAGCAGGTATGATGGGCGTCTTTTTATCGCTGGATGCATTGCTGTTTTATTTTTTCTGGGAACTCGCACTTATACCCATGTATTTTCTCGTGAGCATTTGGGGCGGTGAAAAAAGAATTCAAACCACCTTTAAGTTTTTTGTGTACACTTTTGCCGGCTCGCTGCTCATGCTCATCGGCATCATATATGTGTACCAGCATACCGCTCAGCATTTTTTTAGTGACCATACTATAGCAGATCATTCTTTTGCTTTGCAGGCATTCGTTCAGGCACAACTTTCCACTACAGAACAATCCTGGTTATTCTGGTTATTCTTCGTAGCATTTGCCATTAAAATGCCGGTGTTTCCATTTCATACCTGGCAGCCTGATACTTACGATCAATCTCCTTATGCCGTTACAATGGTGCTAAGTGGGGTGATGGTAAAAATGGGTTTGTTTGGCGTAATCACCTGGTTAATCCCGGTATTTCCCGCTGCTGCTGCCACCTATGCGCCTGTTGTAATTACACTATGCATCGTAGGCATCCTGTATTCAAGTTTCATTGCCATGGTGCAGGATAATATTAAAATGCTGGTGGCTTATTCTTCCATCGCCCATATCGGTCTCATGTGCGCTTCCTTCTTTGCTATGACGAGCCTAAGTGTGCATGGTGCTATGATACAATTGTTCAGCCATGGTGTAAATATTTTAGGGATGTGGATTGTGGCCGATGTGATTGAGCGCAGAACGGGCATCAGGTCTATTTCTGGCTTGGGTGGTATTGCACAAAAGGCGCCTGCACTCACCCTGTTTGTGGTGGTGATTGCCCTGGCAAATATTGCCCTGCCACTCACCAACGCCTTTGTGGGAGAGTTCATGATGCTTGGCGGTTTGTTTGAGCGCAATATGTGGTACGCCATATTTGCCGGCCTCGCCGTAATTCTTGGCGCAGTGTACACCTTGCGAATGATACAAGGCGTTTTTTATGGAGAAACAAATGCCAGTACAGAAACTTTCAAAGACATTTCGTTATCGGAAACAATATCACTGCTGGTTATCGTATTTTTTATTTTCCTTTTTGGGGTGATGCCACAACCCATTATTGATTTTACAAAAGAAGCCGCCAGTAGCTTGTTGAGTTTTAACAGGTAAAACCGGGAACCAACCACATCGAATAGATTATGAACGCAATTATATTTTCTGCAGTATGGGGTATCGTGATGATGTTTAGCGGCATTATTACAAAGAACAAAATCACCATCAGAAACCTGGCCATTGCCGGCATTATCCTGCTATTCGTAGTGAATGCTATAGAATTGAAAACCGGTGCAGCATTCTTTTCTTTCAGGGGGATGAATCTGATGCATACAGACAGTTTTAGCCTTAGTTTCCTGGCGGTAATGTTTGGCTGCACACTGCTCTATTTTCTGCTCAGTGGTTCAGATATTCTTAAAGTGGGAGAGCATGGCGGCGAATATTTTGCACTTCTCTTTTTTGTGCTTTGCGGTGTTGCCCTCTCCGCTACATTTAATACACTGCTCCTGTTATTTCTTGGTATTGAAATTATGACCATCCCGCAGTACATTCTTACCGGTGCCAATAAACAAAATTTAAAAGGCAACGAAGCTGCACTCAAATATTTCTTAATGGGAGCCTTCTCCACGGGCATTTTACTCATGGGTATTGCTTTTATTTACGGTGGAAACAGCGCAGGATCTTTTTTTATTGACGCCATTAATCTGGGGCAGGGCAAGCTGCCGGTAATGCTTGCGGTGGGCCTTGTTTTTTTGGTGGTGGCACTTGGCTTTAAAGTGTCTGCCGCACCCTTCCATTTTTGGACGCCCGATGTGTATGATGGTGCGCCCACGGTGTTCACCTCCTTCATTAGTACTATTGCAAAAGCCGCAGGATTCTTTGCTTTCGTCCGGCTGTTTCAGCATGTGTTTGGAAGTGTGCAGGATCAGTGGCAGGTACTCATCGCCATCCTTATAGTTGCAACGCTGCTGTTTGGAAATATCACGGCAATCTTTCAGCAAAGTGTAAAGCGCATGCTGGCCTATTCCAGTATTGCACAGGCTGGGTTTTTAATGTTTTCCGTATTTGCCCTTAATGACTGGGGCAGGGAGGGGTTGGTGCTGTATAGTGCTGCCTATAGCCTGGCCACCATGGGATTATTTGGCATTTTACTCAAGATGAACGATTATACTTTAGACGGTTTCAATGGGCTGGCAAAACATCAGCCGCTCATTGCCCTCACGGCTACAATCTTTTTATTATCGCTCACAGGTATTCCGCTTACCGCAGGTTTCCTGGGAAAATTTTATATGCTTGTAGCAGCAGTACAAACCGGTCATCATTTTTGGTTGGTTATTGTGGCGGTGCTTTTTGCGGCCATCAGCGCCTATTACTATTTCCGTGTTATACAGGCCATGTACTTTAAACCCATGCAGCAGGTTTCTATCAGCCCCGCCGATGCAGGCCGTGGGTTTAAGCTGATGCTGGTGGTATTGGCTGTACTCATCATCGTCCTGGGTATATATCCAGAACTTTTGCTGGGATGGCTTTACCATTAATACCACTGGTAAATTCTTTTAAAGCGCATTACCAAAGCTGTTTATCTTTAAGTACTAATTGGCGATAATGACTTACGGCGATTCACTTCAACTTTCCTGGAAAAATGTAAAAAGCAATAAGCTTCGTACAGCCATTACCGTAATCATCATGGCGCTGGGTATTTTTGCGCTCATCCTTATCATCACCGCCATTACAGCGGCAAGCAACAGCCTTACCAGCAGTTTCTCCACCATGGGATCCAATGCTTTTAGCATCCGTTATAAAGACCGCAATTTTGGATTTGGTGGTCGTAAGAGTTCGGGAGTTCAAAAGAAAAGCACCCGTACAGAGCGTAACTCCAAAACTGGACTCGTTATTACCTGGGATGAAGCCCGTATGTTTAAAGAGCGCTATCATTTTCCCGGTGCTAAAGTGGGTATCGCCCTGCGTGGCCCTGCAGGCATTGTAGTAAATACGGGCTCAAAAAAAACAAATCCTGATGTAAATATATATGGTGGTGATGAAAACTACCTGGAGATCAATGGATATACCTTAAAGTTAGGACGAAATTTTACCCCTGCAGAAGTGCAGTCTGGCAGCAGCGTGTGCCTGCTCGGTATTGGCGTGGC
>DGQO01000063.1 GCA_002400445.1 Chitinophagaceae bacterium UBA4412
TATGCGTAAAATTATATGAATGAATTATCGCTCTCTTCCACGCAAAGCCAAACTAATTTTTAAGTTAAAGCCAAAGTAGTTGTCATTATCCTTTGGATTACCTCTTTTTTTGCCAGCGTCGGTTTGAGGCAGGTATTCTCCCCGCTGCCGGTCGTTCAGTCGCAGCGCATTGTTTAGTTTAGCACCCGTGAAATAATTTGCATATAAAGATTTATCAATGTAGTTCGTGCTCACGTCATCAATATAATCTGTGTTCGTAGGGCGATATACAAATTCTGCTCTTAGATTAAGCAAAGGACTGAGTTCATATTTAGCGCCTGCACCAAATGGTATGGCAAGGGCATTCAGGTTATAAGGTTTACGATCGGGATATTCTGCAAAGCCCTGTCCTTCTGTACTCAAAGGTTGCAACGCCACCCAGCGACCGTTTAAATACGCCTCGGGATTAAATTTAAAATAACTGATACCCACAAGCAAGTAAGGAGAAATCCTTGGTGGTGCATAATCTTTTGAAGCCCAATCTATAAATGCGTATAATGGATGGAACTCCGCCAGGAGGGCAATTTCAGTAATGTTTGTTCTAAAACTCAAATTCCTGTTATAGCGTGCCCGGGCAATATCCGTTTTTGGTACATTGGCCAAAACGCTATCACTTGCGGAGAGCCGGAAGTAATTACCTTCTAAGCGCAAAGCCAGCATGTCTTTATATGTTAAAGCCAGGAATGCACCCCCACCAAATTCGGTGTTACCCATATTCAGATCCTTGAGAAATTTTCCTCCAATTCCTTTTTTCCCGCCTATGTCTGTAAGACTGTTTACAACCGAACCAGAGGCGCCAATTTCGAAAACGATCGGCGAGGCATAATAAGAATCGTTGTAGAAATAATATTGCCCTTGCGCATTACTGGAAGTGGCAGTTAAAAAAAGCAGAAATGTAGCTGCCTTCACAAAATGTAGAATGGGCTTTTTCATGTATGGGGCCGTTGTTGGCGGGTTAAGTCCCGTTTTTACAAAGAAAACGATAATTTTTGAGTTTTAGTTTTAATGCTATCGATGTTTATTAAAAAACTTACATCCATCACGAAGCCCGCAAATGTTGCATTTTGGGCTTCTGGCCACGCAGATATACCTACCGTGGAGGATCAACCAATGATGCGCTTTGTGCACAAGGGCTTTTGGAATATGGGCGATAAGTTGCTTTTCTGCGGCCAGGGGTGTTTTTGCATTTGTCGTAAGACCGAGCCTTGCGCTCACCCGGAACACATGCGTGTCTACCGCCATATTTGGCTGCTCATCGAGCACACTGGTAATTACGTTCGCTGTTTTTCTGCCCACCCCCGGAAGTTTTATAAGGTCAGGTACATTCATTGGTACTTTTCCATTAAAATCCTGTACCAGCATTTGTGCCATACCTAGTAAGTGCTTTGATTTATTGTTAGGATAAGAAACGCTGCGGATGTACGAAAAAATGTTGTCTTCTGTAGCAAGGGCGAGTTCCCGCACTGTTGGGTATTGCGCAAATAAATGAGGAGTCACTAAATTGATGCGTTTATCTGTACACTGGGCAGAGAGAATAACGGCCACCAGCAACTGGTAGGCATTGTCATACATCAGTTCCGTTTCTGGTTCCGGCACATGCTCCTGGAAGTATTTTATTACGAATTGGTAACGTTCTTTTTTAGTCATAAAAAAAGCCCCGGTTTAGCCAGGGCAAATGTCTTTAAAACAACTGATGGTTACACTGTTTCCGCAGTAGCTTCTATAGATTTTTCTGCATAGCGCATGATTGTATCCAGGCTCTGCTGTCTTGGAGAAAGCAATTCTACTTTATTCAATTCGGCATGTGTGCAGGTAAGTATGTTCATTTTCTCCCGAAGGCTCCAGTCTTGCTGAAGGGCCTCTTTTATCGCTGCTGTTTTTTCCTGGGATGTTTCGTTATACAGAAACTGTAGCAAATCCCCCATTGTAAAAGTGTGCATAAGTGAATTTAAGCGTTGTAAAATTTAAAAATATGTAATCATTGTCCGGTTATTAAACGAGGGCAGGCTTCAGATATTGTATCAATCCTGTGTTTTTTACTTATTTGTTGCGGGATTTACGATATAAAGGTCTTCATTGTCCTTTTTCATGTAGTACTGCTCCCGTGCATACTGTTCCAGTGTTTGAGCATTGGTTTTCAGTAAATTAAGCTCTTCTTTGGTTTCTTTTATCAGGTTGGTAAGGTGGGTTTCGCTCTCCTGGAGATTTTCTAATTTTTGTCGGCGTTCCATGATAAGTCCCCAGTCTTTCGGATCAAAAAACAGCATCCACACCAGGAATAACAGCATAGCAATGAGGTATTTATTTTTGAGGATTGAAAATGTGCGGGATAATTTCATGTGTAAGATTGCTAATCAAAGTACGGCAAAAGCTTTTAAAATTGCAGTAATCTGTAAAAAAAAAGGCCGTCTTTTAAAAGGCGACCTTAAATTCAACAGTTTCTTTTGGTTAATTAATAATCAATTTTTCAACGGTTACTTCATTATCCTGTATTACTTGAAGCATATACACTCCAGCTCCCACATTTTTAATGTTGAGCACGGCTGGTGCAGATGCGATATTTAATTTGTTCCATTGCTGCACTACAGCACCGCTTGCATCCAGGAGTTTAACCTGCGTTCTGGCTGCATTACTGCCCGGTGCATGTACAGTTACAGTATTCTTTGCCGGGTTAGGGCTTACTAAAATACTCAACGCACCAGTTTTAATGCGGGCCTGCCTCACTTCAGAAATGGCGGCTTTATTATCTGCATCAATTTGGCGGAGCCGATAGTAGTAAAGCACATTGGCTTGCACCGCATAATCTGTAAACAGGTAATTTTTATTTCCAGCGCTGGCCATAGCTGCAGGCACATTACCTATATCTTCAAAATGAGTAGCATCTGAACTTCTCTCAATAATGAAAGCCTTGTTATTGATTTCATTGCTTGTACTCCAGTTCAACCTGATGGCTTTGCCTTGCGGTGTTGCATCAAAACTTATAAGGCTTACCGGTAGTGCGGCCAGTGGGCTTGCGAGCATAAACTGTGAAAAGCCCCCGGTAAAGTTCCCGGTAAAGGAGGCATATCCTTTCGTAGCCCGTTGATCATCCACTACCGCATTTACAATAAGTGTGTTATTGCCTGTAAGTACCGATCCTAAATCAACAGCATCCTTCACTTTCATGAGTTTAAGGTTAGGCACATCGGTACCCCATACGGCTAATTCTGCAGTGGTAAAGTAGAATGTGGCTGTGTAAGTGGCTGTTGTATTTGCCGCTGCAGGCGTGATGCTGATAACCTTGTTGCTACGTAAAAATCCACCTACATTGGTTGTTACGGCCGCCTGCCCATTTCCTGAACTGGAAATTGATCCGGTTACACAACCCACATTATAATTTGGATTGGAAAGTGTAGCAATAATTTTATTTGCAGCCGAGATGAATTGGGTGCTTTGTCCTGTGCCAAGAGATGTTGCAGCAATCTCGCCAGTGTTTGTAGATACGCCAACACCAAAATCGCCCGACACTACGATATTGTCTACAATGAGCGGAGGGTTGGCTCCACTATTGTCATCGTTAGTCCAGCCGAACCCAAACCAAAGATTGGGAAGGTTTTCAAAAGAGGCAGGCAGGTTAAGGGTAAAGGCGGTTTTGGCAGATTTCCCTTTTAATACTACAGGATTTCCAAAAGCATCAGCTAGCTGTGCTAAGCCACTCGTTTGTGCGGTAGTGGAATAGTATATAGAACCATAGTCATAATCACCCTGTGCATCAGCCTCGCCCAGCGCCGCATAATCGAAAGTGAGTTTTAAATTTTTATACCCTACCGTGTTTATCGATTTAGTAAGAGCGATCGCATTGGAACTGGGCGTAGGTACGGTTTCGGTAGGATCAAATGTATAAGTATTTGGAGCAGTTTCATTAGTACGCTCTCTTGCAGTTCCGTTAGTAACATGCAGTACACGGCCATCTGCCGCGGTAAAGCCGGTGGCATCGCCATACACGGCATTTACGGTAAATATGTTTGCACTAGTGCTAAATGTTCCGCTCACCCAGCCGGCAGGCATACTTCCACTATTGGCTGTGGTGCCAAAATTTTCAGAAAACGCTGCGCTGCCTGAACTTGAATTATTTACAGGCTTAATCACATCATCATCTACAATCGTCACCACAATGGACTGGCCTAAAGTTCCGGCAGAAACACCACCGCCTGAACCGATGCTGTAAGAGAGATTAATGGTTTTATTTGCACCTGCTACGCCATTGTCAAAAATGCGGATAATAACAGGTTTATAATTATCGCCAGCGGCAAAGTTGAGCGTTGGGGTAAGCAGGTCATAATCTACACCTATTACTGCAGTTCCTCCGGTGTTGATGATTACGGTAGTTGCGGCGGTAGCCTTATCTTCCACATTCAGTAATAAGCTTACGTCTGTATATTTAGGGCAAGTAGTCATTGTAGAACTCTCGCTTACTCTAAAAGCACCGTCACAATCGGCAAAGGCGATCCTGTTACTGGCCGTTACAAAGACAAATCCTACATTGGAAGTGGTGAGGGAACCCCTCCTTGGGCTATTGGCAAACACTGCTTCCATCCTGTCTCCCTGGTTTACCGTAAAAGTGTTGGCTACAATATCATCGCAGTAATCCATGTAATTTTCAAACATCTCATCTGCTGTTCCGCAAGAATTTGCCTTCGGGTGTTGTGGTGTGCCGGAATTGTCAGCGAAATGCGTTGGCGTGTCATTGCAATAATCTGTTCCGCAGTTGGCATCTCCCCAAATATGTCGCAATCCAAAGAAATGTCCTAGTTCGTGAGTGAGTGTTTTTCCTTTCCCATACGCACTCGCACAAGATCCTACCGGGGCGAAAATGCTGCCCACTGTTGTATAATCAATGGTAACACCTGCAGTAAGATTTGTTTCTCCAGAACCTAAACCAGGCAACCCGGAAGAGGTAGGAAAAGTGGCTATTCCCAGGATGCCTGCTTCCCATTGAGATACCCAAATGTTGAGGTAGCGTGCAGGATCCCAAATGCTGTTTGGCTTAATGGTATTTGTAAGATAGTTGCTGGAGCTGGCGTAGCCAACAGTGTATGGTGGTGCGCTCCATCCTTTTGCGCTTCGATCTATGCGGTCTATTCCGGGTTCGGCAAGCGCTACACCAGTTGGATCATTCTGTGCGAGAGCAAAACGAATGCCCATATCTTCTGCTACGGCACCGTAAGGACTGTTTGAAAGGTTAGCATAATCTTTATTGATTTGCAAAACCTGCTGCTGCACAGCTGCCTGGGAAATATTTCTTCCGGAGCCTACCGCTTCACTGTTATGTACGATGTGAAACACCACGGGCACTACCACTCCGGGGTTCACTTTTCCGGCTATCCTGTTTGCTCTTACTTCTGCTACTTTCTGGCTCATCCATGCTTCAAACTGCTGCGTGGTTTCAGCATTTGGATGTGTGTTAATATATTGCTGCAGTAGTTCTGCAGTTGCACATTTTCTGGATGCAAGCGGTTTTTCCAGCAGTTGCTGTGCTACAACGGGCATTGAAAAAATAGTGCAGATGACCGCTAAGAGGTAAATTTTTTTCATAATTGTGCTGTGATGATAAGGTGATGAAGGCGCAAAAGATAATCAGGCTTTAAATATACCACATTCAATAAAAAAGTGCCTCAAAAAGAGGCACTTTTAAAATGATTATAGTCAAATTCCTTATTTCAGAAATTTAATTTTCCCTACAGGATACTGGCCACTATCGCCCAGCATTTCTTCAATGCGGAGCAATTGGTTGTATTTAGCCATACGGTCACTGCGGCTGGCAGAACCGGTTTTGATTTGTCCGCAATTAAGGGCAACAGCTAAGTCTGCAATAGTACTGTCTTCTGTTTCACCACTACGATGGCTCATAATCGTGCTGTAGCCTGCATTCTGCGCCATAGTTACGGCATTAATGGTTTCGGTAAGTGTACCGATTTGGTTCACTTTTACCAGTAGTGCATTAGCAATATTTTCATTGATACCCCTTTCCAGGCGAGTAACATTGGTTACAAATAAATCATCACCTACCAGTTGGCATTTATCACCTACTGCTTCAGTGAGCATTTTCCAGCCTTTCCAATCGTCTTCTGCCATACCGTCTTCAATAGAACAAATCGGATATTTCTTCACCCAGGTTTCCCAGTATTTCACCAATTGCTCGCTCGTCATTTCTTTACCATCGCTCTTATGAAAAACGTATTTTTTCTTTTTGCTGTTCCAGAGTTCACTGTTGGCAGCATCCATCGCAATTTTAATTTGCGTACCGGCTGTGTAGCCCGCACTTTGAATAGCTGTAAGCACAGTTTCAATCGCTTCTTCATTGCTTTGAATGTTTGGCGCAAAACCTCCCTCATCTCCTACGTTAGTGCTGTATCCTTTTTTCTTCAAAACCGTTTTAAGGGTATGGAATATTTCTACACCCCACTGCAGGCCTTCGCTAAATGAACTTGCACCTACGGGCATGATCATAAATTCCTGGAAGTCTATTTTATTATCCGCATGTGCGCCACCATTCAGGATATTCATCATGGGGATGGGCAAAACTCTTGCATTGGTTCCGCCGATATAACGATACAAAGGCAGATTTGCTTCTAATGCAGCAGCTTTTGCTACTGCAAGGCTTACGGCCAGCAGGGCATTGGCGCCTAATTTTCCTTTGTTCTCTGTGCCATCCAGTTCCAGCATCATGTTGTCGATACCAGTTTGGTCAGCTACATCCCAACCCAGGAGAGCATCGGCAATGGTTGTATTTACATTTTTTACCGCTTTAAGTACAGATTTACCTCCGTATAATTTTTTGTTGTTATCCCGTAGTTCTACTGCTTCATGAATGCCGGTGCTTGCGCCGCTCGGTACTGCCGCCCTTCCCAGGTTCTCATTTTCAGTTAGAATGTCCACCTCCACGGTGGGATTTCCCCGGCTGTCCAAAATTTGTCGGGCATTGATAGAAGCTATGTAGCTCATAATTGGTTTGTTTATTTTATTAATCCGGCAAAATTAATCTATTCGGTAAAACTTTGTTCCCAGTTGATGAGAATCATCTAAATAGGCCAGCTACGCTAAATAACCCCCGGCAAATGAGGCATAGGTGCCTATATTTGTAACGTTTTTAATCACCTTATTTCAAATTGCAATGATGAAGAAAGCTTTACTCCTGATTATAATCAGTCTCACGACTCTTGCCGGCCAGTCTCAGAATGTAGGTATCGGTACCACAACGCCACAGGCTTCAGCCCAACTTGATGTAACCAGCAGCACAAAAGGGTTTTTGCCTCCCAGGATGACCACTTTGCAGCGGAATGCTATTTCGGCTAAGGCAGCGGGGCTGATGATTTATAATACCTCTACTTCTTGTGTAGAAGTCTATAACGGTTCAAACTGGATCAACCTCTGCTCTTCTCTTCCCTCCAGTGAACTGAAGAAGACGTTGATTGGTGGAAACCAGGATGATTTTGCCTTTTCTATCAAACAAACTTTAGATGGCGGCTATATCCTTGCAGGTAATTCTGAATCTTCACAAGATGCTGATGTAACGCAGGAGAATAAAGGGGGAACAGATTGCTGGGTGGTAAAATTAGACGCAAGTGGAAATATTAGCTGGAATAAATTATATGGCGGCAGCGCCTTTGATGGAGTTCGGCAGATTGTACAAACCGCCGATGGTGGGTATATTTTTGCAGCCTATACAGAATCATCTGCTGATGGAGATATATGGCAAACCAGCCACGGCGGATTTGACTGCTGGGTTGTAAAATTAAATTCTACTGGAGATACTTTATGGACGAAATTATTAGGTGGTGATCAACCTGATATTGCCAGTTCTATTCAGCAGACCGCAGATGGCGGCTATATCATTGGCGCTTATTCTTACTCCTCAGACATAGACGATGTGTCTGATCCTTCTCATGGTCTTTCTGATTATTGGGTGATAAAACTCGATGCTACAGGCACTATAGTCTGGGATAAATTATTGGGTGGCGCAGGCGAAGAGCAATTGTATGCGGTGCGCCAAACTTCAGATGGAGGCTACATTGTTTCGGGACAAACGACATCATCCGCATCAGGAAATGTAACAGGTACTCTTCATGGTATTTTCGATTTTTGGGTGGTAAAACTGACCAGTACAGGTACCATAAGTTGGAACAGGCTTATTGGTGGAGACCAGGAGCAGCA
>DGQO01000270.1:0-11046 GCA_002400445.1 Chitinophagaceae bacterium UBA4412
CCGTCCATCATTGCCCTGAACATTTGCATACCCCGGGCATTACCGTCCTGGCCTTGTGCATTGGTCAGTTCATCATCATTAGGCACCACAAATGTTGTGTTAGCAGAAATGGTAGCCTGCGTAATCACCTGCTGAGCCTGGGCTGCTCCGGCAGAAAACATTAGCGCAGCAATCAATACTTGTTTCATTGTTGTCAAAAATTTAGGGCCCAAAAGTAGCTGCTTTATCTCCATTCTGTAAATTTTCATCAGAATTGCAATTTCATTCACAAATCTGATTTGCCCCCGCCTTCGGATTTTTTAAAAATTTCTGAGGAAGGTATAGGTAAGATTTCAATTTTTCATTCTTGCAACGGCTTCCATATACCATTTCAATTCTTCTAAAAAGTGATGGGCAAGTTTCCCGGTAAAGGCTTCATTTGCGGGTACGCCATGCTCATCATAGTTCTCCATAACTCTGGCCACCGGAAAAAGTGCCGGAACCGTTAAAGCGCCAATTTTCCAAAGGCTGTATTGGATAGAGGTTATCACATTATTACCACCAAAAGGGCCATCCGAAACTGTAGAAATAGCAATGGGCTTGCGTTTCCACTCATCATATAACACATCCACCGCATTTTTAAGGCTCGCCGGGTAGCCACCGTTGTATTCTGGTGTCACCAGCACAATACCATCCGCTGCTTTAATGCGGGCAGAAAATTCAATCAATTTTTCAGAGGGGTTCTTCAAGAACCGCAGTCTTTCATGGAAAATGGGAAAATCATAGTCTTCAAGATCCAGGAGTTCAACATCCGCCAGTTGATGTTTTTTAATGTACTGCTCAAAGAACAGGGCAACCCGGTTGCTTTTTTTACCCGTGCGCACACTGGCAGAAAGCACAATTATTTTTTGCATGATATCTTTTATAAATAAGTAAATACATCACTATAGACTTATAATACAAAAATTACACTAGAATTCATGATACCGCCAGGGCCTTTTGCGCCCCCTTTCTGCACATCCCATCACGCAGGCTTTGTTTGTGTAAAAACTGTGTATAATAAGTATAAAACAGGTGGTTTCAGCAAATTTTGTTTTAGGCCATTCAGGTATATTTACCGGCAAAACCAAGCCCAAAATAAAAGGAAGCGACCAGGGGTATTGAAGATTGGTTTTATGTAGGTTTGCTCACTTTTTTCAAAAATAAAATACTGTGCGTTTAAAGAGTTTAGAAATAAAAGGATTTAAAAGTTTTGCCGATAAAACTGTACTCAATTTTGATGAGGGCATCACAGGTGTTATTGGTCCCAATGGCTGTGGAAAGAGTAATATCATCGATAGTATCCGTTGGGTAATTGGTGAGCATAAAATCAGCAATTTGCGCAGCGAAAACCTGGAAAGCCTGGTATTTAATGGAAGCAAAACCAGGAGCGCAAGTGGCCTGGCCGAAGTGAGCCTCACTTTTGAAAATACCAAGAATCTGCTTCCCACGGAGTTTAACACCGTAACAGTTACCCGCAAGTATTATAAAAGCGGCGAGAGTGAATATCGCCTCAATGATGTAGCCTGCCGCCTCAAAGACATCCATAATCTTTTTATGGATACGGGTGTGAGTACAGATAGCTATGCCATCATCGAACTCGGCATGGTAGACGATATTATTAAAGACAAAGAAAACAGCCGCCGCAAAATGTTAGAGCAGGCAGCAGGTATCACTATTTATAAAACACGCAAGCGGGAAGCAAAACTCAAGCTTGATGCCACTGAACAGGATCTTGCCCGTATTGAAGATTTGTTGTTTGAAATAAATAACCAGTTAAAATCACTGGAAAGCCAGGCAAAGAAAGCTGAGAAATATTTTGAGATAAAAAAGGATTACAAAGAAAGCAGTATTGAATTGGCCAAAGCTGCTCTCGAAGGATTTAATGTAACCTACAAAGACCTGAACGAGCAACAGCAGCAGGAGGTGGATAAACGGATAGAACTGGAAGCCACTATTGCTAAAGAAGAAGCGGCATTAGAAGCCGAGAAGCTTGATTTTGTGGAGAAAGAAAAAGCATTGCAACACATGCAGCATGCTTATAATGACATGCTGGATAAAGTGCGCAGTAAGGAAAATGAAAAAAACCTGGGCAGCCAGCGCCTGGCACATTTGAAAGAAAGGAAAGCCAGCCTTGACGAATTTGTAACTAAATCAACCGGGCAAATCAGTGGCCTGGAAGAAAGCATAAGTTTTACCGGCAGCCATATTGCCGATGAAGAAACAAAACTGGAAGAACTGCAGGAAAAATTACTGACACTTAAAGATGCAGTAGAAGATAAGCGCAGGATTTTTGATGAAAAGCGGGGTAGTATTGATGGCATGCGCCGGGAAAACCAGGCGATACAACGGCAGCAATTTGATGCNNGAGAAAAAAGTAGCCATTGCAGATACTTCTATTCAGAATCTCCAACGCACCATTGCCCAAATCAATGAAGAAAAAGCCCAGCGCCAGGCGCAGCTAAAGCAACTGGAAACGGAACGTGCAGAAAAAGAAGCCTTGCTGGAAGAAAGAAAGACCAACCTGCAACAACTGCAGGAGCAGCATGAAAATACCAAAGAGCAAATTTTACAAACGCAGAATCTTATGGAAGGCCTGCGCAATAGCCTGGCCGAAGAAACCCGGAAACTGGATGCACGTAAGAACGAATATGACCTGCTGAAAAGCCTGGTAGATTCTATGGAAGGCTACCCGGAAAGTGTAAAATTTTTACACAATAATAAAAACTGGAACTATACAGCGCCGCTGCTTTCAGACATCATCTACGTACAGGAAACGTATAGAGCGGCTGTGGAGAATGTACTGGAACCTTACCTTAATTATTATGTGGTAAATAATCTGCAGGAAGGATTGCAGGCAATTCACCTGCTTGATGAACACAAGAAAGGAAAAGCAAATTTTTTCCTGCTCGATAAATTTGGTGAGGTACCAGCACAGCACCAGCCAGAAGGAACCATTCCTGCGCTGGATGTCATTGAAATTGATGAGCAATATCATCGCCTGGCACAAAACCTATTGGGCAATGTATTTATTGCAGAGAATGAAGCAGCTATTGAAAACAGCAACGGTGCAGTGGTACTGGAAAAAACCGGGCGCTTCGTAAAAGGAAAATACCATCTTACCGGCGGCAGTGTTGGTTTGTTTGAAGGCAAGAAAATAGGTAGAGCAAAAAATCTTGAAAAATTACAAGAGCAAATCAGTTTGCAAACTGCCGTCGTGAATGCGATAAAAGCAGAGATTCAGCAGCGCCATAATGAAGTAATTGCTTTTAATGAGCAGTTAAAGGAGCAGGCCATTAAACAAACGCAGCAGGAAATCAACAACTTTACGAACCAGGTATTTGCTGCGCAAAACAGGATGGAAAACCTTACGCACCAGGAAACCACCAGTACGGCAAGGGTAGAGGAATTGCAACTGCAACTCGATAACAATCATGAGGCCATTGCACATACCCGCAATGAACTTGACAAATTTAATTTTCAATTAGATGAACTGGCAGATAAACTCCAGGCTGCCGAAATGGACTATGCCAGTGCAGAACAGGAATACAATTTTGCCAGCACTGCTTATAACGATAGCAACCTGTTATTTGCCCGCCAGCAAAGCAAACTCAGTTCTCTTAAACAAGAGCTGGAGTTTAAGAGTAATCAATTAAATGATTTGCGCCAGCAGGTAGAAAACAGTAGCCAGCAATTAAAAGAAGCCGCTGAAAGTATTGATCTCACTGCAACCCACTTGCAGGAGATGGAAGCCTTACTGGTAACCATGTTGCAAAATAAAGAAACAGAAGAAAGACAACTGAACCAGGCAGACCAGGTTTACTATAACCTGCGTAATGTGCTCACGGAAAAAGAAAGCCAACTGCGGCATAAGCAAAAATCAAAGGAAGGCATTGATCATTTGCTCAATGAAATTAAAGACAGGCTCACTGAATTGAAATTGCAGCTCGCCGGCATGAAAGAGCGGCTCAGCGTGGAGTTCAGGGTAAATCTGGATGATATTATTGATGAACCCCGCACCGGAGATACCCCGCTTGAAGACTTAAAAGAAAAGAACGAGCGCATGAAAAAGCGGCTGGAGAATATGGGCGAAGTAAACCCAACGGCCATCGAAGCATTTGTGGAAATGAAAAAGAGGTATGAATTTATCCTGGAGCAAAAGAATGATTTGGTAACGGCTAAGGATAGCCTCATGCAAACCATACAGGAAGTGGAAGCCACAGCCAATCAGCAGTTTCTGGATACTTTTAATAAGGTGCGGGATAATTTCCAGAAAGTATTTAAAGCATTATTCTCAGATGAGGATACTGCCGATATGGTTTTAGTGGATCCAGACAACCTCGCTGAAACAGGTATTGATATTGTGGCTAAGCCAAAAGGCAAGCGCCCCAGCAGCATTGGGCAGCTCAGTGGGGGAGAAAAAACGTTAACCGCTACGGCATTGCTCTTTGCCATTTACCTCATCAAACCAGCGCCGTTCTGTATCCTCGATGAAGTAGATGCACCACTTGATGATGCAAACGTGGGCAAGTTTACAAATATGATCAAGCAGTTTAGCGAAAATAGCCAGTTCATTATTGTAACCCACAACAAGCAAACCATGAGCGCTGTAGATGTAATTTATGGCGTTACCATGCAGGAGGCTGGTGTAAGCAAGCTGGTGCCAGTTGATTTTCGTAGTTTGAATTAATCAACCTCATTGGCTGCATAATCATTATAGTATATTCACGGAAGCCCCTGTTTTAGGGGCTTTCGGCATATAGTTCCATGCTCAGCATATGTTCGGGCCATCCGTTACAAGTCCTCCCTCGCTGCGCTCACTCCGGGCTTTTCACTCCTGTCCCGCAGCCCATCAATAACTGATTTTTCTCAGGCCGGCAATCCCGTAGATCTGACTTAAATTTGCAGGTAATTTTTTGAATCAATGATTTAAGAAAACAAAAAGATTAACTACGGAAATATTTTTAGCTCAATAAAAGAAACGAAAGATGAAAATTGCAATTCCAACATCTGATGGCATGGTACAAGATCATTTTGGCCATTGTGAAGCTTACAGCATCTTTAAACTCGATGAAGACGGTGCAATAATAAGCTCCGAACTTTTGCCGGCATCAGCCGGTTGTGGTTGTAAGTCTGGTATAGCTGATGTGCTGGCCTCCAAAGGTGTGAAAGTTTTACTGGCCGGAACTATGGGGCCAGGTGCTTTTGCTAAACTCACAGAAGCCGGTATCAGGGTTTACCGCGGCTGCAGTGGCGAAGTGCGCCAGCTTGCCCTGGATTACATTGAAGGAAACGTATTAGACGCCGGTGAAAATTGCCTGGCGCATCATCATGATCAGCATCATCAATGCCAGCACACATGAGCGTTTTATACAGTATAGAAAGTAAAGTAAAAGTGAGTTATGCAGATACAGACCAGATGGGCTATGTACACCACAATAATTATGTGAAGTACTATGAAACCGCCCGTTGGGAATTGTTTGATGCCTTGGGTGTGCCTTACCGGGAGATGGAGCAGAAAGGTTTTATGCTTCCCGTGGTGCGCATGGATGTAAAATTTATTCGCCCGGCATTTTACGACGAGGAATTAACCATTCATACTTCACTTGTACTCCCAGGTCCAGGCAAGATCATCTTTCGCTACAAACTCTTTAATGCAGAAGCAGCGCTTGTAAATAAGGCAACCGTGACATTGGCATTTATTGACGCTGCAAGTCGCAAACCTTGCCCTGCCCCGAATTTCTTTGTGGATGCCCTCCGCCAATTAGTGCCCGCCTCCCGGGATTGACTTTCTCCATTGCAAATTTTGACGCTCCGGGTAAAAAATTTTAATTTACTGCCCAGCCTCATGTAATGTTGCCCCCACGCTATGAAAGAGAAACTCATTTCCGAAAGAAAAAAACTTTTAATCTCTGTCGAAAAAGCCCTTGAGGGCCCTATGATCTTCCTTGGTTTTTTATGGCTTGTGCTATTAGTTATGGAGCTGGTTTGGGGGCTTAGTAGGCTACTGGAATATACCAGCATCACTATCTGGATTATTTTTATTATCGACTTCGTAGCAAAGTTTATCCTGGCACCGCTCAAGGTGCCCTTTTTAAAGAAAAACTGGCTCACTGCCGTTTCATTGCTCATACCTGCCCTGCGTGTTTTTCGCATCTTTAGAGTCGTTCGTTTGCTGCGGGGCTTGCGGGGCATCCGGCTTGTGCGGATTGTTTCTTCCCTAAACCGTGGTATGAAAAGTCTTGGCGCTACTATGCAGCGGCGTGCTTTCGGTTATGTGTTTGCGCTCACGCTCTTTGTTACTTTTGCCGGTGCTGCCGGAATGTTTGCTTTTGAGAAGGCCACGCCTGGATTTGAAAGTTATGCAATGGCGCTTTGGTGGACTGCTATGCGGGTGATTACCGCTGGTAATGAATTTCATCCTGCCACACCCGAAGGCCGCGGCCTTGCTTTTCTCATTGCCGTTTTCGGGTACAGCATTTTTGGCTATGTAACGGCCACCTTTGCTACTTTTTTCATCGGCAGAGATGCGGAAGAAAAAAATGCACCCTTGGCCGGCGCAAGGGACGTGGCCAATCTTCAAAGAGAGATTGTGGCTTTAAGGAAATCACTCGAGCATCTGTCTACCCCTGAGCAAAACGAATGAGGGCTAGCACCTACTTCGTAAAAAAGTTATAAAATCAGTTTTCCCACTTTACCATTACCTGCAAGAAATACTGCTTTGCCTTTCTTCGCCTTACGCACCACATGAAATTCTTCACTACTAATCCGGGTGAAATGCTTTCCATCATCATCCGTAAGATCTACGCCGTTGAGGCCGCAGGTAATCCATTGTTTTTTACGTAGGTATTCCACACAACTACGGTAACCGGTAGGAGGGTTTTGTACATTTACCCATGATCTGCCGCCATCATGCGTCACAGCAATATTCCCGGCTCTGCTGTCTTTGAGCATAAAATCTCCACCCACAACTATCCAGTTCTTTTTATCTTTTACCGCAATGGAATTTGCACCGGTGCTTTCTTTCCCTTGCAGCATGGGAAGCTTTATCTTTTGGTTTCGAATAAAAACATGCGCAGATTTTCCGCCGCTGATGAAAATAGCTTCTGCCTTTGTAAGCTTCCGAATGTTAGTGCCACTGCTGGCAAAACAAGCTTCACCTTCATCAGCTTGTGGTCGTTTATCAGCAGGCACACCCTGCCAGGTATTGCCGCCATCAAAACTGCGACCAATGAAAAATTTACCATCAATCGGATCACCAATGACGATTCCACTTTGTTCATTCCAAAATTCCATAGCATCCAAAAACATTCCCTTGTCCTTATTTTCAAAAACAACCTGCCAGTGATCTCCGCCATCATTCGTCTTAAGAATATAAGCCGGCTCGCCCACGGCCATAATAATGGCGGTGGTTTCATCAAATGCCTCAATATCTCTAAACTCGGTTTTTTCAAAACCCTTTACGGTCATCCATTTCCAGGTATGACCACTGTCCAGGCTGCGCCCCACGGTTCCACTGCTGCCGCTCACCCAAACTACTTTATCGTTTACCACACTCAAACCNNAATTTTGTAAAAGAAAGATTGCCGGCAAGCTTTCAAAAGCCTTCCTTACTTTTGGGACAAGTTAGTTTTTTTTCGGTAAAGCCATTATGTCCATGCGTAACAACACCCTCTCTATCGACGAGCATTATATTGAATTTCCTGAGTGGAAAGCTTTGCTTCAGTCTCCTGCACAGCTTGATATCAGCCCGCTCGCCGCAACCAAGATTGAGGCTTGCCGACAATACCTTGATGGTAAACTTGCCGCATCAAACGAATTATTTTATGGTATCAATACTGGCTTTGGTTATTTGCAAAATGTGCGTATTGATGAAACACAACTGGAACAATTGCAAAGCAACCTGCTGCAGTCTCATGCCTGCGGTATGGGCGAAGAAGTGCCAGCGGGGATTGTAAAACTTATGCTGGCTTTTAAAATAAAATCGCTGAGTTATGGGCATAGTGGGGTGCAATTACTCACCGTGCAGCGCCTGGCCGATATGTATAACCATGATTTATTGCCGGTCATTTACACACAAGGTTCCCTGGGAGCCAGCGGCGATTTAGCGCCTCTTAGTCACATGAGTCTGCCTCTTATTGGTATGGGAGAAGTGTACTACCAGGGTCAAAGAATGCAAGCGGCTATTGCATTAGGAATGCTCGGCTGGGATGCCATTCAATTAAAAAGTAAAGAAGGCCTTGCGCTCATTAATGGTACACAATTCATGTGCGCTTATGGCATTTATAATTTGATACATGCCTATCGTTTGCTGGGCTGGGCAAATGCCATCGCCGCTTTGAGCCTCGATGCCTTTTACTGTGTGGCTTATCCTTTTGATGCACATATTCATGCTGTGCGCCCTCATGCAGGGCAGGTATCTGTGGCCGAGGATATTCGCAGTTTGCTTAAGGATAGCGAAATCTTCGCAACAGCAAAAGAGCAGGTGCAGGATCCTTACAGTTTCCGCTGTATTCCGCAGGTGCATGGTGCCACAAAGGATACGCTGGATTATGCCAGGAGCGTAATGATCACGGAAGTAAATGCCGTTACAGATAATCCCAATATTTTTCCCGATGATGATTTAATTGTAAGCGGCGGAAATTTTCACGGCCAACCCTTAGCGTTAGTACTCGATTTTTTGAGTATTGCTATCAGTGAACTGGCCAGCATAAGTGAGCGCCGAACATATCAACTCATCAGTGGCCAGCGTGAGCTACCGGCTTTCCTGGTGAAGAATCCAGGGCTGCATAGTGGTTTTATGATTCCTCAATACACGGCTGCAGGTATTGTAAGTGAAAACAAACAACTGTGCACGCCAGCCAGTGTAGACAGCATACCCAGCAGCAATAACCAGGAAGATCATGTGAGCATGGGTGCCAATGCTGCTACAAAATGCAAGCGGGTCATCGAAAATGTAGAAAAGGTACTGGCTATTGAATTACTTACGGCTGTGCAGGCTATAGAATTCAGGCGGCCGCTGCGCAGCGGCTCTGCAGTGGAGAAAATAGTAACCGCATTTAGAAAGCAGGTTTCCTTTGCCGAAGCAGACAGGGTACTGCACAACGATATGATGAAAGCGGTGACTTTTTTGCAAAAAGATGCTGAAGAAGTCATGGGTCTTACAGGGGTATAATGTTTTAACCACGGTTGATTCACTTTCCCTTAAAAAAGGAATTGCGATCTCGTATTTTTAAATAAATTGAATCATTCACTTTTCCAAAGTGACGGCTTATTGCTAAACGATTTTTTCTCATGAGTAAATATCAAACACCCACCGGCACTGAAATTTCCTGTAAGGGTTGGGTACAAGAAGCAGCACTGCGTATGCTATTGAATAACCTTGATCCGGAAGTGGCAGAGCGCCCCGAAGAACTCATTGTCTATGGGGGGCGTGGAAAAGCCGCCCGCAATTTTGAAGCCCTGGATAATATCATCAAAGGGTTGAAAATTTTAGAGAACGACGAGAGCTTGCTTATACAAAGTGGAAAGCCTGTCGGCATTATGAAAACACATCCTGATGCACCGAGGGTGCTCATCAGCAATAGCCAGCTCGTACCTAACTGGGCAAACTGGAAGCACTTTGATGAATTGGAAAAAAAGGGATTGATGATGTATGGCCAGATGACGGCCGGCTCCTGGATTTATATCGGCAGCCAGGGTATTGTTCAAGGCACTTATGAAACCTATGCCGCTATTGCAGATAAACATTTTGGAGGATCCTTAAAAGGCACTTTAAATGTAACGGCCGGGCTTGGTGGTATGGGCGGTGCGCAGCCATTGGCTATAACGATGAATGGAGGAGTAGCGTTGATTGCCGAAGTGGAGGAATGGCGCATCAACAAGCGAATTGAAACCAAATATCTTGATGAGAAATTTACAAACATCNNATACCAGGTACGCTTACAGATCAAACCAGTGCGCATGATCCGCTCATTGGTTATATTCCACATACACTAAGTTTGCAGGAAGCCAATGCCTTACGCCAGTCAGATCCTGAAGCCTATACCCGCCTCAGTTATGAAAGTATGTTATTACATGTGCAACTCATGCTGAAGCTCATGGAAAAAGGAGCTATTACTTTTGACTATGGCAATAACATTCGGGCCAGGGCAAAAGAAGAAATGGAACGGCAAGGTATAGCCGAAACTGCCCGGAATAATCCATTTGCTTTTCCTGGCTTTGTTCCCGCTTATATCCGTCCATTGTTCTGCGAAGGCAAGGGGCCTTTCCGCTGGGCAGCACTCAGTGGCGATCCTGCAGATATTGCCGTAACAGATGAAGTGATTGCAAATCTTTTTCCTCAAAACAAATCTTTACTGCGCTGGCTTAAACTCGCCCAGGAAAAAATTGCGTTCCAGGGTTTGCCTGCCCGCATTTGCTGGCTGGGGCAAGGCGAAAGAGAAAAAGCCGGACTCGCCTTTAATGAACTGGTGCGCACCGGAAAAGTAAAAGCACCCATTGTAATAGGGCGGGATCATTTAGATACGGGGAGCGTGGCTTCGCCCAACAGGGAAACGGAAGCTATGCTGGATGGCAGTGATGCCGTGGCCGACTGGCCCATCTTAAATGCATTGCTCAATACGGCCGGCGGTGCAAGCTGGGTAAGCCTGCATCATGGTGGTGGCGTGGGTATGGGTTATAGCATTCATGCCGGTATGGTCATCGTGGCAGATGGTACAGCAGAAGCCGAAGCAAGGCTGCGCCGGGTACTTAGAAACGACCCCGGCATAGGTGTAATCAGACATGCTGATGCGGGTTATGAACTGGCTAAAGAAACAGCGAAAACCCATCATCTCGATTTGAAAGAAAAAATTGGTTAAGGAATGCGGTGCGATACCGCTACATAATTTCAGCCTTACTTTTTAGGAATGGTATGGTTTGTGAAATCATACTCTAAACCCAATAAACCATGCCAGTCACCTCATTGACCAAACCTATTCAAATTCTTTTCCTGCTTTTCTTAATCGTTGCAGGTTTGTATTTTGC
>DGQO01000270.1:11076-15577 GCA_002400445.1 Chitinophagaceae bacterium UBA4412
TATTTTTATTAAGCTGGAAAGTAACGGACCTCGCAGAAGACTTTGGTAAAATGCAGGAATATGTGCAGAACTATGTGGGCCAGTTTAAAACAATGCTTACGGAAAAATTAGGAATTAGTGAGCAGCGACAAAATGAGATGGTGAAATCATCCGGCTCAGGAAATATTCCCGGTGCCATTATGGGATTGATAAGTGGCATTTCAGGCGTCCTGGTAGATTTTATACTCATGATAGTCTATATATTCCTGCTGCTTTTTCAGCGCTCTCAAGTCAGGGAGTTTGTGCTTAAACTCACCGACAGCACAGAAAGAAAAAAGGTTGGCGAAGTGATGAGTAGTTCTACAAAGGTGACAAGACAATATATTTCCGGGCTCGCAAAAATGATTGTTGTTCTCTGGATTATGTACGGCATTGGCTTTAGCATCGTAGGTGTAAAAAATGCCTTATTTTTTGCCGTGCTTTGCGGCTTGTTAGAAATCGTGCCCTTTGTGGGAAATCTTACCGGCACACTTCTTACGGTTACCATGGCTGTATCACAGGGTACAGGTAATGGAGTTGTCATTGGAGTTTTAGTGACTTATGCTGTCGTTCAATTTTTGCAAACCTATGTATTGGAGCCGCTCGTGGTAGGAGCGCAGGTTAAAATCAATCCTTTATTTACCATCCTGGCGCTTATTGCCGGTGAATTAATTTGGGGTATCCCGGGTATGGTGTTGGCCATCCCGCTTGCTGCTATCGGAAAAATAATTGCAGAACATTCTAAAGGTTTAAAGCCTATTGCTTTTGTAATGGGTGAAGGAAAAAAATCTTCCTGAACCGGTTGATCATATAATAGGTGCAGATTAATCCTCATACACAACTTACTTGTGCAATAAACCGATAGGAGATCCTTCCTATCCACTATGTTTTCTCTACCCAATTTGCTAAATAATTTAGTAATATTGCTTTTGGTATTTACAAATGGAAACCGCAAAAGCTGATATCGTCCAACGCCTGAGAAAGGAAATTTTGCAGTTGCAGGGCATCCCTTCGGCTTTACCTGCAAGCGTTGAATCATTTGGATTGGGGCCCATCAATGCTGCATTTCCAGGTAAAACTTTTCCACTTGCTGCCGTGCATGAATTTATCATGCAGCAGCCAGAAGCGGCAGCGGCTAGCAGCGCATTTGTTATGGCGCTTGTAGGTAAAATTTTGCCTAAGGGCGCCTCTGCCGTTTGGATATCTGCGCAGCGCAAAATATTTCCCCCGGCATTAAAATCATATGGTATTTCGCCGGAGCAATTCATATTTATCGGGTTGAAAAAAGACAAAGAAATTCAGTGGGCTATGGAAGAAGCGCTCAAATGCAAGGGCCTTGGAATCGTGCTTGCAGAAATGCAGGAACTTGATTTTACCAGTTCCCGCCGCTTACAACTTGCGGTAGAAAAAAGCCGGGTTACAGGTTTTGTTTTTAGAAATAATCCCCGCAGCATCAATACCAATGCATGTTTCACCCGATGGCAAATCAGCGCTTTGCCCGCTTTGCTGCCACCGGGTTTACCCGGTGTGGGTTATCCCCGCTGGAAAATAGAATTACTTAAAGTACGTAATGGAATTCCCGGTTCCTGGGAACTGAGTTTTGTAAATGGACAATTCAGGCATGCCATTAAAACACCGGTGATGCCTTTGCACGCAAAACAAAAAACGGGTTAAATCATGAGCAGGCGTTATGTGTCCATATGGTTGCGTCATTTTAAAACAGATACTTATACCCGCTGTTATCCGCATGTAAAAAATATTCCTTTTGTGCTGGCCGCCCCGGATCATGGCCGCTTAAGGGTAACGGCTGCAAATCTGCTTGCGCAGTCAGGTGCTGTGCAGGAAGCAATGGTAGTAGCCGATGCTCGTGCTTATATTCCCGGCATTGAAGTGATCCCGGAAGAAGAAGGTAGGGCAGAAAAGTCCCTGCAATCCCTGGCAGAATGGTTCATTCGTTTTAGCCCTGTGGTGGCAGCAGATCCACCGGATGGATTACTTATCGATGCTACAGGCTGTGCACATTTATGGGGCGGAGAAAAAGCCTATCTCACTGCTATGTATAAACGCTTAGCTGCTTTTGGTTATCATGCCCGACCCGCTATGGCAGATACCATCGGTGCTGCCTGGGCAGTAGCAAGGTTTGGAACAAAACTCATTGTGCCAGAAGGAGAACAATACACAGTACTTTCTTTACTGCCATCTCAGGCTTTGCGCCTTAGCGATGATATTGTTTTCCTTTTGCAAAAACTTGGCTTACACAGCATCAAGAATTTTATAGATATCGCACCTGCCTCTTTGCACCGCAGGTTTGGTCCCGAGCTTACGCATCGGCTGAAACAAGCCCTGGGCACCGCAGAAGAACAGTTGACGCCAGCATCTGTGCCCGTAGAATACCAGGAGCGATTGCCTTGTTTACAAACCATCGTAACGGCAAAAGGAATTGAAATAGCACTGTCTGCATTGACAGAAACGCTTTGTAATAAATTAAAAAAAGATGGCAAAGGTTTGCGCAGGCTTGTGCTGTATTGTTACCGGGTTGATGGAAAAATCCTGAACATTGCCATCGGGACCAACCGACCTACGCAGCATGCTGCACACTTACTTAAATTATTTGAACCAAAAATAGAAAGCATTGAGCCCGGCCTTGGTATCGAACTATTTGTGCTGGAGGCACCGCTGGTAGAGGATTGTACCATTGTGCAGGAAGAACTCTGGCAAAATAACGCCATGGCAGGAAGCCAGGAATTAGCCGAACTCCTGGATCGCATCTCAGGTAAAATTCCATCTGCACGCATTGAGCGCTTTTTACCCGATGCACATCACTGGCCCGAAAATTCTTATCGTGCTGCATCTTTTGTTTATGAAAAAAGTAATATACCCTGGCCACAAAGCCGGCCGCGGCCCCTGCATATTTTAGCAACACCTTCACCTATACAAGTTACAGCGCCCATACCCGATTATCCTCCCATGTTATTCCGTCACCAATCACAATTGCATCGCATTGCACGGGCCGATGGGCCGGAGCGCATTGCACAGGAATGGTGGCTGCAGGATGGAGAGCACCGGGATTATTATTATGTAGAAGATGAAGAGGGAAAGCGCTATTGGATTTTCCGGCTTGGGCATTATGATCCGGAAAAAAATAACCAATGGTTCTTACATGGATATTTTGCGTAAAAATGTAAAAAATATTGGGGCGTTACCCGCCAAAAAGCGGGTCGGGCTTTTCGCTGCAATCTTTTTGCTCCTGCGATCGCAAAAAGGATTTCCGCTACAATCCCTAACGCAGCAGCGCAGCAGTAAAAGGTATAGGCTGCCACCTGCTTTAAGTGAAAATNNTCTTTTTTAAGGGGTGCTTCTCACCCGGAAGAAATGGTAGAACAAGCCGCAGCACTGGGTTATAATGCTATTGCCATAACAGACCGAAACAGCCTTGCAGGAATTGTACGGGCACATGCAGCCGCAAAAATTGCGGGTATCCGGCTTATTGTAGGTTGCCACTTAGTGCTCCGTGATGGACAAGGCTTGCTGGCTTTTCCTACAGATGCGGCCGCTTATGCAAGGCTCTGCAATTTGCTTACCCTGGGCAACAGTCGGGCAGAAAAAGGCGAATGCCATTTAGATAAAGAAGATGTGTTTGCAGCTTCCACAGGTATGAAATTTATTTTGCTCCCGCCACGTATGCTCAATGATCAGTTTGAACTGGATGCAGCATTTGCAGCATCTGTACAAACTTACCAGGCTCAACTCGGCAATGAAGTATATCTCGCTGCCACCCGAACTTACCAGGGTGATGATACAAAATTTTTATATCGTCTCCAGGAAATTGCAAACCATTTAAATATTGCTTTAATTGCTACCAATGATGTTCACTATCATTTGCCGGAACGCCGGCAGTTGCAGGATATCGTAACCTGCATCAGGGAAAAGTGTACGATTTATACAGCGGGCTATCTATTGCATGCAAATGCAGAACGTTATTTAAAACCGCCGCCGGAAATGNNTATCCCGAAGAAATTACAACTCCCGGCCGCTTGCCGCATGAAGAACTCACGCTGCTTGCCTGGCAAGGTGCGCAGGAAAGATTTGGAGATGCCATTACCCAAAAAACAAAAGACGCCATCAACCATGAATTGCATTTTATTAATGAAATGAAGTATGCGGCTTACTTTCTTACGGTGTATGATATCGTTCGCTTTGCCAGGGAACAAAATATTTTATGCCAGGGCAGGGGTTCAGCCGCTAATTCTACAGTGTGTTATTGCCTGGGCATCACTTCGGTTGATCCCACAAAATTTGATTTATTGTTTGAGCGTTTTATTTCTTCAGCCCGCAATGAACCACCGGATATTGATGTAGATTTTGAGCATGAGCGGCGGGAAGAAGTGATTCAATACATCTACAAAAAATATGGAAGAGATCGTGCAGCTATTGTAGCCACTGTAACGCAGCAGCACCAGAAAGGTGCCATCAGGGATGTGGG
>DGQO01000270.1:15604-16584 GCA_002400445.1 Chitinophagaceae bacterium UBA4412
TTTCCCCGGCAGCTTGGGCAGCATACCGGTGGCTTTGTAATCACCCGCGGCAAGCTCAGCAATTTAGTACCCATCATGAATGCCCGCATGGAAAACCGCACCTGCATTGAATGGAATAAAGATGATATTGATGTTTTAGGATTTATGAAGATTGATGTGCTGGCTTTAGGTATGCTCACCTGCATCCGCAANNTTTACACTCGCCAATATTCCGCAGGATGATCCCGTAGTGTATGAAATGATTTCGCATGCAGATACCATTGGCGTTTTCCAGATAGAAAGCCGGGCACAGCAAAGTATGCTGCCACGCCTCAGGCCTAAAACATTTTATGACCTCGTGATTGAAGTTGCGCTGGTGCGCCCCGGACCCATACAGGGAGATATGGTACATCCTTACCTGCGCCGCCGCAATGGTGAAGAACCTGTAGACTATCCTTCGCCGGAATTAGAAGAAATACTGGGCCGCACGCTTGGTGTGCCACTCTTCCAGGAGCAAGCAATGAAAATTGCCATTGTAGCTGCAGGTTTTACCCCCACAGAAGCAGATGAACTGCGGCGCAGTATGGCCACCTTTAAAGCCAAAGGCCTGGTTTCAAAATTTGAACATAAACTCACCAGCGGCATGATGAAAAATGGATACACGCTGGAGTATGCGCAGCGGGTATTTAAGCAACTGGAAGGCTTTGGCAGTTATGGTTTCCCGGAGAGCCATGCTGCAAGTTTTGCCCTGCTGGTATATGTGAGCAGTTGGCTAAAATGCTATTATCCTGATGTATTTGCAGCGGCGCTCCTTAACAGTATGCCCATGGGGTTTTACCAGCCGGCGCAGATCATTATTGATGCCCGTAAGCATGCTGTAGAAGTGCGACCGGTGGATGTGAATCATTCTTATTGGGATAATAGTCTGGAAGAATTGAGCGGTCGCTATCGTGCCCTGCGACTGGGTTTCAGGCAGGTAAAGGGATTGCGGGAAGATGCTG
>DGQO01000044.1:0-21257 GCA_002400445.1 Chitinophagaceae bacterium UBA4412
TTTGCAAGTCGCTTACAGTTTGCTCTGTTTAGAAAATTATATAAAAATCCTGGTGGCAAAAAATTGACAGATTCCAGCACAACCGGGGGATTGAGTACCCATAAGTTTTCAGACACTTTGGTAAGCAAGTTTTTCCCGGTGCGCAAGCTTTCCATCCTATTTTTTGTTTGCACATCCCCTTTGTTTCTCCACCTGCTTATTCTGTCTAAGGGCCTATTTACATAAAGCACACGATTATGCCTGGCAAATTCTACTGCAATATTTTTACAGTTGCTTCCGATGGGGATATCCCAGGGTTGCAACCCAAACACAATAAAATCACGGCTTTTTATTATCGCATCTTCCATGGTAATCGGGCTAAAATGATTTTTAAAAATTCCGGGTAAAACTGAGCAGCATATTTAAATGCATTAATAAAATTAATACCAAAGATGCGGTATAGCAATGACTGCGTAACGGCAAAACCGATTAGATGGCTCACCACCAACGCATAAGCAGCTCCCAGGAAATGAAAATGCCGGATAAAAAAATACAGGAGGGTAACATTGATTACTGCAAGTAAACTTGTAGTAGTAAAATTAATGCCGGGCCGGCCGGTGGAGTCCATAATTACGCCGTATTGTTTTAGAAAAGCCAGGGTAATACTGGTAATAGCTATAACCTGCAGGTAAGGAATAGCTTCATAATATTTGGGACCGGCCAGTACAAAAATGATGAGCTTAGGAAAAAGTAAAACAATCAAAACTAATGGAACAACCACGCACAGTGATGCACCTACTGTCTTTTCATAATAGTATTTAATTCTTTGAGGGTTACTGCTATTATCAGAATGTGCACTTTTTGGGAAAAGAATATCGCCAAGGGTTTGGGAAGGAAGATCAGAAAGATTAATAAAACGCAGGGAGATATTTTGAAAAGCATTGTACACGGTAGTTCCAAGCATTGGAGATAGCATCATCTGGTCGGCACTCCGAAACACGAGTGTGCTAAGGCCGGATGCAAAAACGTATTTTCCAAATTGAAATAATTTTAGCATCCATGTTTTATTAAATTGGAGCGATCCTTTTACAAAAGGCTTTACGAATTGATAAGCTACAATCGCCCCTATAAGCAACCCAAGATTATATATAATAACCAGCACATTTAAGGGCACTTTACTATTCGCAACAAATACGGAAAAAACTAAAAGCAACGTGAGCCCCTGTCTGTAAAAATATGTCCAAAATAATCCTTTAAATATGGCCTTTCCATACATCAGCCATTCAAAGTGTGAGAAAGGGATCATGATAAGCATGCCTGCCTGCAGGATATAAAGCATGCTGGCAAGTTGAGGCGCAGCTAAAAATCTTGCAATGGCGGGCGTAAATATGAACACAATGCCAGCCGTAAATAACGTAATGATGGCATTAAGGTAAAATGCAGCACCTACCACCTTGCCATGATCCTTGGGCTGGCTATGATTGATAAACTTCATGAGCGAAGTTTTTACCAGCCCCTGCCTGATGATTTCAATGATAGAAGTGATTGTCATAAATAAAGCCCAAACGCCCATTTCCTGCGGGGTAAGCGCTTTGTGCGCCAGGATCATGGTAATAAACAAACCGGACAATGGCACTGATAGCTTTTGCAATCCACTGAAAAAGCCAGAATGAATCCATCCACTATATTTTGAATCTTCAGCCATAATATTATTGATTAGCTCGCTCTGGAGCCAAGAGATTATCTCCGGCAGCCTCAGCTTTTTTTGCGGGCTTTTCTTCTAGTGTAAAAATCCACCGCATATTCCATTTTTCTGACAACCGGTAAAGCATCAAGGGAACAAGCTGGGCTGAAAGAATACCACTAATAAGAATGATCGCTACATTATCAATTCCCAATCCTTTTTGTAAGGTAATTCTTACAAAAGAGAATACGATTACATGTGCCACATAAATGTAAAGAGAATGCTGACCAAGAACAGTGAGCCAATTCATTACATTTTTCTTTTGCATGTAGAAAGTTAAATGAATGATGAAACTGCAGCCCACTAGTGCGATTAATAAAAATACAGCAGGTTGATAATATTCCACATACATATATTTGGCTGTGGAATGGTTGATGTTTTGAAAAAGAAAATAGGTTTGAGCGATTAAGAAAGGAATAAGCATTAGGAGTAAATTCTTACCAGACTCAAAATAGGACCGGTTCTTTTTATCCAGCATAATGGTACTCAACAAATCGCCGATGGCAAAGAAAATATAGTTATGCAGAATATCAAAAAAGAAGGCGGTATTGATATGTTCCTGGTATACATAGGCAGACGCATAGAAAAAAATAAGTCCAATAATAATATTATGCCATGGCTTCAACTTTAGATAAAATTTAGCTAGGGCATATAGTACAGACACGTTAAACAAAGCATACAAATACCAGAACTGCGCAATTTCTCTGGGTAAATAAAATAGGTGGAGATACGAGTCTATGGTAGGATGCCCGTTTGTATAGCGAGTGAAAATAATCTGGAGCGTAAGTTGGATTGTGCCCCACACAAAATAAGGATATAAAATAGCCCGAGCCCGGGTTTCAACATATTTTCCGATACCTCTTTTTTGCAGACTTCGGGTAATAAATATACCGGAGATAATAAAAAACAGTGGCATTCGAAAACTGTAGAAGAAGATATTCGCATACTCTAGTAAATCGTACTGCTGCACAGGAATTCCGGCTTCTTTTGAGCCTTCAAACACATGGCGGTAAGACACCAGGATAATTGCTATGCCCCTTGCATAATCAATCCAGCTAAGGCGTGAAGTTTTAGTCATCAGTGCTTGCCGGTACTTTTAGAAATTAATATTTTCCTTAAGTACATTATTTAAAACGGTGCCTTTATTTTTAGCCCCCAAACCAGTTATAAATTTTATTGACTTTTCATCTGCATGAGTTACAGCTGCATTTGCAGAGAAAATAGTGTATACTTCTTCCGCATAGGTAGCCAGTTCCCGGCTATCTGCAAAATCATTTAATGCGGCACCTTCAATAAGAACAAAATCAAATTCGTCTTTCAGCAATTTGAAAAAAGCATCAATATCTATGTTGTATATAATTTCCGATGGCGTAAAATGTCCTCGTGCGCAGCCTAGTACATTCAATCCGGGCTGATCCGTCTCACTCCATAACTTCTGATCAGAGAAAGGCCTGTTATAGTTTATTTTATTTGCAATATCCTGGATGAGAACGCCAGGATTATGCCGCTCAGTAATAGTATTATGGCTGAAATTAAGATCTATCAGCAGCACTTTTTTCTTACTAAGGACGAGACCTGCAGCCAAGGCCTCCAGCACAGTCGTTTTTCCGGCACCGGTTTTCGTACTGGTAAAGAGAAACAATTTGTGAGGGCTATTAAGCAACTCATACCGCAGTTTCCGAATATTATTTTTAAATAAAATCTCCCGGGAATATTTTCGCCCTTCATAATCATTAAATATCAGTTCCTGCTCACTTCTATTTTTCAGCGGAACAGCATTTAAAATATTCACTGGACTAAGGGGTACCTGTTTGCGGAATATTGTTGGCGTTTTTACTCTGGGATCAAAGATCTCTAACAAAAGGAAGATTACAGAAGCCAGGAAAAACATGGAAGCGCCTGAGAGTGCCATGGTGAGCATAGTCTTTTTGGATTCCGGGCCCACAGCTGGCTGGCCCACAGCCGTTTGAATAAAGTTAGTTGTTGGATCGTCTCTTACTAAACCTTCTGCCTGCGAATACTTTTCCATTACTATACCTAACTGGCTATTTTCAATGGCCAGTTGACTTTGAATTCCTTGTATAGTTACATCGCTACCTACAGGAGCAGCATTAGCCATACCAGTATATTTTCTAATACGGCTGGTGTAATCTGCAATTGTTGAATTTGCAGCGTTGAGCAGGGCATCTTCCTCAGATATCTGCATACCCAGGTTATCAATTTCCTTTTGCCTGGCCGCATTGCCTCTGCTTCCTCCGGAGGAGGATTTGCTGTTGATTTCTGAGCGCAGATCTGCAATTTGTTTTTCAAGGACTGGGTCGCTACCTCCCTTTTTAGCAAGCTGCGCAACAAGGTCATTTTTTCTCGTTGTGAGGCGCACAATATCTTCATTGCCCGAACCTCCTCCACCAGTATTGCCAGCACTCAAGATTGCCATCCTGTCACTTAAATATTTTTTCCTATTGAGGTGTTCATTTTGCTTGCTTTTCTCTTCTGCCAGCTTTGTTTCAAGCTCTTTTACGGTCTCCATAGCACTGGTACTTAAACTCACGGGATCAATACTACCCTGCTTAACTTTTTCAGAATATAATCTTTTGCCAAGGCTGTCAATTCGCAACTGCTGTGCGGTAACCATTTTTTTTATGCCTTCCGCATTTTCTTCGGTACGCTGGGAACTCAAGTTTTTATAATAATTTAAGAACTCCTGGCCCATAGAATTTACAACCAGCGCAGAGAGGTTCGGGTTTTCAGACCAGAAGCGGATATCCAAATAATCTGTTCTTCCCACTCGCTCAATTAGCATGCTTTCCAGCAGGCTTTCATAATCATATCCGTAGAATTTAAAGTACTCGATAAGAATCTTATCCGCATCTGTTTCTGAACGGAGCAACTGATTATTTGTAATCATTTGCTGTAATTTCCTTATGGCTGTATCCTTATTTACAGCCCGCGCAAGGTCACTTTGCGCTTGCTTCGCCGTAAGCTTACGATAAGCCTTTTCAGGATTTGTAAGGTCATGCAGCAATAATTTATACCCGATGGTAGCAATTACTTTCGGGGATTTAAAAGTCTCAATGGCATTGCTAAACTTTACGTCGGCAGTATAAATATCGATACCTGAGCTTCCATCAACAAGACGTACTTTCTCTGCAGTAAAGCCCGTAGAATACTGCGCCTGGGAAACATAAAGTTCTTTTTTAAGCAAAAGAAAGACAAATGCAGCTACTACCGCCAGAAAAGAAAGACCCGCAATGATCCATTTGCGGCGAAGAAGAACTTTAAAAAAATAAATCAGATCCATAAACCAGGATTAAAAGTTTCAATTGAGTAAAGATAATTGTATGATCAAGCCTTCCCTACATATCGTTGGCATTTTGGTCTTTCGATGGATGGTATTTCATTTTTGTATTAAAGTAAATTGAAAATCTTTTAAGTTCTTTACAAATTCTCACCCTTAGCACGTTAGAAAAACTTCCGCCCTTTTTAAGGGTACGTACTCCCGTCCATACCCTGTTCTTATTAGAGCGAATTTGCTTTACTTTTCCATATTTCATTAAATCAAAGCACATACGCCCATCTTCACCATGGGTACGGTTCATATAAAATCCCTCCTTCATGCCATATTCCCGTACGAATCCCATGCTCATGCCATAAGAGTTTAAAAACGGACGCTTGATATGACGGACTTCAGCCATCATATCTTTACAGAATCCCAGAAGGGATAACTGCCAGCGGGCAAAACCTATATCACTAATAAAGGAATACCGGCCATAAACGCTGATAACTCCCGGCTGCTCTAAGCCTGTTGTCATAATCTCTACCCAGCAAAGTGGATAAATACAGTCGGCATCAGCCATCAGTATATATCTACCCCGGGCGTTTTCCATACCCATTTGTCGTCCTGGTCCCCAACCTTGAATAGGCTGAAAATAGTTCCTGATATGCAGCCGGTCAAGTGTATGCTGGGTATTGTCTGTAGAATTATTATTTACTACGATAATCTCAAAAGGAAATCGGGTAACTGTGCGGGAGAGGCTTCCTACAGTTTTCAAAATATCCACTTCTTCATTCCAGGCAGAAATAATTACACTAACTAATGGTGAAGAGGATTGAACAGTGTCCAATGCTTTATTGATATCCTCAAAAACTGCCTCAGGAATTTCCTGGTAAGAAGCATAAGGATACTCAAATGCACTAATCCATTTGGGATCTCGAAATATCGTCATGTCAATATTTTTCCAGTGGTACTTGTGTAAACCAAGAACTAAGATACTTGTGTTTCCGAACATGAAAAAAGTCTGGTATAATTATTATACCAGACTCTTTAACATTTGAGGTTTTTCTTAGTTGACTTTTATCAGTTTTACAGACTTGCTCATTTTTCCATCAATCCACACATTTATTACATACATGCCAGGAGCCAGCTTCATACCTACAGGTAGATTTGCAGCTACAATATTGTTTCCTTTCATTACGTTCATATTATTTGTTTTGAAAAGAAGACTTCCATTTATATCGAACAGCATGACTGTAACCGCAGATGCTTTAGGATTTTGAAGTTCAACTTGTATCCTATCCGTAAATGGATTAGGGAATACGCTGATAACATCAGCCAGTTCTTCCGTTTTTAAAGACGGAACTAAAGCTTTAGCAGTCGTAACTACTGCCTCAGGCCGCGGCAATGTATGCCCACCCTTTCCAGCGATCATCCGGCCTTGTGGCACTCCTTGGCTGTAAATGGTATTAACTACCGGTTCATCCGGAGTATTATCATCAAAATACTCAATAGTGAAGGCTCCGGTGAAACTATATGGAGAACCTCCTGCAGTAGAAACATTTACAATTAGCTGCCCGTCTGCATTAGGGGTAAGCTTATCAAGGTATACCACTTTTACATCATTATAGTAGCTGTTTAATTCTACGGTTTTACCATTGCAACTGTAGTTTCCAGTAGTGTAATTGGAGTTAGTGTTACTACCAAAACATCCGATGCGATACTTTTTACTTACATCCAGGTTTTGGAACTGCACAGCAGAGGTTTGCCCGGCATCTGTCCAATAATTGCTCACCTGCACATTAGCGGGGAATACACCATTTGCGTTTACACCAGCATAACCAGTACCATTAAACTCTTTAGTGATCACCATTTCGAAACCAGTATTCACCAAGTCTGTGTTAGTCAGGTTACTGAAGGTAGCACCTATTGTAGATGGAGAACTTGTATTATTCCATGGTGATGCGCCGGACTGGCTCGCACTTACGTTTTGGTTGATCAGTACAATATTTTGTGCAAGCATAGCGTTTGAAATGTTACTATAGTTACTATAAGTTGCACCTTTTACTGCACGCACTTTATAGAAGTAGCGAGTGTTTGGTGTGAGGCCTGTATTGGTATAGCTATTTACATTGGCATCTGTGGTAGTCACAAGAGTGTAAGTTCCGCCAGCAGCAGTAGAACGCCACACCTGGAACCCTGTTTCATCGCCACTTCTATCACTCCATGTGAGAGATATCCTATCGTTTTGCAGAATTGTATGGGCTATCAAATCTGACGGACGAATCACAGGATCTGATGTAAGATATTCTCTGATGACAACAGCATTAAGACTAAGCACCTGGTTGGTTGAGTTCTTCACAAGCGTCACCTGGATACTACCAGAAGCGTTTGGAACCAGACCATTGAGGTTTACCAGTCGGTCCGTATTATACCTTCCATCAATAGTGATGGATTGTGCTCCACTGGTGAACGTAACCGGTGAAGCTGCTCCACTGTGCGAATTGGTTAAGAATCCAATGCTATAGCGCTTGGCAGGATCCAGACCGTTGAACTCTATCTCATGGCTTCCGGTATTGTAATTGTGGAAACTTGTCTGCATTACATTATCAGGAAAAACACCAGTATTGCCACCGGTTCTCATACCGAATGTAAGACCACCGTTCCACTGTGTGAGGAATTTGAAAGTGAAATTTGTAGTCACGTTTGCATCATCCTTAATATTTCCGTACACATTATTCTTAAACGGATAGCCCAGGTAGTTATTCCAAGGGGCAGCTTGTGGTGTTGCGCCTTCGGGGCCAAAATTGAGATAAGCTGTTCTTACGCTATTGTCAGTTACAGTAGCATTAAAGACTTTGCTTACACTGGCACCGGAGTTATCAGTGACCGTAACAACGATTCCAGGATAATAGCCCAGGTCATTGGCCGATGGGTTGAATGTAATCTTACCCGCCCCATTACCAGTTACGAGGAAGCTGGCAAAAGCAGGAAGGTTTGTTACTGCGGTTGTCATAATATCACCCGCATCATCTGTTGCTGCAAAGTTTACAGTTACACTGTTTCCAGCTTTTACATAAACATCTGCAATATCAGCCAGGAGAGGGGCTTTATTCGTTGTAGAAACAGCGCCTACATTTGAGAAGCCTGACGAACCCACGGCATTCACTGCTTCCACTTTATAGTAGTAAGTAGTAGTGCTTTGCACTGTATTATCATTATATGTTGTATCGTTCGCATTAGACGCACCTGCATTTATTAGCGTAAACGGACCATCTGAAGAAGTAGCTCTATGAACCAGGTAGGCAGATTCATTGTAGGCTACATCGTCCCATTCCAGTTTTACTGAACCATTACTTTGCGCCTGGGCGATAAGATTTGCCGGCACTGCAGGAGCAGTTCCATCGTCAAATGGCTTTTCAATTACGATTGCATTTACAATCCCGTAAGGAGTAGATGCCCCTTTAGTCATATTCACAATAATATTTCCGGAAGCGTCTGGTGCTATTGCGCCAAATGTAACCGTGTTTTTATTATTCATATCTACATAGAGTGGCTTTGCCACACCATTTACGGTATAGATTGTGGTACCATTATTTCCCAAACCTCTCCAGGCACTACTACCAAACAGAGTCACATTATATTTGATACCAGGAGTGAGGCCGTTGAGCTTAATGTCAATAGTATTAGGCGCACCGTATACTCCAAACCAGAAATAATCCTTAATTACGGCATCCGGATATACACCAGAGTTATTTCCGGTAACTGCACCGGCATCTCCCGCATTCCAACTGGTATTCATAAACTGGATACCAAGGCTCGTGGTGAGGCCGCTGCTATTTTTTAAGTTATTTGTTGTCGGAGTAGAGATGGTATTCCATGGTGCCGGAGCATTCGGACTGTTGTATTTCATGCTCATAAACCATCTCTCTACGGGAGGCTCCTGGTTGGTAACCGTAAGAGTAAAGGTAGCTGTTTCGGAAGAACCTGCATTGTCGCTGGCTACCACCGTTACAGGGTAAACCCCTGCATGTGTAAATCCAGGAGCTATCATTAGCTGACCTGCACCATTGCCGTTATCAGTTAAGCTGATGAAAGGATAAGGTGTAGCTATAGCCCATGTTATTGAGGCATTACCGTCCTGATCTGTTGCAGTTAAACTTACACTTGCTGTACTGCTTTCTGCCAAGCTAAGATTATTAAGCGCAGCAATCACTGGTGTGTAATTCGCATTTACTGTGATAAGGAAGCTCACGGTATCTTTTCCGTTGTTGCCATCTGCAACCTGGATCTGCACAGGATAAACACCCTGTTGTGCCTGGGTTGGATTCAATTGTATAGTGGCATTTCCGTTTCCACCATCTGTAAGTGTTGCGAATGCAGGAAGTGCATTCAATGAGGTATAAGCCAGTGCCTCGAGATCGGCATCAGTTGCTGAGAGCTGTACGATTTTCTGTGAAGCGTACCTCATGGTGAAGTTACCTACCTCGGCCATTACAGGAACATTATTGGCAGTTCTTACCAACAGGGTTGCTGTAAATAAAGTTGTACCACCCACGCCCTTAGCCCGTACTTTATAATAGTAATTCGTATTTGAGAAAAGGTTACTATCAATGAGTGCTTTAGTAGCGCCTGCTGCACCTGGAATTGTAGCTAACAACCTGAAGTTATTACTAGTGCCTGCAGAACGGTAAACTTCGAATAAGGTTTCATTAGCCGAATTGTCGTTAAACTGCAGCGACACTGTTTTTGTTGTTTGTGCTGTAGACACCAGGTTTGTTGGAGAAGCTGGCATAGCCGGCAATTCAAAAGTAGTGTCTGCGGTATAGGTCTGTGTCATTAGTGCTTTAAGACCTGCAGCAGTCATTGGTTCTGTAATCACCGTAATGTGATCCAGCAAACCGCCTACATTGGTAGAACTTGAAGACGAATTAAAAGCATTGCTACTATTCGTTGCCCCAATTCTTGATCCATTGGTTGATGCGCCGATAGAAGTGAAACCAAGATTAGTGGTTCCGAGCAAAACGCCATTAGCGTAGAGCTGTAACTTGTTTACATCATAAACAACAGCAACATGGTTCCAGTTATTGACATTCCAATTCGGATTAGTGTTGATACTGCTTACCGACACCAATTGACGATTATTACTACCCGCAATTCCTGCCTGCAAAGCACCGGCATTAAACCTTAGAGCAATACCATTATCATTGCCACCAAAGTCAAATATTACTTTGTTGGTACCAGACACAGAAGCAGCAATTGGTTTAATCCAAAGTGCAATAGTTCGGGTGCTGCAGCCCTCTGCCGGGAATTTTTTACTTGTTGCAAAAGGCAGGTTGATATATTGATTAGATCCGTTCAATGAAATAGAATTGGAACCTTCTTTTTTGTCTGTAGAGTAAGGAGGATTGTTCGTAAGCGTAAGACTGAGATTATTACCACTTCCATCAAACAAATCCTGATCAAAACTCCACTGGGCTTGCAAGATGCTAACAAAATCAGACTGTCCGTATTGGTTTACAGAACGCACTTTATAAAAATACTTTGTAGATGGTTCAAGGCCTACGGAGTCAATAAAGGTTGTAACACCCGCACCTACACTGCCAATGTTTGCATAAGTTCCAATAAGAGAGGTAGAGCGGGAAACCTCGAATCCAGTTTCATTGTTACTCTCATCTGTCCAACTGATATTAACACGATTGTAAGCAGATGCAGCTACAATAAGATTAGAAGGTTTTTCCGGCATCTGACTTGGCAAAATTGTCACATTGTCTACAAATGCACTATTTGGAATGGCTGTACGGGTAGGTATGCCTGCAGCGGCACAAGTCCAATATACATTCATGCCTTCTCCCCCAGTTTTTTCAAAAAATGCAATTGCGATAGGATAGATACCAGCGGTAAGCGTGATGCTGCCTTCCCGGTATTGCCCACCATGCAAGCCGTCATTATCTACCAGGGCAGTGGCGTTGAAATCGTAATTTCTAAAATATAGTTTACTACCATCGTCACTGTTCGTTTCAAATTTGTAGGTGCCATTTGCGGGGATTTTAATAAACCCTTCCCACAAGAAGCCGAAGTTGTCTGCTACAAGCTTAGGCGTAAGGCTCACATTCGGAGATACACCAGTTAAAATAGGAGTCAGCGTTGAGAAATCAGGCAAATTATTCCATGATCCTTCATAGTATTTATAGCTTAGACCATTGAGAGCTGCCGTTCCACTAACCTGGTTGCTGGTAGGCGAAAGATTGCCGGTAGCATCTACAGCACGCACATAGAAGCCATAAGTCTGCAACATTGTAAGGCCATTTACCGTAAAGTTTGTGATAGTTGTCACGAACTTTTTGACACCATCTACATAAATCTCATAACGAGATACTCCTACGTCATCTGTTGACTCACCCCAACTGAGAGAAACAGAACTGCGGGTTGAGCCTGTTACTACCAAGTTGAGCGGAGCGGTTGGTGCTGTAATATCTGATTGTGTGAGCGCACTTGCTTCGGCGCTAGTTGCAGATGCTCCATTATTGTTTATTGCTCTGATAACATAATAGTATTTAGTGTCTGCAGAAAGACCTTCATCCAAAAATGCAAGCACATCAGTATTTGTTTTCCCTACAAGGCTGTATCCTGCCCCCGGAGTTGTACTGCGATAGATTTCAAAATTAGTTTCATTATACGCAGGATTTGGATTATCATTCCAATCCAATTGAACAGCATTATTGCTCATAGCAATGGCAGCAACGCTTGTAGCCATGTCTGGCGCCTGTCCACCGTTAGCTGCTATTACTTTAAATATAGGAGAGAAGTCGCTTCCGCAACCGAATTGTTCTGTCACTTTAACTTTGAACTGCCCAACCGGTGCATTGTAAGTATTGGAAGAACTTACAAGTGCATTATCAGAAACCCTTCTCCATTCGTAGCTGGCATAAGTGTTTGGCACGCTTAAGGGCACGGTGGTACTGCCGTCTGGAGCTGGCAATACGATTGATCTTAAACCATTCACACTTATATCTGGTGTAACGGTACCCTGATTTTGCGAAATGATTGCAGGAGCAGGTGACCAGTCTGACCATACGCTGGAGGCCGTTCTTTTAAACCGAGCCCTATAAGTTCCATAAGAGCTTACCATCAGAATATTGGATGTTTGTCCACTAATCGTAACGCCATCCTTCTGCCACTCATAACTATAAAAACCAGCCTGGAGGCCAAGCTTGGCGCTTACAGACTCATTAGGACAAAATTTAGTATGTTGGAAATATACTAGAGGATTTGCTTTGTGAGTATTATTGATGAAAGGAATATAACGTGGGTCACTCCAAAACGCATTCCAGGTACCATGTCCCTGGTCAGGGAAGAAACATTGTGTAATGTCTCCACCCAAGTTTTTGTAGGAATTAATAATGTCTGTCACGGTTGATGGATAGGGTGCTACATCCTGACCACCATTCGCCAACATAATGGGGATGGAAATATGACTGGCAAAATAATTTACGTCTTCATACTGGGCAGCAGAAATTGGCTCCAGACCTGCAACATACTTTGCATTCACTTGGGATTGAGCAAAATCCCAGGTTGCCTGCCCACCAGAGGAAAGACCGCCCACATTAATTCGATCGATATCTAGCTTTACATATTTAACTAGAGAGTCCAGTAAATCACGCATCACCGGGAAGTAATTTTGCAAATACCCCGACTGGCTTTGCGGATAAATCATGAACCCGTCAAAATTCCCATTATCTATTTGTTGTGCGTGAAATTGTCCACCGTGAACAAGGTGGTACTCATTATCATAAATTGGACCTGGCTCACCAAGACCATGGAGGAATAAAACAGAGGGATATTTCTTTCCATCCGCTACATTGTGCTGGTAAGTTTTGGGAAACTTAATCCTAAAGGCCATTCCCTTAAAATAATAGGATTTGTAGCCGTAGGAATATGGATTCCAGGACAACCGAGCCGTATGCCCCCATTTACTTATTTTATTGTAAGTGGGCACTGCAGGCTGATTAGACGCCGTAAATACAACATCCGGATCATTAGGATCCAATACATTTGGTTGTGCAAATACAGAGGTAGATGTAAAGGCAGCCAAAAATACTAATGAAGAAATGAAAAGTTTTTTCATTGAAAAAATTTTTAAAATTGATTGTGGCTGGTTGCTTACAGGAATTGAAAATTGTTTTTAGAAAAGCTAACGGACTTCAGACATGCAACTGCATGGTTCAGATATTGGATGTTGGAGGAATGGACCCTAAAGCGGGAAGTGGAATTTTGAAGGAAGTTGAATCTGATACAGAGGTATAGATTGCAAAAATTGTTTATTTAGATCAATAAAACAAATCTTTTTTAAAAAAACTCCTAATGAATTTTATTTGCTCAGTTTTGCATAAGCAATTTTCAAGTTTTTACTATGATAGTTTTTCTGCTCAAGTTTGTTTTTTGGCTATCCCTGGCAATCTTGTTCTATAGTTATGCTGGTTACGGACTGCTTTTGTGGCTGCTTTTGAAAATTCGCAGCAGATATGGAAATAAAAATATCAAACCAGTTACCGCTGCTACTGCGCCAGAAGTTACCTTAATGGTAGCTACCTATAACGAAGCACAGATTATTGAAACGAAAATTGAAAATAGTTTTGCACTTGATTACCCGGCTGATAAACTGCAGATCATTTTTGTAGCAGACGGGTCAGATGATGGTACTCCGGAAATTATCTCCCGATATCCCCGTATAAAATTATATTATCTACCCGAACGAGAGGGAAAGACGGCAGCAATCAATCGTGTAATGCCCCTTATTACCACACCAATTACTATTTTCTGTGATGCCAACACCACCCTTAATACGGATTGCATCCGTGAAATTGTAAAACATTACCAGGATGAAAACGTGGGGGCCGTAGCTGGTGAGAAAAAGGTTGTAGATATGCATAAGGACGGCACGGCAGCTGGCGCGGGAGAGGGCCTTTACTGGAAATACGAGTCTAAACTCAAGGAACTTGACTCCAAATTTTATTCTGTAGTGGGTGCAGCTGGAGAATTATTCTCAGTACGCACCTCCCTATTTGAACCTGTGGGAAAAGACGTTTTACTGGATGATTTTATGATCTCTATGAAAATATGCCGCAGGGGATACAGGGTAGTGTACGAGCCCGCAGCTTACGCCACAGAAGCAGCATCGTATTCTATAAAAGAGGAGCAAAAAAGGAAAGTACGTATTGCAGCCGGAGGATTTCAAAGTATTTTGTTACTGAAAGACTTGCTTAATATATTTAAATATGGAAAATTAAGCTTTCAGTATATATCTCACCGGGTATTGAGATGGCTTATCTGCCCAATCCTGCTTCCCCTGGTCTTTCTTTGTAACATTGGTATCATCTTTCTCCAACCAGGCCTCCTACTATATAAAATAATGCTTTTGACGCAGGTTATTTTCTACTTAATGGCTATTGCCGGAGGCTTTTTTGCTATGAAAAACAAGAAGGTAAAATTGCTCTATGTTCCCTACTATTTCAGCTTTATGAACCTCGCTATGTACCTGGGTTTCTCCAGGTTTGTGAAAAAAAACCAATCTGTACTTTGGGAAAAAGCACGGCGCCAGTCAAATCCCTGATCAATTCTATTACTACCCCAAACTGGTATTTTTTTAAAAAAAAATTCAAATTATTTTTTTGTTTGGAAATTTTATATAGTTTTACTCCATAATACACCGCTAAAGTAGCAACCCAATCTTCAATTCCTACCAAGACCTCTAGAATCCCCTTCCTAATTACTTCTTTTATCTCTGATATCTTTTGCTAATTAGAATTACCAATTTTTAGATTTCCAAGCCATCCTTGAATATTTCAAACAATACCCTTGTGTATTGAACTAAAAAATTAGAGCAGTGGCAAAAAACATAATGATAATTGAAGATTGTAATGCGATGAATTTTCTTATAGGTACAGTGCTTAAGAAAGATTTCAATATCTCATCTGCAAAGAATAGCGCAGATGCTATGGACCAATTACAATCAGACCTTAATAAAGATCTTATCATTCTAAATATCTCTGACGAAAATTGTGATAATTACGAACTGCTCGAGCATATAGCAAGTAGCAGCGTACTAAATGATATACAGCGGGTAGTTATATCTGACTCAGACGATGAGCAACTGAAATCTAAAACTGCCGAGCTTGGAGCCTCACTATTCTTTACAAAACCTTTCGATCCAGTCCGCCTATCTGACCAGGTTAGAGACCTCGTTAAACTTAATGAGGGATCCTTTAGCAGAAAAAGAAAGTTTTCCATCAATATGAACATTTTTTAATGTATTGATGAGGGCTATCTTCGTTTATAAACCTCGAAAGTCTGGATTATGCTTACCACAACTAATACTGACATGAAGTCAGACAAGGTCGATTTGAGCCCAAGGGAGGAATATCTGTTTATTGGGAATTCAGAATTTTACTATAACACACTCAAGCCTCTTTTCTCCAGGAGCAATTTTGTTTCGAGCTTGCAAGATGCTAAGTCATTTATGTTGCAGACCAGTTCTGTGCCGGATATGATCGTTATTGATACCAAGCTGAACCATCTGGAATTAGTGGAGTTTAATGTGTGGGCCAGAACAAACCACTTGCACAAAATTCCCATTATTTACAACCAGAAAATGCTTGCGCATTTCCAGGTGAAGCAGTTGTTTAGCCAAAAATTGGTAGAGGATGTTTTAAACCTGGAAACAAACTACCGTAAACTCTCCTACAAATTCCGCTTCTTTCAAAAAATTGGCCGGCTTAGAGAAGAAGATAAAAAAATGCCGGAAAAGCCCATGCATCTTGAGGCCACAAAGGTTGGCTTTACTACTCGGCTTCTAGACCTCGTTATATCCTCCTGCGCCATAATTTTGGTTTCCCCACTTTTTGTTATTATTCCACTCGCCATAAGGTTGGAATCAAAAGGTCCCGTTTTTTATAGTGCCAGACGTGCAGGTAAAGGGTTTAAAGTTTTTCCTTTTTACAAGTTCAGAACAATGGTGATGGACGCCGATCAAAGAATCCACGACTTTGACCATTTAAATAAATACAAAGTGGAAGAAAAGCAACCCCTGTTTATTAAATTTCAAAATGACCCAAGGGTAACGAAGGTGGGTGCCTTTTTACGCAGAACAAGTCTTGATGAATTGCCACAGCTATTTAATGTTATAAGAGGCGATATGAGCATCGTAGGCAACCGCCCCTTACCGCTGTATGAAGCATCTACCCTTACCACAGACGCCTGGGCAGAACGTTTTATGGCGCCTGCAGGAATTACCGGTCTCTGGCAAGTGACTAAACGTGGTAAAGAAGAAATGAATCTTGAAGAAAGAATTCTGCTGGATATCACTTATGCCCGCACAAGGTCTCTACTTGGAGATATTATTATCTTACTAAAAACTCCAGGAGCACTTCTTCAAAAAACCGAAGTGTAACTTTGACAGCTTACCAGTAGCTTACCACCACAAAAAATAAAAAAGAATGCACACACTCAAAGAGGCCAATCCTTTTGTTTCTATTGTTACACTTAATTGGAATGGCACTGACGTAACCTGTGAGTTTTTAGAAAGTACAAAAAATTTTACTTACAAAAACTACGAAATCATTGTAGTTGACAATGGATCAAAAGATGACCCTACAGAACGCATCTTAGCAGGAAATTATCCCAATGTGCGCATTGTAAAGAGCCCCGTTAATCTTGGATCCGCAGGAGGCAATAATTTTGGTATGCGCCATATGTCGCCAAACTACGACTTCTGTTTCCAGGTAAACAATGATGCAGAAGTAACGCCAGATCTTATTGAAAAATGCCTGGAGCCCTTTTATGAGGATGCCAGCATTGGCGTGGTGTGTCCTAAAATCAGGTTTCATCATCATCCTAATATTATTCAATACGCAGGCTTTAATAAAATGAGTATGCTCACTGGCAAAACTACCGCAGTTGGTTCACTGGAAGAAGATAAGGGACAGCATGACGTTTCTGGTTATACCCACAGCGCACATGGCTGTGCAATGATGGTGAAAAGGGAAGTGATAGAGAAGGTAGGTATGATGGCTGAGAAATATTTTGTGTACTACGATGAGTCTGACTGGAGCGCAAGGATCATTAAGGCCGGTTATAAAATCTATTACCAGGCAAAAGGACTTATCTTTCACAAGGAGTCTATGAGCATGGGCAAACTCAGTTCAATAAAAGTGCATTATATGACTCGTAATAGAATTTATTATATGCGCCGGCATGCCAGCGCTGCTCAATTCGCTGTATTCATTGGTTTCTTCGGTTTACTTACGATACCAAAAACGGTATTTCGTTTTGTAAAGGCTCGGCAATTTGAACATCTTAAATCATTTATGAAAGGCATTAGCTGGAACTTTACACATTCCAAACATTCGCCACAGTAAAACCAGGCTTGTTCGCCAGTAGAACGGCTTTAACCTGTTTGCTTACATCATATGAAACTTCATAAAAAAATAAAGGTATTAGAGTGCATCCGGCAGGGGCAAATCGGTGGTGGAGAAAGCCACCTGCTCAGCCTCGCAGAAAACATGGACAAAAGTATTTTTGAGCCCATGGTGCTGTCTTTTACAGACGGGCCCATGGTACAACGTCTTGCCCAACTTGGCATTCCTGTTACTGTCTTGTATACCGAAAAGCCTTTTAATATTTTTATCTGGAGAAAAGTGAAAGCTTTTATGGAAGCCAGTAAAGTGGACCTGGTGCACGCTCATGGAACACGAGCTAATTCCAACATACTATGGGCTGCCCGGCAATTGAAATTACCAGTGTTATACAGTATACATGGATGGTCATTCCACAATGACCAACAGGGATTTGTTAAGAAAATCCGCACTTACGGGGAGCGTTTTCTCACTAGTCGCTCTGATATAAATATTTCTGTATCCGAATCGAATAAACAATCCGGGCAGGCGGTAATTCCTGGCTTTAAATCCCTGGTAATTAATAACGGCATAGATCAAACGAAGTTTGATCCCCTGCATACTTCCAGTACGGTACGAGAAGAACTAGGAATCAGTCAGGATAGCATTCTTTTGCTTTTCATCGCACGCTTTACATCGCATAAACAACCACTCAGCCTGCTGCAGGGTTTTGCCCTCGCCTATAAGCAAAACAAAAGTTTACGGCTCCTCATGGTAGGTGACGGTGATCAAAAGGCAACGGCCCTGACTTTGGTAAAAGAATTGGGTGTACAGGATGCAGTCGTTTTCCAATCGTTCAGGCAGGATGTGCCACAAGTACTTGCAGCAGCCGACATTTTCATTTTACCTTCTCTTTGGGAAGGGCTACCCATTGGCTTACTTGAAGCAATGAGTATGGGCAAAGCTGTAATCGCCACCAATGTAGACGGCACTTGCGAAGTGATAAAGAATGAAGAAAATGGCATCCTTATAGAAGTGGAGAATGTCTGTAATAATCTTGCGGCTGCAATTCTTCGCCTGGCTTCGGATGCATCACTTCGCAAAAAATTTGGATCAAAAGCAATTGAAACCGTGAGAAATCGTTTTAATGCGGCAAGCATGACTCGTGAAATTGAGCATGTGTACTTGCAAGTTTTGAAAACTAAAAATAAAAATGGCATATCGCCAGACACTGTTCAATGAGTATTTAAAAATTGAATAAAAAATTGACCTGAAAATACCTGGGCCTCGTAAAGAAAAATAAATTTAATCATCGCCAAATCAAGTCTAACTCAAGGGCATCGAAAATGTATTTCAGCTATCTTTACCCATTAACAACCGTAAAATGCTTCAGAAAGAAATAGTAGTGATTGCTGGATATCTTTTGTGCAAATGCTCAGCCCCTTTTGTAAGAAATTGGCAAAAAAAATAAGAAAAATTGCAAATACTGGAACAGATATTATTCATCACCTTTTACCTGATCAGTGGCTTAGTAGCGTTTTACTTTTTGCTACCTACCGGTCTTTTCGTGCTGCATTATCTCGCTGGCGGCAAAAAAGACAATTACTTAGCGGGTTATAAAACCAAAACAAACCACGATTTTGAATTTGCAGCAATTATAACAGCCCATCAGGATACCCGTTTCATCGCACCATTTGTAGATTCATTTTTAAAGCAAGAGTATGCAAAATTTAAAGTGTATGTAGTAGCCGATGATTGTGATGTTTCTGGCTTACACTTTACTGATGAACGTATCATTATGTTAAAACCAGAAAAAGCGCTCCACTCAAAAATAAAATCGATACAATTTGCCATCGATCATTTCACAAATCCACATGATGTGCTCATTATTTTTGATAGTGACAACCTTGTACATCCTCTGTACCTTCAAAATCTGAACCGTTACTTTCAAAAAGGATTTAGAGTTGTGCAAACCCACATGCTCTCCAAAAATATTGACAATACCTACGCCCGCCTGGATTCCATGGGGCATATCTATTACACTTTTTATGAACGGCAGGTAAAGATGCAACTAGGCATGAGCAGTGCGATCCTTGGCTTGGGCATAGCCCTTGATTTCAACCTGTACAAGGAGATTAATTATAAAAATGTAGTGGGTGGGTTTGATAAGAAACTGCAGGCACAACTGGCCATAAAAGTGAAGCAAATTGCCTTTGCCGATGATGCCATTGTGTATGATGAAAAAGTAGAAGATGCCGCAGCGATGGAAAAACAACGTACTCGTTGGATTTATAGTTATTTTGACCATTTCAAAGATGGATGGCGTCTATTGCTGGCTGGTATAAAAACAGGCAGCGCTGGCCGCTTATTACTAGGGGCCACAATGCTGCGTCCACCGATGATCTTGCTGATATTTGCCATGATAGTCATGATGACTATAGCTGCTATTATACAACCGATACTACTTTACTGGTGGGCAGCTATTATGTTTATTTTTGTAGCAAATTTCACCCTGACTATTGCCACACAAAGCAGCCAGAAAGGCATGTTCCAGGCCATAAGTAAAATTCCGCTGCTCATTTCATGCCAGCTCAAAGCACTATTGAAATTAAAAAAAGCCAAAACTAATTTTCTTAAAACAGAGCACCAGAAAATCATTTATATAGACGACCTGCTTAAAAATGAACTCGACAAAAAACCTGTATTATAAATGCTGTTCCTACTTGCCAATGTCGTTGCTCAAGGGTCTTGCCCCTAAAGACACGCTATTACCCTATCACCACACGGTAAGTTCCAGGTTTCTACCTCATATTGGAGATCTTTATAGTTATAAAAACGAACGCCAGTTTTCTGATGATCTGGATTACCTGCTTAAATATTATAAGCCAGTTTCTCTTGGAGATGTTATAGATGCGGTAAAAAGAACTGGCAGGACTCCACGCAACTCTTTTCTCCTCAGTTTTGATGACGGCTTTAAAGAGATATATACTACTGTGGCACCCATCTTAAAGCAGAAAGGTGTACCTGCAGTGTTTTTCTTAAACCCAGCATTTATAGATAACAAAACTTTATTCTACCGGTGTAAAATCAGCCTAATGATTGGTGAAGTAAAAAAAATATTTGCTTCACCAGGGCTGCTTAAAATATTTGCTGAAGTACTCCAGCTAAAAGCTGAAAACGAGGAGAGTTTGATTGAAGCTTTAAAGAAAACGACACATCAAACATCCGGAGTGCTGGATATACTGGCAGAAAAATGCAATTTCTCTTTTGAAACTTTCCTTCGGCACGAACAGCCTTTCGTCACCTCAGAAATGGTTCAATCCCTGCACAAGCAAGGTTTCTCTATCGGAGCACACAGCATTGACCATGCCTTTTATAAGTTCCTTTCCCTGGAGGAACAAATCAGACAAACTGTAGAGTCCTGTAATGCAATTAATCACTTGCTTGGTACTTCAGACTGCAGCTTCTCCTTCCCTTATTCAGACACTGAGATTAGCCAGGCATTTTTTGAAGAGCTAAAGGATACGGATATTCCATTGTTCTTTGGCATTCAAAATCAAAAAAAAGAAATCAGCAACAGGATGCTACATCGCTTTAACGCAGAGCGGCCGGAAACACCAATGCAATTCCAATTGAAAGGCCTTATTTTCATGATGGCAATCAGGAGGGTGATGGGCAAAAACAAAGTGACAAGGGGATAAGAATAAATAGTAAAATCATGTTGAATACTTTCAAGAGATTTTCAATTTACTCCTTAGTACTTTTAAATCTATCTGCAATCTTGTTATTACTCTGTGGAGTAACGGCTTCCTACGTAAACCCGGCCACCTATTGGCCTGTAGCGCTTAGCGGCATCATTTTCCCACTG
>DGQO01000044.1:21319-28783 GCA_002400445.1 Chitinophagaceae bacterium UBA4412
TTGATGAATTATACGCAGCCAGATTCTGCCGTGGCTATAAAAAACAACCTTGTCATTATGCAAAAACTGGCAGCAACAAATGCAGATATCTTATGCCTCCAGGAATTTTTTACTTCCATTATTCCTGGTAATCATTACAACCTTGCAGATTCTATTTCCAGGACTTTAAATTATCCTTTTTACTATTTTTCCAGGGATGATGGAAAATTCAACAACACTTTTTATAACGGAAGTATCGTATTTAGTCGCTTTCCTATTATTGACACACAAAAGATAAGCTACCCCGGCGCATTTGCAGGAAGCCTGATAAAAGTGAGTTTATTGTTACATGGTGATACTATTAATTTGATAAACACACGGCTACAATCTGTAAAATTTAAAAGTGCAGAATACCAGGATTTGCATCAAATAAAATCCGGATCAACTGCTGCCTTGCAGGGCTCAAAAAATATTGTAAGCAAACTTAAAGCAGGTTACCAGAACAGAGTTACCCAGGTGAATATGCTAAGGAAGGAGGCTGACGAATGTAAGTATCCACTTATTATTGCAGGTGATTTTAATGATGTTCCCATTAGTTATGCTTATGCCACTATACATAAAGGAATGCGTAATGCCTGGGAGCAGGCTGGCCTGGGGTTCGGACGCACCTTCAGTTTCATTTCTCCCACCTTACGTATAGACAATATCTTTTACTCCCGGGCTTATAAGGCTATCGGGGTAAGGCGCATTCTTTCCCAGGACGAAACAGACCATCATGGCGTTTTGGCTGACCTAATTCTCATCAAAAAATAACGGCTGCTTCAAAATACTGGTCCCAATATTTTAAAGCAGCCGCCTGTCCAGAAATCCTAAAACCAAATTATTCTCTTATAAATGCCTTGCTGATATTTTTAGTCTGACTTCTCAGATTCAAATAATATATCCCTCTCGGCAGGTTAAACGGCTTTGAAAAAGTATGGATACCCGCCGCTATTTTAGTAACGCTACTGTACAGCTTTTTACCCGCTGCGTCTACTATGGTCAAGTTGTAATCTTCGTCCTGGTAGCTCATCGTTTTTATGTGAAAACTATTATCATTGGCATAAGCGGCTATCACTCCGATACTATTGCTCGCCTTAGCTTGCACCGTCACAATTTTGCTATAGCTAAACGTTCTATCTCCATCCAGCATTTTGAGCCGGTACATATTAAGCCCGGGTTGTGGTAATAGATCAATGAAGTTGTATTTAGCCCCCACCGTGGAGCTACCCTTTCCTGCTAACTGGCACAATTCAGAGAATAGCTGGCCGTCTGTGCTCTTTTCCAGTATAAAACCAGCATTACCTATCTCTGCATTTGTTTGCCAATGTAACTCTACAGTTTTATTGGGGGCTTGTTTTGCAGTAAAATCTACAAGTACTACCGGCAGAACCACATTGCCATTGTCGATGGTAATCGTATCTCGTGCAACAAGTCCAAGGGTATTGCTTACTTTTAATTCATACCTGTATGTGCCAAAACTTAGCCCGGTTACAGATGTTTGTAGCACATTGGGCGTAGCAACAGCACCACCTGCAGGACCAGCCACTTTAGACCAGGAAAATGTTACAGGCAGTCCGTTAGGATCATTACCATAGCCTCGCAGGCCAAACGTGGACAATATTATGGGTGAACCAAAATCATCTCCGGCATCAGCTTCAGGAGGCAGTGGTCCGCTGATTAATGTTTTGCGTTGTTTGAGCATCCAGGTGTAAATGCTTTCGCCGTTCTCCGTCCAGGAGGGGTTATAAAATGTATTCCAGCAGCAATGACCACCAGCGTACAAAGTGTACCGTGCACTCCCCTGAACATATGCATTCATGGTGTCTCTTATTTTATCATTTCCCCGCAAGTCCTGATTACCCTCAAAAAACCAGGCAGTTCCCCCACCCAATGCGTAAAAGCGCATATTACTTACGGTATTGTCCGGCTCTGGCGCACTAAGCGATACGATTGAAGTAATCCTGCTTGTGTAAGCTGGACTATAATTGTCTACAAAATTATCCCAACTCCATCCGCCCATGGATAGGCCGGTTACATGCACTCGTTGCCTATCAACCCTATAACGAGCCATAATGCTATCTAATTTACGGTTAAGCGTAGCAGCATTGGGCCAAAGCGCAACAGGTTGCAAGGAAATTACAATCGGTGTTTCTGTTTTTCCATTCACAGTAAAGGTCATTGTACTCCCTTCTGCTATAAACTTGGAAGGGCCATAAGTAAGCAGCTTTGCTGCGCTAGTGCCACACTCTCCTGTGCCCGGTATAAAGCAAATAAGAGGATATTGCATACTAGTACGGTCATAGTCGGCTGGCAAATGGACATACGCATTCCATCCATCGATGGTCGTAAGAAATTGCTGAGAGAAACTTTTTTGTGCAACTAAAGCTGTGAGGAATAGCACCAATGCAAAGCATCGGGAAGTGGCGTAAACATAGGATTTCATACACAATGGTTTTTAGAGGATATAAGCATTGCGGAACAATCAAGCATTAGCTATAAAATTTTCTCAGTGAGTTAAATAACCGACGCAAAAGGTCCGCTTAGTAAGGAGGAGGTGGGTAAGCTTGAACTATATTTTCACAATTCAACTGTTAGGGCAGTTGGGTTTGCATGCTAACGCAGATTTATATGCTTTTATTATACAAACCCCATTTTAATATGCCTCTGCATTTTGTTCAATAGTAATTCAAACCGGCCTCTTTTTTGAAAAAGCAAACCAAATAGCTTCGGATTTTTCCGTGTACAAAAGAAATAGCAATAAAAGCGAAATGAAATTTTATACAGAGAGGGGATTGGGAGCGTGAAATTCTATGATTATCTTGTAAGGGAATGTCGAAACATANNCGCCGGATAAAAAAACAGTTCCGCAAATTAAAAATGTATGGATTCCATTACCCACATAGCACTGGGAGCATGTATGGGAGAGGCTTTCGCAGGAAAGCAACTCGGCAGAAAAGCTATGGCCTGGGGTGCGGTAGCCCAGAGTGTACCCGACATTGATTTTGTTACATCCGTATGGATGGACCCCACTTCTACTTTGCTGGCACACCGGGGCTTCACCCACTCTCTCCTCTGCTGCGCTTTACTCAGTTTGTTATTTGCCTGGGCATCTGAAAGACTCCACCGCCCGCATAATATCCGTTTTAGTAGATGGCTCCTTTTTTATATTGCAGCCATTTTCTCTCATATATTCCTGGATGCCTTTAATACCTACGGGGTAGGTTGGTTTGAGCCATTTAATCATTACCGCATCAGTTTCAACGCCCTGTACGTGGCAGACCCGTTTTTCTCCATCTGGCCGCTGCTTGCTCTGGTAGCGCTACTCATACTTAAAAAAGATAGCCACCGCAGAAGACAATGGTGGATTGCCGGCCTTGGCCTTAGCCTACTTTATCTTGGTTACAGTTGTATCAATAAGCTCAACATTGACAGGCAGGTGAATCACATTTTTGTAAAGCAAAATATACCTCACGATAAATATTTTTCTACCCCGGCTCCATTGCAAAACTGGCTTTGGTATATTGTAGCAGGCAATGATTCTGGTTTTTACGTGGGCTACCGTTCCTTATTTGATAAACGTGAAAACATCGACTTCCACTTTTTTCCAAAAAATAAACAGCTTTTAGGCGGCCTTGCCCAGCGGCCGGATGTAGCCAGGTTGGTACGGTTTTCTCAGGATTATTATACCGTAGAGCAATGGCATGACAGCCTGGTTTTTAACGACCTGCGTTTTGGCCAGATAATCGGGTGGCAATACCCAACCAATAAATTTGCTTTCTATTATTTTTTGCAATATCCTGATGAAAATCTCCTGGCTGTTCAACGAGGCAGATTTTCTGGCTGGAATGCGTTTACCCTACGTTTCTTTTTGCACAGGGTAGCAGGAAAGCAGGATTGGTAGCTTAGTAATAAGCCTGCATCCTTTATGCCAGGTAAATGAGGTTTGTCAAAGTCCCCGATGATTACCGTCAGCGATTGTTGCCCTGTGAAAAATTATATTTGAAATATACAGGTTCAGGAGGTTTGAGCCGAAACAGGATTGCTATTCTTCATCATAAATTGCCAGGTTATGAAAACAATATTAGTTCCCACCGACTTTTCATCAACAGCTAATAATGCAGCCAGTTATGCGGCGGAAATGGCTGTAACTATTAATGCTAAATTGCTGCTATTGCACATATACCAGGCACCGGTTTTATATAGTGAAGTGCCCCTGGTAATAGACAATACAGATGCATTGCAAAATGTGGAATCGAATATGGAAAAATTAAGGCGTAACCTGCAGGCTTCCACGCAAAATACCATAGAAATTGAAACCGAGATTCGCACGGGGGTATTCTTTAACGAACTCAAGGCAGTTTGTGACTATCGCAAGCCCTATACAGTCGTGATGGGTAGCCAGGGAACTTCTGAAGTTGAAAGATTTATATTTGGCAGCCATACCATTTATGCGATGAAGCATTTGATGAGCCCGCTCATAACTGTACCTCCCGGAATTCACTTTTCTTCCCTGAAAAAAATTGGTCTGGCCTGCGATTTTGAATCCGTAGTAGATACCACACCTGTAGAAGAAATCAAAACTATTGTATGTGATTTCAAGGCAGAACTCCATTTGCTCAATACGGGCAAGGCAGAAGTTTTTGATCCGGGTTGCGTATACGAATATGGATTGCTTCGCCAGATGTTAGATGGCCTCAGACCACATTTTCATTATGTGAGTTGCGAAGATATAGACCAGGGTATTATAGACTTTGCTGAGGAAACTGAACTTGACCTCCTGGTAATTTTACCAAAGCGGCATGGCTTGCTAGACCGGTTTATCCACCGAAGCCACACAACAAATCTTGTACTCCATAGCCATGTACCTGTAATGGCACTGCACCAGGAAGAATTTAGTGTATGAGCAGGTGAATTACCATAAAAAAATTGGATAGATATCCCGCATTCCTAAGAATACCGGGATATCTATCATCACCACACACTTGTAAGCCTTTAAAACGAATCCTGCAGAAAATGGCCATTCTGGTCGGCCATGATAAAAAAAGGGCCAATGACCTCATTTATCCGATCCGCAACTAAGTAATGGTACGGGAATTTTAGAACAATTGTAGAATCAAGAAGATTGCGTAAACCAGGGCCAGCCTATGTTACAACTATCAGCAAGCAGTGGTCTGCTGAACTTTTCAAAAAAGTATATTGAAAAATTATTGCCTGCCGTAAACATAAAGCAGCAATAAAAGCCTGACATGTACCTGCCGATTCTCATATTGCAGCCTGACATTTCTCAGCAATAACGGGGTACAATTTGTTGAGATTAGTGCATTGAAGCAATTGGCTGCGCTAATTCCTGCCCGCCTTTGCCGTTTCAATTTTGGCTATGAAAAAAATTCTGCTAATTGAAGACAACGATGACATCCGAAACAATACGGCGGAGATCCTCGAATTGAGTAATTATAAAGTATCTGTTGCGGAGAATGGCATGGTGGGCGTGGCAAAAGCGCTTGAAGAAATGCCAGATCTTATTATTTGCGACATTATGATGCCGCTGCTGGATGGATTTGGCGTACTGCACGCTGTTCAAAAAAACGATGCAATCAAGAATACGCCTTTTATTTTTCTCACCGCCCGCACGGAGAGGAATGATATCCGGAAAGGAATGGAGATGGGTGCAGACGACTATATTACCAAACCATTTAGTGGCACAGAATTACTGAATGCTATTGATAGCAGGCTTCGAAAGATAGATTTGCTCAAACAAGACATCACGCCCGAACTGGAAAACTTCCATCATTTTATTACTGCTTCGCTGGGCAATAATGTATTGCAGTCTCTTACCCAGGATAGAAACGTGAACCGTTACAAAAAAAAGCAGGTGGTGTATACAGAAGGAAACCATGCTACTAAATTATTCTATGTACTTAAAGGGAAGATTAAAGCCTATAAATGCAATGAAGATGGTAAAGAACTCGTAACTGATCTGTACAGCAAAGGAGACTTCCTTGGATATGTAGCCCTGCTGGAAGAAGATGTGTATAAAGACACCGCCGAAGCTCTAGAAGAAAGTGAACTCGCACTTATTCCCAGGGAAGATTTCGATGAACTGCTGCATAACCATCCCGAGGTGGCAAATAAATTTATCCGGCTGCTGGCACGGAATGTTTCTGATAAAGAAAATCATCTTCTTGGTATTGCCTATAATTCTCTCCGGAAAAAAGTAGCAGACGCATTACTTGTTCTACATGATAAATACAAAGATGCCAATTACACGGATTTTGTAATTGACATTAGCCGGGAAAGCCTTGCTACCATTGCAGGTACGGCCAAAGAATCTTTGATACGAACCCTCAGCGATTTTAAAGCAGAAAAACTCATCAACATCAATAAAGACGGAAGTATTAGCATTCTTAGTTACAAAAAACTGGAGCAACTCCGTAATTAAAGGATGCCTGGCAACGTGCAAATAATTGTTTGAAATTATATTAGTCCTGGGCAAAAAGATTGTGACTGTGCAGGTAGTTGAAGAAATCGGCCTTTAGCTGATTAAACTGCATTTCGGCCAGGGAAATATCTCTACGTAACATATTTAATTGTCCGCCCAACAAACTAAGGAGCACTTCATCGCCCGTGGTGGAGCGAAGTTGTTTACTAAGGACCGCAATATCATTGCGCAGCAGATGGATTAATTGGTCTTCCTGCAAAAAATGAGTCTGATAATTTTCAACATCCAGGAGCATGAGTTGATCAAACTGCTGCTTGAGCACTTCAGCTAAACGGTACTTGAGCCCCACATTCTCTTCCATCATACTGCCGAGCTTTTTTCGCAGTTCATCGGTTTGTATTTGTAATTCCTTTATGTTCATGACCGGCCGTTCAAATGCTTTGCTGTGGTTTTTTATCCAGTTTAAATGTTGCAAAATGGGGATATTGAATATGTTATTATCTGGGTAAAGATAGATGCAGCCTGTATTGCGGATAAGAACAGCTATCACCTGCTTTCCTGATTCATATCAACGGAAACGGTAACGGCCTGCATGATCAGGATCATCATAAAAACAAAATGAAATAAATTATGGCTTGTCTTTTTTGTAATAAAAAGTAACCAACACAAATGCCATCCTGAATATTTTATAGGAAATCCATTGAAGTAACCTCACGAACATATTCATTCTGCGCTGGTGAATAGCCGCTGTAATAGCCATGCAGTCCTGGCGGATAACATCATCGAAAATATGCTGCAGGTGCCGGGCATGGTGTACATTATCTACGTCAAGATTAAGCTCAATGCTGGCGTAGGTGCTTATGTCATTAACATTATAGGAACCGAGGGTGAACCAGGTATCGTCGCACAAGGCCACTTTCGCATGCAGTACCGTGGGTTGGTATTCATACAATTCAATATTACAGCGCAGCAGCCAGTCATACATCCAGCGCTCGGCATTTTTT
>DGQO01000044.1:28920-41238 GCA_002400445.1 Chitinophagaceae bacterium UBA4412
TTTCGGCGCCCGAAAAACCCTGCCATGTTTTCCAGCATAAAACGCAAAGTTCCTGAACAACCTCTCCCTGCACATAAAGTGCAAAATCCAGCCAGGAGGGAATACCATCTACATCATTATAACGATCGGCAATATTAATACCACCTACCATGGCATGCTCACCGTCTATGACTACTACTTTATGGTGCAGCCGGCGCCCAAAATAAAAATGCCTGCTTTTGAGAAATGGCTCAAAGAATCGGAAATGGATACCTTTTGCCTTCAGGTCCTGCACAAAATGATTGGGTAAAGCCTGGGATGCATAACCATCTACCAGTAAGTGTACCTCCACACCACGAGCCACGGCTTCTTTAAGTGCTATGGCTACCATTGAACCCGTTTCATCTTCCTTAAAAATATAGGTTTGAAGGTGGATGCTCTCCCTCGCATTTTTAATTAAATAAAGCAATTGGGAGAAGAAAGCGCTGCCTCCTTTCAAAATTTTTAAAGTGTTTTGTGCACAGTAAACGTTACCCGCATTGTTTTTACGATGACCGATAGCACCGGCAGTTCTGCTCTCTGAACTAAACTTTTGAAAAGCCATACTCAAATTTAGTTATGCGTGACCAAAATAAATATATAACTCTCATCGTTATTGTTGTTACCCGGGCATATAGCGCAGCTTGTGCCCGGAACTAACGGTGTATCCGTATGCCGCAGAAAACCATTTCTAACTTTAAATTCCATCTAAACAATCCAACCAGAACAATGATGCACTCACCCCAGGCAAGACTGCTGGCCGCTTTAGAGAACACTACAGGTAGTGATTCGCTTTTGATGATGCAGGAAAACATTTAAATTTTAACTCCCCCAAAATTTACCTTAAAAAAAACGAATACAAATGAAAAAAGCATGTAAACTTTTTACAGTAATTATGGCAATTGCAGGATTCGGAACATCTGCTTCGGCCCAAACGGTAAACACCGTAATAGGAGCAAAGGTAGTGGCTGCAATCACCCTTGCAGAAGTGTCACCAATGCATTTTGGAACCATGACCTCTCCCACAACTATTAGCCAAGTTAACTTACTTGATGATGGTTCACGCACTACAACAGGTGATGTAACGCTGCTGGCCCAGTTGCCAAATCCTGCCGCTGCATCTTATGAAGTAACGGGCGAAGGCGGTGCAACATACGCTATCACTTTACCAGCAACTGCAACCATTTCTAATGGTATACCAGCGAACAACATGACTGTTTCTAATTTTGTATGTTCTATACCTTCATTGGTGGGCACAATTAGTTTCTCAGGCACAGACGAATTCACCCTTGGTGCTAAGCTTACCCTGGCTGCAGGTCAGGCAAGCGGTAGCTATGCAGGTACATTTGATGTGAGTGTGGCGTACAATTAAAATAATATTTTAAAGAGGCCGGCGCCTGCTGGTCTCTTTTGTTTTTTCCCTAACATCCAAACATCCACAAAAACCTACAACATGAAAAGCCTTAAAGGCATTTTTTGCGTTACAGCCACCCTACTTGGCTGTACTGCATTTGCGCAGGGCGACCTGCTCATTACGCCAAAAAGAATTTTGTTTGACGGCCGCAATGCAAAAGAAGAAATCAATATTGTAAATACGGGTAAGGATACGGCCACCTACTCCATTTCTTTTTTACAATACCGCATGCAGGAAGATGGCAGTTTTCAACAAATCAGCAGTCCCGATTCCGGACAGTTGTTTGCCGATCCATATTTACGCATCTACCCCCGTAAAGTAACGCTTGCCCCAAGAGAAGCACAGGTGGTATCGCTGCAATGCAGGCGTACTGCGGATATGCAGCCCGGCGAATACCGCTCCCACCTCTATTTTAGAAGCGAAAAAAATATTCAGCCACTTGGACAGGAAACCGCTGTGCAGGATCCAGGCAAATTGAAAATAGAACTCATTCCTATTTTCGGAATCAGTATTCCCATCCTCATTCAAAGCGGCAACGTTCATGCGATTGCAACCCTCAGTTCTGCCAAACTTGAAACTGCTGCAGACCAATCGCAATTTGTAACCACAACCCTCACCCGGCAAGGTAACATGGGACTTTACGGCGATATCTCCATTGAGTTTATACCGGACACCGGTACGGCGGAAGAAGTAGCAAAACTGAGCAATGTGGGCGTGTACACCACTGTTAAAAAAAGAATACTGCAAATAAAACTGAAGAAGAAACTGGATCTGCGTAATAATCCAGGTGTACTCAAAGTGAAGTTTGTGAGCAGAACAGATCATACAGATACTGCACAGGCAGAAAGAGAAATTATCCTTAACGCTGCTACAGCCAGCCACTGATGATCTTGACATGGAGGACTTCCTAAAAAAATACTTTAAAGGCATTGTTCAAACTTGCAGTCTTCTGTATATGGCCATGGCATGGCCGATGCTTGCTTTGGCCCAGGAAAATGCTGTACAAAACAATGGCCTCACCAGCGTGCAGCCCATCCAATTCGGAGCATTTGCTGTTTCCGGAAACGGAGGCGGAACGATTACGGTAAGAGAAGATGGTACAAGAAGTTCTACCGGTGATATCGTATTGCTCTCGCAGGCACCTTTTGCCAGTGCGGCTGTTTTTGAAATGCAAGCTTGCCCAGGAAAAAGAGTGATGATATCACCAGAACGAAACCTCAGACTGAATGCCGGAAACGGGCCTCCACTGAGAGTAGAACTTTTGTCTGCTGACAAAACAGGTGCTTTCAGTTTTATTTCCAGCGGTGATTGTCATTCTACTATTTCAATAAAACTAGGCGCCATTCTAATCATACCCGCTCACTGCAGTCCCGGAAATTACTCCGGGAATTTTAGCATTACGTACAACCAGGAATAATGAGAAAACATATGCATACTCACCCCGGCATCAGCAGCATTTCTGCAATGTACCGGTATGCGCTATGCATTTTATTTCTACTCGTTGCTTCGCTTGCTGCAGAAGCACAGTCCTATGACGGGCAGGAAGATGATATCAGTACAGAATATGATGAAGTAGCTGCAACGGGTTATCTCGATGGCGTTGGAAGTTTCGACATGACGGTGATCATTACAAGCCGGCAGCGCCTTTTTATAAATATTGAAGAACTGTTTAGGATCCTTGAGTTAAAATGTGAGCTGTCTGTAAGTGGAGATACGTTGCATGGATTTCTTGCAGATAAAGACGAACCGTGGAATATAGATTTTACGCAAAAAATAATCCAGGGAAAAAGAACCATCACCCACGGAAGACCCTACCTTATAAAAAACACGGGCTTTCTTTTTATAGATGCTGCGGTTTGCAAAGATGTATTCAACCTGGAGATTACTTTTAATTACAGGGCACTTGCATGCAATATTAAACCAGGATTTGAATTGCCGCTGGTCAAAAAAATACGTTTGCAAAAAATACACAACGCCTTATCCAATAAACCAGGCTTTCTTAAGCCCGCAGATACTGTACTACAAAGAAGCTATCATGTTATGCGGCTAGGCTCTGCAGACTGGGCAGCTACATTTACACAGATGTCTGGAGGTACCGGTACCCAAAGAATAAGTGCCGGCCTGGGTGGAGAACTCCTTTTTGGCGAAGCAAACCTTTACCTCAACTATAGCAGCCTTCAAAAATTTGACAGCAGGCAAATGAATTTTTTATGGCGCTACAACGACAACAACAATAAGCTGGTAAGGCAGGCAGAAGCCGGGCGCATCAACAACCGACTCACCTCATATTTAAACGCACCCATCATTGGAGCAAGCCTGAGTAACGCTAGCACTGCCATAAGAAAAGCAAGCGGCTATTATGATATTGATGAAGTAGCAGGACCAAACTGGGTAATAGAATTATACATTAATAATACACTGGCAGATTTCACAAAAGCAGATGCTGCCGGCCATTTTCGTTTCCAGGTACCCATCACTTATGGCTTTACTACCGTAAAATTAAAATATTATGGTCCCGCTGGCGAAGAGCGTATTTTAGAAAAGAATTATAATACCTCTTTTACTTTGATGCCTGCAGGCGAGATGGAATATAACCTGAGCGCCGGGATGCTGCAAGACAGCCTGCACAATAGGTTTGCCCGTGGGGAGGTTACCTACGGCCTTTCCCGGAAAGTGACGATGAGCAGTGGGCTGGAATATTTTTCTGCACTGCAGCATAGTCCTGCAATGCCGTTTGCTAAGCTCACTTACCAGCCAATGAGCAAGCTTCTGTTGAATGCAGAATATACGCATGACGTGCGCATATTGGGTTCTGCCAATTATTATTTTAGCCGCAATGCTTTTGCAGAAATTTCTGCTTCCACATTTGCAGCAGGACAAATGGCCATTCCGTTCAGCCCGGAAAAACAATGGAGTGCTAAACTTTCTTTACCGCTCAATTATCGCATGGCTTATGGCTTTGCGAGCCTGGAGTATAGCCGCCAGATTTTTCAAAGCTATACGAGCACGCTCTACACCATAAATGCATCTGCCTATTATCACAACCTGAGTTTAAACCTGGCAAACACGCTAACCGTTTCAGAAATAAAAGGCCGAAGAAGTCTCGTAGGAAGATCAGCAATTAACACAGGCATTCGCCTGAAACAAAGCATCAATGTAAGGCCCTCTCTGATCTTTGATTTGAAGGAAAAAAACATTGCACAAACGGGCATCGATATAGAAAAAAGAATGCGCCATGGACTTATAAGTCTTGGCTACCAACAGCAGCTTATTACCCGTAATTACGTAATATCTGCCAGCCTGCGGTTAGATCTGAAGTACTTGCGTACGCAGGCTGCCACGGTAGTAAACAAAAATGCTGTAACTACTTCACAAAGTGCTCAAGGGAGTTTGTTCTTTGGTGGTGGCCAGAGTAAAGTGATTGCAAGCAGCTATACAGCATTACATAAAGGCGGCATTATCATCCTGCCTTTTCTCGATATAAATGGCAATGGTCTCCAGGATAAAAACGAGCCCCTGGTAAAAGTGCATAATATTAAAGTAATGGGCGGCACAGCATTGCAACAAGCAAAGGATTCCATGATTCGCATACCAAACCTTACGGCTTTCAATACTTACCGTATTGAATTTGCAGATCGTGACCTGGATAATATCGCCTGGCGCTTTAGCCAGCACCAATATGATGTATTGGTAGATCCAAATCAATTCAAGCAGGTAAAGGTGCCTGTTGTAGTGATGGGAGAACTGAGTGGGTATGTGTATCTGAATACCAACAAGCAACTGCGTGGCCTTGGCCGGATAAAAGTAAAAATCCTGGATGAGGCTGAACAAGTGGTAGCTGAAACAATGAGCGAATCTGATGGCTTTGTGCAATACCTTGGTTTAAAACCCGGCAAGTACAAAGCTGTGCTCGATGAAGGACAGCTAAAAAGACTCACCCTTGCAGGCGAAAGAAAAACCTTTGCCTTCGAAATAAAAGAAGACCTGCAGGGCGATATTATTTCTTCATTAGAACTTTGGTTGAAGCGACCTGAATAAACGCTACAAACATCATTTTTGCTTGCCTATTTTATAGATTAGCCCTATTCCGCTTTTGCCACCAATGCTGGCCAAGCTTCATTAAATCTACAATCAACAATGAAACAGCACTCAGGAGCACGATATCAATTACCGCCTGCATAGGTAGTGCTACCGTTTTAAAAATATGTTCGATACCTGGAATATATATGATGAGGGCCTGCAGCAGAAGCGTGAGCAGGATAGCTAACCACAGTAGCTTGTTTGCAAAAAAACTTTTATTAATAAAGAATTGTTGTGCGCTTCTTACAGAGAGCGCATTGCCAAGTTGAATAATACAAAGTGTAGTAAACACCATCGTTTGCTGCATGCGCAAATCAAAACCCTGCTGCCTGCCCCACCATTGCACTGCCAGGGCCGCTGCAGCCAGCACAATACCTGAACTGATGATGCGGAATACCAATCCGCCGGCAAAAAGATTTTCTTTGGGTGGCCGGGGTGGGATTTGCATGATGTTTTTTTCTGCAGGTTCTGCCACCAGTGCCAGGCCCGGTAAGCCATCTGTAACTAAGTTTATCCAAAGAATATGAATGGGTAAAAGCGGCATTCCAAATCCAATAATGGGCGCAAAGAAAATGGTAAGTATTTCTGCCAGGTTGCAGGAGAGCACATACAAAATAAACTTGCGGATATTATCATAGATGCGCCGGCCTTCTTTAACTGCTTTAACCAGCGTTGCAAAATTATCATCCATCAGCACCATATCTGCAGCTTCTTTGCTCACATCCGTACCCGTAATACCCATGGCTACACCAATATCCGCCTGCTTAAGCGATGGCGCATCATTTACCCCGTCACCGGTCATAGCAACGAACTGCGCATTTTGTTGCAAAGCCTTTACGATATTTAGTTTTTGCTCTGGCGTTACCCTCGCATACACTACAGTATCTTTTACTTCCTGTTGTAGTTCTTCTGCCGAAAGCTTCTGCAGCATTGCACCTGTTTTTACTTCCGCCGTCTCGCCTTCTACCATACCAAGCCGCAGCGCAATAGCCCTTGCGGTGAGCGGCTGATCCCCGGTGATCATCACAGATTTTATCCCGGCTGTTTTACATTCTTTTATGGCATCAACTACTTCCTCTCTCGGCGGATCAATCATAGCAATCATACCAAGGTAATGAAGGTCATTCTCATCGTTTTCACTCAACTTATCCGGCTGCAACTGCATTTCTTTATAGCCAAAGAACAACACCCGCAATCCTTCCTTCGCCCACTCCTTATTTTGATCTATCCACCCTGGGAGTGCATCATGATAGCGCTCCGCATACACTTCAGCCATTTTAGCAGGTGCCCCTTTTACCAGTAATATATATTTATCGCCATCCTTGTGCAGCGTACTCATCCGCATCCGTTCAGAATCAAAAGGCAGTTTAGCCACTTCAGGAAATTTTTGCTGCGAGTTTTCCAGAGAAAAGCCATCCTTATCTGTGGCATAGGTGGCCATGGCAGTTTCAGTTGGGTCTCCCAGCAAGCCTTCATCAGAAAATTTTACTTCATTATTTAAAATCATAGCATGGTGCAGCAGTTCCTCTTTTCCATCTGCAGCATCCACTTTTTCCACGGTCATTACATTTTGTGTAAGTGTGCCCGTTTTATCACTGCAGATGTAAGTAACAGAACCAAGCGTTTCTACCGCAGGTAATTTCCGCATCAATGCTTTTTGTTTCACCAGGCGTGAAGCACCCTGGGCCAGCGCAATCGTAATTACTGCAGGCAAGGCTTCTGGCAAGGCTGCCACGGCCAATGACAATGCCGTTAAAAACATTTCAAATGGCGGCATACCCCGCAGCAGGCCGATACCAAACAGTGCCGCACAAATGACTACCACGATCACCGTAAGTTGCTTACTAAATGTGGCGAGCCTTTTCTGTAAAGGTGTTTTCTGTTCCGGTAAATTCATCAAACCCGCAATTTTTCCAAGCTCCGTATGCATACCTGTTGCAGTAACCACGGCCCTTGCCGAACCATTGCTCACGATCGTGCCTTTAAACAGCATATTTTTCTGATCACCTGGAACAAGACCATCACCCTTTACGGGAGCCATTATTTTTTCCATAGCATGGCTTTCACCCGTAAGCGACGACTCATCTGTTTTAAGCGCTGCCGTTTCTATAATCCGGGCATCAGCCGGCACAATGTCTCCAGCTTCAATCATGATAATATCGCCAGGAACAATTTCGTTCGCTCCAATTTTCAGCGGCTTTTTATCTCTAATCACTGTAGCATGTTGTGCAGACATCTTCTGCAGCATACGCATGGATTTCTCTGCATTATTTTCCTGCGAAAATCCAAGCCAGGCATTACCAATGATGATGGCCAGGATCACAAACGCATCCGTATGCTCGCCCACCACAAAAGATACAATGGCAGCCACCAGGAGAATGATAATCATCACATCTGTAAACTGGGAAATTAAGATGGCCCATTTTGTTTTGCGTTTTGCCTCTGTAAGTGCATTGGGTCCATACTGCTGCCGTAGCGCTTGCACAGCGCTGCTGCTTAACCCTGAAGCAGAACTTTTAAAATATTCTAAAACCGGTTTTATCTCTTGCTGATAGAATGGAAGCATACTGCTAAATAGTTGAATTGTAAATGAAGCGATAACTGTACCATCCAGCTTCTACACCGGGCGCTTTCAACTAATTTAGATGTTTTAAACGGGAAAACTTTTTTGGATATCGGCTTTAGTTATTTTGCCCGGCATCGTTGTGTCANNACTCCCTTCAGCATTTGTACAAAATGGGGCACACCTTGAACTTCATGGCACAACAAAAAAGGGGCTCCTCCCTGCAGAGAAGCCCCGAGTTAAAAATCCCCCTGAAAACTATTTGGCTTTAATAAAGCGAATGACTTCTTCTTTATCGTTATACCTTAATTTCAATAGGTACACACCTGCCGGATATTTGCTCACATCAAGACTGATGGCACTGCTGCTCTGCGCATTTTGTTGCATCATTACCCTTCCCGCATTATCCAGTACAACAACCTGCATTGCCGTATTAATCATTCCTGCCAGGTTTATATTTAACCTGTCTGCAGTTGGATTTGGAAATACCGAAAGCAAAACCCCACTATCGGTATTGCGCAGCAGCACAATGTTGCTATAGGTAAACAGGCCATCAGCATCCACCATTTTTAAGCGGTAGAAGTTATTTCCTGCCAGGGGCTTTTCATCAAGGCTGTTGTAATTGCGAGACAAATTGCTCATACCCGCAGCCATTACTTTTTTAATAGCGATAAAATGACTCGCATCTGCGGAGCGCTCCAATTCAAAGTAGGAAGTATTTATTTCCTGGTTGGTACTCCATTTCAGTAAATTATTTTTCCCCTGTGGCTCTCCCGTAAAGCTGAGCAATTGCAAGGGAAGCGGACCAAGTGGATAAACAATTTTAGACCATCCATCACCAACCCCTCCAAAGAAAATATTGTTAGGTGCAGGGGCAAACAATGCAAAGTTCCAGCCGTCGCCTTTACCTCCTTTATAGATTGCATTAGAGGCGATGGAAAAATTGGCAAAGTTCCATCCATCACTTTTCCCACCCTTGTAGATTGAATTGGAGACTATGGAGAAACTGCTAAAGTTCCATCCGTCACCACGTCCTCCTTTAAAAATTGTATTGGCGGCAAGGTTATTTCCCTGGCTGCTCCAGCCGTCACCTATCCGGCCTTTAAAGATATTAGCGCCTGCAAGTGCAAAGGAGCTTGCACTCCATCCATCACCTGCCCCACCTTTGAAAATGGCATTATTAGGCGGCTGTGCAAAAAGACAAATGCTTTGCACCCACAAACAGAAAATAAAAACGATTTTCCTTTTCATGTCATTGATTTAAAAGATGAAAAGAGAATTATTCTGCTGTGCGTGTGGCACGCCCACCCCGGTTGCCATAGTTAGAACTATAATCTAAGAAGCCATTACTTCTGTCGCATATCTGCAGTTCTGCAATGCCGCTAAAAAGATTTCCGCCTCTTACTACCATAGCCAAATTGTTTGTAACAGATGGCCAGTTAGGCGTGTTTGATTCCGCAGTAGCCGTAAGTATACCGTCTCCATTTTTTCCATCAAAAGACCTTCCTGCATCATTGCCAGCAGTTATTACCAGCTCAAACAAGTTTCCACTCATCTCCATAATTCCGTAAAATGTGCCCCCACTACTTGTGCGATTACTTGATGCTGTAGCCAATGCACCGGTGCGCATAGCAAATGCCGGGTTGCCCGCATAGTTTGCATTACCATTTGCCCAGGTTTCATTGGCAAGGCCCGTATTAGAGGGTGAACTGATTCCGCTAATCGTAGTGTTACCCCAGGCATACTCCAGGGGTACCGGTATATTATTTCCACCGCGGCAAGCTTTTTCATATTCCAGTTCCGTCATGGGGCGCATAGCTGCCCAATCAATCCAGGCCAGGAAATTTGCTACATTTAATAAGTCTGCGGCTCTTTCTGGAAATGAAACGATCATATTTGGAACAGAACCGGTAGCACCTACACTGTTTCTAACATTTGCATTGGTTTGATCCAAAGTATTCAGAAAATCTACTACCTGCTGATTACTAAATTCGTACTTCATTGTCCAAAAACCATTATACCCTTTGGGAAAGGCAGCAGGTATGGTACCACTTACATCAAAATATAAATCGGCCCTTAGTTCGCCGGCACCAGTACCACAGGTAATGGCATCTTCACTCAGCACGGGGAACCAGGTATTTACAAGGCCATCCCGGAATTTTCCATTTTCCGCCGATGCATTTCCAAGATTAAACGGGCTTTGTGGAACGAAAACCATTTCTACTGCATACACCCGCACTTCTACGTTTTCATTATCGAGGACACCATCCGCACCATAATCCCAACGCAGGCCAGAACCAGCCCAGGTTACAGTGCCTATACCATCTGCACTGCGGTACATCCATACACCCTTGCCATCTGCCGCCGTCTTGATCGTGCTACCTGTAGGTGCAGTTTGGCCTGCCATATTAATGGTTGCATGCTGCCAGGCAGAAGTGCTTTGTTTGCGATACTTTACAAAAATCCAACAGCCATCATAATTACTTTCATTGGTGCTTGTGCGCCAGCTATTTTCCCAGGTGATATCATAATTCACCCTGGTATAATGCGTAGCGAGAGCACCGGTAGTTACCTTAGGCCCGAGCGATACGGAAGAAACAACCACGTTATTGGCAAATGAACCACACGCTGCAGTGAGCGCAAAAACGAAAAGGAGGAATTTTTTTTTCATTGTTTGATTTTTATTTTAGGCTACAAAAATGACCTTCGATGCCTACAGATACAATACTCTCCCGAGAGTATTTTGAACAGTAAATTTTACGAGACAGTAAGATTGGTCTATTTTGAGCCTTGCAACTTTTACCGGTATGAAAAATCGACTGTTATACCTCTTCAGTTTTTACCTGCTTTCCTGCAGCGGACCAATGCCAGCGGGGGATGAATTAAGAGACCAAATCATCAAGCAATACCAATCGCAAAACCAGGGCAGCACACAAGAATTATTGAAGGTTGTAAAACACACCGATTCGCTACTGGCAGAACGCCCCGAAGCGGTGTACAAAGGATTAAATAATTTCATTAAAGGGGCTTACTTTACAAGAACAGACAATTACGGCCTGGCCATACAGTTTATGGAGCAGGCAGGAAATAATTTTGAGGGCCATGCTGCCTATGATTCTCTGCGCCTTTGTACCTATTTATTTTTAAGCGATTTGCATAACAGTTTAGGCAAGTACGATGAGGCGGTAAAAGATGCTCTCACTGCTAAAGCCGGATACGAAAAACTAAACTATCCCATAGCTATTAGTAAGTCAAACCTTGCGCTGGCAAGGATCTTCCAGGCAAAAGGAGATATAGACAGGGCAAAAAGCATTATCAAGGAAACGACGGCTACCATAGATAACCAAACGAAAATGGTCATCCTCCACACCCTGGCCAATATCTATGGGGAGCAAGGACAGTTGGACAGCGCCCTTGCTATTGATAACTATGTGATCAGCAACCAGCATAATTTTGCTGAAAGATTCATCAGCCCTTTTTACAATAACAAAGCACTCTGCCTTACTGAACTGAAAGCCTATGATTCGGCGCTTTACTTTTTCAAAGCTTCCCTGATGGCGGATTCATTAGCAGGAAACCCGGATAACATGTCTGCCAATTACAACGATATTGGTACTATGTTTTTGCACAAAGGCGACCTGGAAAGAGCAAAGTATTATAACCTTCGGGCACTGGAAATTAGTAACCGCATTGGAAAGCCACGCACCAGCCTATCCTGTTACACGAACCTGTACCAACTGGCAAAAATATCTAAGGATTATCCTGCGGCAATGCGCTATAGCGACTCTATTAAAATCATCCAAAATACTTTAGACAATGTGGCGCTAAACAGGGGGATTGAAGAATTGAACCTGGTGTATGAAACGGCTAAAAAAGAAAAAACAATACAAGAGCAAAAAAATACTATCACCCAAAACAAGATTCTTCTTGGCGGTATTTCCTTTATGGTATTGGTTGTAGCTATGCTAATCTATAACTATCACCGTAAAAATAAATTGCAACAGGAACTCGAGAGAATGGAATTACTGCAAGCCAGCGAAAGGGCTGTGGCAGAGGCAGAACAAAAAGAGCGGCAGCGCATCAGCCGGGACCTGCATGATACCAGCAGCGCTTACACATCCGCCTTGCTGGCCAATATTGAAAAATTAAAACTCAAAGACCGAACCTCGCCAGAACTGAACCAAATGCAGGACAACGCAAACGAAATTTTGAGCAGCCTCAGGGAAACCATCTGGATCCTGAA
>DGQO01000044.1:41359-45328 GCA_002400445.1 Chitinophagaceae bacterium UBA4412
CTTAGCGATAATGGGAAAGGATTTGACACCAATGCCATAAAATACGGTAACGGGCTTGAAAATATGGAGTGGCGGGCGGCCCAGGCAGGCGTGAGGCTATCCCGCAGATCAGTGCCAGGAAAAGGAACCATCTTTTGCATTGCAGAATTATAGAAATGCTCTTAAGAGAGTATTGCTTATATTTTAGAAATATTAGATTTTTGAATTATGCCAATACAAGTTGCCATCGTAGACGACAAACAAATAAACCGGGAAGTAGTAAAAGATAAGCTTACGGACTATAAAGAGATAAAGCTATGCTTTGAAGCAAAGAACGGGAGAGAGTTCCTGGCTGCATTAAAAACGGCTACGCCATTACCAGACGTTGTCTTAATGGACCTGGAAATGCCAGAGTTAGATGGCATCGAAGCTATAAGCATTGCCAGTGCATCTTATCCCCAAATTAAGTTTATTGTACTCACAGTGTTTGAAGATACCAATCGAATTTTTGAATCCATCAAGGCTGGCGCAAGCGGCTATTTATTGAAAGAAGACAGCGCTGTAAATATCATTGATGCTATCACGAATGTATTTGAATACAATGGTATTCCTATGAATCCCGCCATTGCCCGAAAAGCGATGGAACTGCTGCGCCAGATGCCCGTACATGCCTACCAGGAAAACGATGAAAATGAAAAAATTGAAAGCGGCAACGCCGGCCTCAGCGACAGGGAGATGGATGTACTTAAAGAAATGGTGAGTGGAAGAAACTATAAATCAATTGGTGAACGACTATTTATTTCGCCGCTTACCGTGCGCAAGCACGCAGCGCACATTTATGAAAAACTGCACGTAAGCTGCCGGGCACAGGCCATTAATATTGCCCACAAGAAAAAATGGTTTAATTAAATAATACCTCTCTCTTCCTTTTGCCGCAAAAAATATAGACCGTAGTTCTCTCAAACTTAAGATATGAAGCTGCTCATTACCGGCGGTAATGGACAGACGTGCCAGGATATCATGTACCGTGTCAGACATTTTAAAAAAGATAAGTGATACGCTGATCGCTTTCATTGGGAATCGGAAATAATGAGTTTCGATACAATCTGCCTCTATACTTACAAGACTATTCGGATTTGGCTATTTCTGGCACTATATTTTGAGTACTACTGTAGGGTCCGTTAACTAATTCGCCAGGGAATGGATGCCAGGCAATTGCTAACTCAAAAAAAGGTCAATTACCGGGTATTTAAATCACCAATGTAGCGGGAGTTGCCCAGAAACAGACATTAATTTTTTCATCATAAAAAACAAACATCATGAATCAGAAAAAAATAATTTCAGGATTGTTAATCGGAGCTGCTGCGGGAGCAGTAATCGGGCTTCTCTTTGCAACTGATAAAGGGAAAGAATTTAGGAACAAGCTGGCCGAAAAAGGAAATGACCTTAGCGACATGGTGAAAACCAAAGTGGGTGACCTGGGCAATTATGTAAAAGATGAATTAGGCAACATGGTAAACAGTGCAAAGTCTAGCACAGAGAAGAAAGTGAACGAAGGAAGAGATTATGCAGCCAAATCAATTATGAGCTAAATCCTCCCACACAAATTATGAAACGGGCGTCTTTACGATGCCCGTTTTTTATAAGTCTTAATCCAGCTTTCTTGATTCTCAAATAATTTGGAGCGTCTCGGGAAAGCAAATTGCCGGAAGAATAACTCTGTCCGACAATTTTATATTGGAAGCGGGCCTATATTACAAGGTCAACAAGGCATTTAGTTTCTAAAAATTATCTCCACAATCTCCAAAGCTTTCTAAGGCTCCGTTTTTCCGCTGAAGTCTCACGGGTATTCAGATAGAGGAAAGAGGCGAGTATAATAAAAATCGCAACAAGGGTAAGGAAAGAGATCAACATACAATTATTTTTAAGTGTTTGGCCTATAAAATTCAATAACTGTGCCTGAGCATCAAAAACTTAATATCTTTTCATTTACGCAAATCAGGTAGCCAATTCAAATTTGGCACTTCGCTTGAATTAGAATGGCTACAAGCATTACCGGATGAACATTCAAAACTTTTCAGACGAATGGAGAAGACTCCTATTGAAAACTGTTATCAAATCGAAATTACATGAACCTACCCAGAGCGCTTAAAAATAATGGGCTCTCCATTGTCCTCCTGATTATTTTCCTCTTGTTGCTGGGGGCACAGGCGTACACCGGCTTTGTACAACACAACAAAGAACTGGTAGAGATGGGAAAACCGAACTTAGCATTCATACATTACCTGGGTACCGGTCACTTCATAGAGAGTACTTTTGAAAACTGGGAGAGCGAATTTCTGCAGATGGGAATGTTTGTACTGCTGTCTGCCTTTCTGTTTCAAAAAGGCTCGGCTGAATCCAATGATCCAGATGCACCAAGTGAAGAAATCAACATTAAGCCGGCATCAAACCAAAAACTTCCATGGCCTTTGAAAAAAGGCAGGTTCATCCGCTATGTATATAGCTACTCCTTAAGTATCAGCTTTTATATTCTTTTCCTTTTGTCTTTTTGCCTCCATTGGTATGGCAGTTGTAAAGATTATAACCTGCAGCAGGCACAGCAAGGGGAACACACCGTAACGATGCGGGCCTATCTCGGAAACAGTCGTCTTTGGTTTGAATCATTCCAAAATTGGCAAAGCGAATTTCTTGCTGTCTTTTGTATGGTAACCTTATCTATTTTTTTAAGGCACAGGGGTTCTGCTCAATCAAAAAAGTTAACTGATCCGGATGACAAGACGGGGTAAACAAGGCGATACTTTCAAGCTCCCTGGCATAGCTATACGTTCATCAAATGAAGATCTGCATTTCATGGATGAACCACATGCAAAATTGTTGACACTGAATAAAGCAAGACAATATACAGCGTGTACACGATGTAAATAAAAAGATTTCTCCGAGCCTGAAGGCATTACCTTATAAGAGCCAGCAAATATGTTTCATTTCAAATGAAGGATCTAAGAAAGAACCCGGGAATATTTTGAAAGTAAAAATCACTGATTAAAAAAAGAGTCCTGTTCTAAAGCAGAACAGGGCTTTTTTATTGAATTAAATTTGCGAATTATACTCCACTAGCAAAAGGATCAAGCCGGTATTTTCCTTGGCTTTTCCCTATGCCAAAACCTGTGATGCCCAACAGCATCAATGAAACCTGTGGTGAGATCTTTTATGTTTGAAGAAATAATAATACCATCTGCTATCTCGGCATCTGCACTACGATCTGGCGGAAGTTTCCCAAAAAAATACGTGGCCTTTAAAGCAGGCAATACTTCCTCATCTACCGCAATGGCCTTGCAATGTTTAAATGCCTGGTTTAGAAAATGAATGGCATCAGCATCTGCTGCAATTGTAGCAATACTATTTTGTCCACCAGGTACGTACACCGCATCGTACAATACTGAGGCAGTAGTCATCAGGCTTTTGTCCACCGGAAGAGGTTCAGCCCCCTCCTCTTCACCTTTAATAAAACCAAAGCGAGGTGCCAGGATATCTGAAGCTGCTCCTTTTGACCGTAATTCTCTCTGCATGGCCAACACATTTTTTGTATTCACACCATCTGCTACCAGGATGGCTATCTTCCTGGTGAGTATTGAATTATTGACGGTATGTGCCATGCTTAGTGCAGAAGATTTTGGCAACAAAGGTTCCTTTACAACAGATGCGTAATCTGCTGGATTTGCATCGGCCGGCACTTGCTGATTCAATGGAGTGGCAAGAGTCTTGGGAACGTGCAAGCCAATATGATGGCCAACTGCAGCAGCCAGGCCCTCATCTATCTGCAATAGAAAATGAAGCATTCTTTCTCTTACGGCAATACTCTCTACTTTGCCCAGCTCAAAACTAAGCGCATTTAAAATATGATCTTGTTCGTGTGGTTCCTGGCTATTAAAAAAGAGCTTTGCCTGGCTGAAGTGATCAAGAAAGCTCTTACTTCTCTGTCTTACTTTA
>DGQO01000046.1:0-678 GCA_002400445.1 Chitinophagaceae bacterium UBA4412
AAAAAAATGATGAGTAGCAGCCTCGCCGCAATTTTCTTTACAAATGTAACCCATGCTTAGCTTTACTTTGCATGCTCAAGATTTAGCGAATGAAGACTTTTGTTTTGGATAAACCTTTTCACCTGGAGGCCGGCAACTCCCTTCCAGGTTTAGAGATTGCTTATCACACTTATGGAAGCCTGAACCATGATGGTTCCAATGTGGTGTGGGTGTGTCATGCACTTACTGCCAATGCGGAAGTGAGCGCATGGTGGCCCGGTTTCGTAGGTGCAGGTGCGCCAATTGATACGGATAAATACTTTGTAGTGTGTGCTAATATTCTCGGATCCTGCTATGGCAGCAGNNGCGCATATCCTTTTGCGGGAGCACCTTGGCATTAAAAATATCCAGATTTTAGTAGGAGGTAGCATGGGTGGCTACCAGGCCCTGGAGTGGGCTGTAATGGAGCCGGCTGTTATCTGCAGTTTATTTCTCCTGGCCACATCGGCCACAGAAAGTGCCTGGGGCATTGCGGTGCATACTGCACAACGCCTTGCTATCGAAGCGGATCAAAGCTGGAATAATGGTACAAGAGCAGGGGGCACTAATGGCTTGAAAGCAGCAAGAGCTATCGGTATGCTCAGCTACCGCAATTACAGCATCATGGTAAAAATGCAAACAGAGCCAGACAAAGAAAAG
>DGQO01000046.1:860-2691 GCA_002400445.1 Chitinophagaceae bacterium UBA4412
ATTTTATCGATTGGCAAAAAGAGGAAATGCTGTAACGGAATTCAAACCTCACAAAAGCGTGAGCAGAATCTTACAACTCCAGAAAATAACCAGGATACCCAGCAGCACCAGTGATAATTTACGAGGCAGTTTGCCTGCAAGTTTTGCGGCGAGTGGCGCTGCAATCAAGCCGCCGATAATGAGGGCGACTATCACTTGCAAATGCGTAACGCCCAGTAAAATAAAAAATGAAAATGCACTGGCCAGCGTAACAAAAAATTCTGTGAGACTCACCGTGCCAATTACAAATCTTGGACTGCGCCCTTTTGTAATCAGTGTGGTTGTTACAATGGGTCCCCAGCCACCACCACCAAACGAATCTAAAAATCCACCAACACCGGCAAGCCCAGCATAGCGTTTAAATTTCTTAGGCTGTTTAATGGTACGATATGCAGAATATAATATTTTAAAACCCAACAACAAAGTATAACAAGCCATTACCGGACGTACATAACCTGCATATTTTTCCCCCAGGAACACCAGCAGCAATGCACCTGCGATGGCCCCGATTACGCCCGGAATAACCAGGATGCGAAAAAGTTTTTTATTTACATTTCCAAAACGATAGTGACTATAACCGGAAGCTCCGCTCGCAAACATTTCTGCCGTGTGAATGCTACCGCTGATGGCCGCAGGGCTTATGCCTGTAGACAACAGGATACTTGCACTTGTAACGCCATAACCCATACCCAACGCACCATCTACCATTTGTGCAATAAAGCCGGCCAGCACCATCCACGGAAAGTTTTTATTTAAGCTGCCGTAAAAATCCGATGTGGTCTGCCATATAGCTGGCACCGAGATGTAGGAAAAAATGACGTGCCCAATTATCATCAGGGCAAAACCAATAATGGAATAGGTGCTTATTCTCATCCAATGCAGCCTGGACCGCTTTTCCTTTTCCCGGCTTTGGGCAGCCACCCGGGCAAGTTCTGTAGCCAGGTTTTCTATCTCCTTTACGCTAGCGGGAATACCATTCTCTGCAATGAGTTGTTGCAAATCTTTTATAGCGCTGGGAGCCGCCCCGGACTTATGCCCTGGATGCTTGCTATGTACCACGGGCAAATAAAAATTGCTTAGTTCCGGCAGGCCGGCCACATTAATCAGCCGGCCGTTGTTGCGGGCCAGCACACACAATTCTGCATTTTTTTCTTCATCTTCATAAGCCGCAAAAATCACATCAGCCTGCGTAATATCTTCTTCCTGCACTTCCCGCTGCTGCAAGGTAATTCCAGGGTATTCTTCTGCAAGTAAAACGATATGGGCATCCAGCACGGGATGCACCACAGTTACCATCGCATTGCTGGCATAACGCAGTAGCAGGCGCAGCTTTTCCAGCGCTACAACACCGCCACCCGCCACCAACACAGACACTTCATCCAGTTGCAAAAAAAGCGGGAAAAGCCTGTTTTGCACATCGGCCTGCTTTTCTGCCTCTGATAATATCGCTTCAGTTAATGCCAAGTAATGCTAATATTTATGCGAAAAAATTTTCTACAGAAAAATAACGCTCACCCGTATCATAATTGAATGTGAGCACTTTTGAACCTTCAGGAATCTCTGCCAATTTTTGTGCTATAGCCGCAAGCGATGCACCCGTAGAAATACCGCCTAAAATACCTTCCTCTCTTGCCAATCGCTGTGCATATTCAAAGGCTGCATCTTTACCCACTTTTATGGTGCCATTGAGTATAGCTGTATTTAAAATGGAAGGAATAAAACCTGCTCCCAATCCTTGCAATGGATGCGGGCCGGGCGCTTCGCCACTAATTACTGCAGAGAGTTCAGGCTC
>DGQO01000168.1 GCA_002400445.1 Chitinophagaceae bacterium UBA4412
GACAGTGTGACAATTGGTGGCTATGTGCCACTGGAGAAAGTGTATAGTTACGAGCCTGTACCGAATGTGCTTGATGCAGGCAAGGCAAAATATATACTGGGTGCGCAAGCAAATATGTGGACGGAATATATGAAGAACTGGTCTAAAGTAGAATACATGCTTTTCCCACGCCTGCTGGCTTTGAGCGAAGTGCAATGGACCGCAAAAGAAAATAAAAACTGGACAGCCTTTGAAAAGAAACTTCCCGCTGCTATAAGCAGGTTGAAAGCTGCTGGCATCAATTACAGCAATGCCTATTTTGGTTTGCAATCGAGTTTAGGACCAGCGCAAAATAATGAAGGCCTGCTTTGGACGCTCACTTCAAAAATGAACTCTCCTATCAGTATTAATTTCAACAATGGAGATTCCGTATGGAGCTATACTGCACCCCAATGGATCAGACCTGGAGTAACCGTGGTGAATGCTACCGCAGATGGCGTTACCTTCTCTCAAAAGCTTTCTTTTAATAAAGCCACAGGCAGGGCAATTACATTAGTTACACCAGCCTCCAAAGGCTACCCCGGTAATGGCGCATTCACGCTTGTAGATGGGGTGATCAGTGACAAAGGTTTATTACGCTCCAAAGACATTCTAGGCTTTTCCGGCTCAAATATGGAGGCCATCATTGATCTTGGCAAATCAATGCCTGTTCAAAATGTAACCCTATATGCTTTTGAGCAAAAGCCAAGCTGGATTCATCCACCTGCCTCGGTAGATGTTTTGCTTAGTGAAGATGGAATAACCTATCACAATTTTGGCAGCACAAACAGCAGCAATACACAGCGTTTTCTTAGTTATGCAATAAACGGTAATGACCAGGCAAGATTCGTGAAAGTGATTGCCCGCCCGCTGGGAATAATTCCAGAAGGACAGGCAGGTGCAGGCAAGCCAGCTTGGCTGATGGTGCATGAAATAGCGGTTAATTAAAATACCCGTTTTTATCAAATAATTTATACATCACAATTGCTCTCATTATTTTATCTTATTAAACATCTCCCATGACGAGAATTGACTACACGGACTCATTGGAAATTATCCCTGTAAAAATTTTTGAAACACCCCTGGACGGGTCTGTTTTTGTAGCTAAAGAAATAGCAAGCCTCATTGCTGAAAAAACAGCTGATGGTCAAAAAGCGGTCATTGGGCTGGCTACTGGCTCTACGCCTAAAACAATGTATGCCGAACTGGTGCGTATGCACAAGGAAGACGGCTTAAGTTTTAAAAATGTTATCACCTTTAACCTGGATCAATATTACCCAATGGATAAAGATGCGCTGCAGAGCTATCATTATTTTATGCGTAAATATTTATTTGAGCATACTGATATTGATCCCAATAATTACCATGTGCCAGATGGGATGATTCCTAAAGACCAGGTGAAAGAACATTGCAGGGAATACGAAAGAAAAATAGAAGCCGCCGGTGGGCTCGATTTACAAATATTGGGTATCGGCCAAAATGGACACATCGGCTTTAACGAGCCGGGTAGTGGTATTTATTCTAAAACAAGGCTTGTAACCCTGGACGATAGCACAAGACTTGCCAACGCATATGAATTTGGCAACATGAGCCAGGTGCCCCGGATGGCCATCACCATGGGTATTCAAACCATCTTAAAATCAAAGCGAATTATTTTAATGGGCTGGGGTGAAACGAAAGCACCCGTCATTCAAAAAGCTGTTGAAAAAGATGACACCGAAGACATCCCTGCTTCTTTGCTGCAAAACCATGATGATTGTCTCTTTGTGATAGACAAACCAGCAGCATCCGAACTTACCCGTTTTAAGTTTCCCTGGCTTACCGGAGAATGTGAGTGGGATGAAGCGATGATAAAAAAAGCAGTGATTAACCTGGCATTAAAAGTAAATAAACCACTGCTGAGCCTTACCAATCATGACTACAATGAAAATGGCTTGAATGATTTGGTAACTGAAAAAGGAGACGCTTACGAGATTAACCTGCAGGTCTATTATATGCTGCGAGACAGTATCACCGGCTGGCCCGGGGGCAAGCAAACTTATGCAAGGCAAACCCACCCGGAAAGAAGTACGCCTTATCCAAAAAGATGTCTCATTTTTTCTCCGCATCCTGATGATGATATCATTAGCATGGGTGGCACTTTCATGCGCTTGCACGACCAGGGACATGATGTGCATGTGGCTTATCAAACAAGCGGAAACATAGCAGTAACGGATGAATTTGTAACCCGTTTCTTAGATTTTGCTGTAGGCTTTGAAAATATGTTTGACATGGATCATAGCAAAAGCCATGAAATATTAGAAGCTGCTACAGCATTCCTAAGCCATAAAAAATCTACAGAAAAAGATACTGAAGATATCCGTGCAATCAAAGGTTTGATTCGCCGCTGTGAAGCAAGAGCCACCTGCAAATATGTGGGCCTGGCAGATGATCAGATTCATTTTATGAACCTGCCGTTTTATGAAACAGGTACCATAGAAAAAAATCCGATGGGCGAAGCCGATGTGCAACTTACCATGGAGTTGCTGGATAAACTGAGACCACAGCAGGTGTTTTGTGCGGGAGATTTTGCTGATCCGCATGGAACACATAAAGTTTGTTTCGACGTGGTGCAAACAGCATTAGTCAGACTTAAAGAACAAGGCGCAGATTGGTTGAACGACTGCTGGCTATGGTTGTATAAAGGCGCCTGGCAGGAGTGGGATATTACAGAAATTGAAATGGCGGTGCCCATGAGCCCAGACCAGGTCATGAAAAAAAGACATGGCATATTTATTCACCAATCCCAGAANNGCCCAGCTCGGTATGACGCAGTATGCAGCAATGGAGGCTTTCGTACGCTGGAATTATTAAACCCATCTCCTCCTTTACCATCATTTTCCTTAGCCGGCGCTGTAGTATTTTTTCTATAGGGCCGGTTTTATATTTGGCCTGCTGCCATCTACTCCATCGGTCCTTCAAGAATAAACCCAAAATGCCAGGTACATAATAGTTAAACATGGTAAATATATTCACCCTTGTGTAACACTAAGTTGTATAAAAAATCACGCTAGTGTACAGAATGCCATTTTAGTTTTGATGCTGGTATAAGCCCTTTTGTCGATGATTCCCAAACAGTATCCTACCTTATTTATTTTTCTACACTTGAGAAAGCAAACATCTCAGATACAATAATTTTTTCTATTTTCAATGCGCCTTCGGCTTAAATAACAAAACCACGCATGAGATCAATTCTACTGTCGGCCTTTTTATTTTTATTTTTCTATACTGCAAAATCACAGAATCTTTCCTACACCTGCCCACGGGATACGGTCTTAGGCTGCGGTGTAAACTGCTTTACCCTCTCCGCAAAATTTCCTGATACAAGAGAAGTAGGTAATGACTATACCTTTACAAATATTTCGTATAACTCGGTGTGCCTGCCTTACACGCCTCCCGGAGCTCCCGGGCCTTCCACGAACCTTACTATAGATGACAGATATTCTTCTGTAATACCCTTGCCTTTTCCTTTCAAATTTTATGGCACTACCTACAACTCACTTGTGGCAAGTGCCAATGGATATGTTTCTTTTGACGTTTCACTCGCAGACGCTTTCAGCCACTACCAGGATAGAGGAAACTTACCCACTGCCTCTTATGATCGGGCACTGATCATGGGGCCCTACCATGATCTTGATCCATCTGAAACGACTTCACCCAATATGCAGATTAAGTACCAAACGATTGGCACTGCACCAAACCGAAAGTGGATATTAAGTTTTTACAAGGTTCCACTTTACCATACCGGCTGTACGAATTTGATTGAAAATACCCACCAGATTGTATTGCACGAGGGTAGTTGTATCATAGAAGTTACCATAGAAGATATGCAGATTTGCTCAACATGGCAAGGTGGTCATGCCATGGTAGGTCTGCAGGACTTCACCCGCACCAAGGGCATAATGCCTCCCAACCGCCGCATGACTGATCCCGCCTGGGGTTCTATTGGTATGCATGAAACATGGAGATTTATCCCTACGGGTGGGCCATCCTTGTGGCGTAGTGTTGAACTCCTTGATGGATCAGGTACAACCCTGGCCACGGGAGATACAGTGAGAATTGATGCCAACACGTTATCATGGAATTTCCCCAATGTCTGTCCTCCGGGAAATACCCTCACTACTTATGTGATTAAGAATACGTATGCACAATTGAATGATCCCACACAAACCATGTATAGCCTGGATACGGTGAGAGTGCTTAAAGATGCATTGCCTATTGCTGCAACCGCTACCTCTACTACTTGTGGGGTGGCTCTAGGTTCAATAACCGTAACGACAACCGGCGGTACTGCACCGGTAACCTATGTTTTAAATCCTGGGGCCATTAGCAATACCACAGGCCTATTTACAAACCTTGCCGCAAATACGTATACCATCGTGGCTACTGATGCTGGCGGATGCCGTAATAGTATTACCCGCACCGTATCTGTGGTAGGTAGCCTCACGGCTACTGCCACATCTACGAATGCAAGTTGCCCGGGAGTAAACAACGGAAGCATTACCGTAACACCATCTACGGGCCTTCCTCCTTATAATTATTCTGCCAATGGAGGACCGGCGCAGCTATCCAATATATTTTCAAATCTTACACCTGGCACTTATGTGATTTTGTTTACGGATGCTTTAGGTTGCACAGGTACCATTACCCGTACCATCGCACCAGG